>JAKACW010000021.1 GCA_021821045.1 Pseudomonadota bacterium
TGGTAGGCCGGAGGATTTCCAGAAGTTGCGGGGTTGGATCGGCGTCTGCGAATCAAAGTCCACCAAGAGTATTTCAATGCGTTGTTGTTTCGTGACCTGGTGGAACGGCACGACATCTCCCATCCAAAAGCGGTGAGTGATCTGGCGCACCGCTTGGTGGACAACGCCGCATCGATGTATTCGATCAATAGCCTGACGGGATACCTCAAGTCGTTAGGACACAAAGTCCCAAAGGCATCCGTTGCGGACTACCTGGAGTGGTTCGAGGATGCCTATTTCTTGTTTTCCGTTCGCATTTTCGATCCGTCCCTTGCGCGCCAGAATGCCAACCCGAAGAAAATCTATTGTATCGACCACGCCATGGTGGCGTCGGTGGCGTCGGGCATTTTGGTCAATCGCGGCCATCTCCTCGAAAACATGATCTTCTGCGCATTGCGACGGGTGACGGAGGACATTTACTACTACAAGACCAAGGCCGGACGCGAAGTGGATTTCATTGCATCGACACGTGATGGTTCGCGCATGCTCGTCCAAGTGTGCGAATCCTTGCAGGAGCCGCAAACGCGCAAGCGTGAAATCGACGCGCTGACGGAAGCCATGTCGGAACTTAAGCTGCAGTCCGCAACCATCGTGACGCTCCATGAAGAGGCGAGCCTTACCGAACCGGCGGGCCGCATCGACGTGGTGCCGGCATGGCGGTTCTTGCTCAATATGGCGTGAAGAAAAATTCGAACTACCTATTGACAGCTTCAATGAATTGCCGGGTGCCGACGGAACATGGTGAACCGTCGATGATGACATTGGCGAGCTATATGGAAAGCAGACCGCATCTACGGCCGGTGCAGTCAGCCGTCGCGTGGACTGGGTATCGTTTGGTGCGGACGGTGCGCGTGGCACGGCGCCAGTAAAGCCGGGACTGAAGCGGCGACTTAGCAGCGTAACAGTCGTAGCCTCAGACACGGGCGGGCCGCTGCCGATGCGCGGCGCGTAAGGCTGGCTAATTCTGAGCTCATCCAGCTCTTGTTGCCCGCAGCCACGCCGAGTACAGCGCATCCGCCACCCGGTGCAGGGCTTCGACGCGTTCGGCGACGTCCTCCATCATCTGCGATTTCGTCTGCACCCCCGGCGGCCGGGTGGCCAGCTCGGCGGTGTTGCGCTCGGTCCATTCGACGATCATTGCTGCAGTGATTTCGACGTGAAACTGCAGTGCCAGGGTGTTGCCGACGGCGAAGCCTTGGTGTTGGCACAATTCGCTGCGAAAGAGCGGGATCGCACCGCTAGGCAAGCCGAATGTTTCGCCGTGCCAATGGAAGCCGAGAAAGTGCTGGGGTAGTCCGTTGAGCCAGCGTTCGGCCGCAGGGGAAGCGATCGTCTCGATGTCGTACCAACCGATTTCCTTGCTGCGATTGGGCTGCACTGTTGCGCCGAATGCTTTGGCGATTAGCTGTCCGCCGAGGCAATGACCCAATATGGGAATTCCTCGTGCATGGGCTTCGCGAATGAGATTCACTTCCTGGTCGATCCACGACAATGGATCGTTGACGCTCATGGGGCCGCCCATGAGTACCAGACCACCGACGTCGGTTACATCAGCCGGCGGCGATTCGCCCTTGTCGATGGCGACGACGCGGTAGGGGATGTTGTCACGGTCTAAAAATGTCGCCAGGTAGCCGGGGCCTTCGCAATCCAAATGCCTCAAAATGACGACGGGTTTCAATCTGTAATCCTTTTTTGATTCTCGGCCGAAAGAGACGGTATGAATTCGCGCGTTTTAAAAACGATTCTACTGCTGCTCTCGCTCGTTGCCTGCGGGCCAGCGATGGCGATGGATATTGTCGTGGTCGCGTTGTTCAAAGACAAGGCTATCGTGACGATCGACGGCACCCGCCGCGTGCTCAATGTCGGCGAAGTTTCGCCCGAGGGGGCGAAGCTCATCAGCGCCAACAGCGACGAGGCGGTGTTCGCGATCAACGGGCAGCGTGAGACGTTCGGTTTGGGCGCCCATATCGGATCGTCCTTTGTCGGTGCGTCGAGCCGCGAAGTGCAGATCTTTCCCGACCCCGCCGGCATGTACACCACGACCGGCAGCATCAACGGTCATCTGATCAATTTTCTGGTCGACACCGGCGCGACGAACATCGCCTTGAATTCGAATCACGCGAAGCGCTTGGGCATCGATTTTCGCTACACCGGCAAGAAGGGCTATGTGGAAACGGCGTCCGGCGTCGAAGAGGCATACGGCGTCATTCTGCGCACTGTAAAAGTCGGTGAAATTGAACTGCGCGACGTCCAGGCCACAGTGATTGACGGCGATTTCCCTTCCGACGTTTTGCTCGGAATGTCCTTTCTTGGTCGTCTCGACATGCAGCGCGTGGGCACGACGCTGACGCTGCGCAAAAAATTCTAGGAATTTCCCGCTCAAGTCTGTTAGTAGTGGCGCGTATTTTTAGCGCCCCCATCCCGTTGCACAATGTGCTACCAAAATAACTGAAAATAATCGGCCGACTTTTTAGCGGCGCTTTGGCGCGCCGAACGCGTCAGACCAGGGATTGGCCTATGTTTTTTTTCCGTATCAAGGACGATTGCCTGTGAAGCATTCGTGGCGACTGCACCTTCGAACCGTCGGCAGCGTTGTTTTGATCGGCGTGCTGGTCTCTGCGTGCGGTGGCGGCAGCAGCGTTTCAACGCGCATGCCGCGGGGCGGGCCGTCGGCGGGCTCCGTGGCGGGCGATCCCACCGCATTTCAAATCGATGCGCCCGCGACGCTCTCCTTCGAAGCGACGGGTCAGCGCACCACTGTCACGCTTCCGACTCCGACAACGCGCAATGGCAACGGCGAGGTAGTCGTCGAGAACGATGCACCGAAAGACTTTCCGTTGGGCGAGACGACCGTCAACTGGACCGCGCGCGACCAATCCGGCGTGACCGCCAGCGCCCAACAGAAAATTGCTCTGCGAGACACCACGCCGCCGCTGCTTACGGCCCCGGCCGATGTCGTTGCCACGGCACCCAGCGCGAACGGCATCGAGGTGGATCTTGGCACCCCTGAAGTTTTTGACGCGCTCGGAGCGGTCGATGTCTCTCGCGATGGTCCGGCGCAGTTTCCCATTGGCGAAACCGCCGTAACTTGGACGGCGACGGATGCCGTCGGCAATTCCGCCACGGCGATGCAAAGGGTGAGCGTTGCGCTTGCCTCATCCGCTGTTGACGTTAAACCGCCTGTGTTGACCGCGCCGGCTGACGTAAACGCCACCAGCGCCGATGGGCAACCCGTGGCGGTGCAACTGGGCATGCCGACCGCCTCGGACGATTCCGGTTCGCCGACGGTGAGCAACAATGCGCCTGCGCGCTTTCCCGTCGGACTGACCTTGGTGACGTGGAACGCAGCGGATGCGGCGGGCAACCGCGCCAGCGCCACACAGCGGGTAACGGTGGTGAACGGCGCGGCGAGCGATAAGTCCGCGCCGGTGCTTGCGCTAACCAAAGCGACCACCATTGGTCCCGTCGAAGCGAGCGCTACCCTGACTGCCGTGGATATCGGGACCGCGACGGCCCAGGATGCGGTTGACGGCGTGTTGACGCCGCGCAACGATTCGCCGTCCGGAGGCTTTCCCGTCGGAACGACAACGGTGACGTGGTACGCGACGGACCGCGCCGGGAACACCGCCACGGTGCTACAGAGGATAACCGTCGCCGATCGTACTCCGCCGAGCGTGACGGCCCCAGCGGATATCGCACAGAGCGGCTTTCGCGCGCTAAATCGTTTGACTCTCGCTGCTCCTCAAGCCCGGGATTTGGTCGACGGCACGGTGAGCGTGACCAACGACGCGCCGACAGCCGGTTTTCCGCTGGGTGATTCGACAGTCACGTGGACTGCAACGGACCGAGCGGGCAATACGGCGCGGGCACAACAAAAGGTGACGTTGAATGCCGTCGCCTGCAGCGAAAACATGCCGTTCTTTCGCGATCAGGTTTGGCCTCAGGTGTTGGCCGCCGACTGTTTGAGCTGCCACACCACGGATGGGGTCACGAGCAACTTTAACTTGGTCAATACTACGGCCAGCGATTTCTTGGCGACCAATTTGGCGGCCGCGCAGCGTTTTGTCATCCGCAAGGACAGTGCCGGGCAATCGTTGATTCTGAGCAAACCCAGCAATGGGTTGAACGACCACGGCGGCGGTAGGCGATTTGCGGCGGGCGATCCGCGATTTGACGCATTGGTCGAGTTGAGCGATCGGTTGAGCGTGTGCATCGATGACAACACGGGCGCGCAGCAAGGGCTTGTGTTGACCACGCCTTATCAGCATTTGCGCCGCGCGACACTGGCGCTTGCCGGCCGATTGCCGACTGCGGCGGAGGAGGCCGGGGTCAATGGCGCGACGACCCCGGCAGCGTTCGAGGCGGCGATGAATTCGATACTCGACGCTGTCATGACAGAGCCGGCGTTCTTCAACCGGGTAAAGGAAATCTACAACGATTTGTTGTTGACCAATGCGCTGGCCGATGCTTCGGCACTAAACCTGGATCTCAACAATTTTGCCAACGGTAGTTACTACTCGCCATCCCGACTCACCGCGCAGGGTTATGCTTCAGCCGACATCAACCGTCTGCGCAACAGCGTCGGCCAAGGCGTGGGTTTTGCTCCGGTCGAACTCGTTGCTTACGTCGTGAGAAATAATCGGCCGTTCACCGAGATCCTCACCGCGGACTACACCATGGTCAATCCCTATTCGGCCACCTTATTCGGCGTAACGCCGGAAGGGCCGGCAGGGTTCAATTTCGTGTACGGCGATGCCGCCGACGCGAAAAATCCCACCGAATTCCGGCCAGCGGTCATCACGGACGAGAACAGTCGACGTTATCCCCATGCCGGGGTGCTCAATACGCTGGCGTTCCTCGGGCGTTACCAGAGCACGCCGACCAACCGCAATCGCGCCCGTGCTCGTTATGTATTCAAGTACTTCCTCGACACCGATGTGGAAGGCTTGGCCAATCGCGGCGGATTGGATTTGGACAACGTCGTCGGCCAATTCCCCACGCTGGAAGATCCTCAATGCAAGGTCTGCCATGACGTCATGGATCCCGTTGCGGGCCTGTTTAAGAACTGGGACGATGACGGGCCATTTCTGGGCGATGTGCAGAATTGGTTCAACACGCGCACACCGCCGCAAATGCTGGCGCCCGGCTATACCCTTCAGTCGGTCGATGCCTTGCCCAGCACAGAGTCGCCGCGGGCACTGGCGTGGCTCGCCGGCCGGGTGGCCGCCGACAACCGCTTCGCGGTGAGCACGGTGAAGACCGTGGTGATAGCGCTGCTCGGATCGGCCGCTGCGGCTGATGTGGCTCTGACGGAAGATCTGAAGGCGAAGTTTGTCGCTGGCGGCTTCAACTTTAAATCGCTGGTGAAGTCCATTGTCGCCACCGAATATTTTCGCGCGTCCAATATCGGAGCGGCGGACGATCCGGCGCAATTCGCGGCGCATGGCTTGGAGCGCCTGCTTACGCCGGAACAGCTCGATCGCAAGATACGCGCGGTGACTGGCGGTTATCGCTGGCGCTCGCCGGCCGGACGCACGCTGTTGCAATCGACGACGTACTTGTTGCTGTACGGCGGCATTGATTCCGACGAGATCACCGAACGTACCACGTCGCCTACCGGCATGATGGCGGCGATCCAGGACCGCCTGGCCTTTCAAATCAGCTGCGAGGTGACCGCGGCCGATTTCGCCAAAGTGGCGGCGGAGCGGGCCTTGTTTCCCAATGTCACGATTGACGATACGCCCGATGCCGCGTCGGCGGCGATTCGCGGCAATCTTCAGTATTTGCATCGGCGCATCCTTGGCGAAGAACTTGCGCTCGATGATCCCGAGATCACACGGACGTTCGATTTGTTCGTTGCGGCGCGCAACGCCGCCGGGGCGGATGGTTTGTCGGCGGCTTGCGGCGGCGGTTTGCCCGCGCAAGATCCCATTCGTCTTGATGCGCAGCGCACGGTACAGGCTTGGCAGGCGGTGGTTGCGTACCTGTTGAGCGATTTTCGATTCTTTATGGAATAAGGGCGAACAGGATGAAGCGGCGCGATTTTCTAAAACTGGCGGGTCTATCAGCGGCAAGCGTTGCGCTGCCGTTGGCGCCGTCACTTCGTCTGTACGCCGCGCACGACAACTATACCGGTCCTCTTTGGTTAACGATCGAAGCGCGCGGAGGCTGGGATCCCACCAGCTTCTTTGATCCCAAGGGATACACCACACCCACCGACGCGGCGCGCATGAACAACTATCCCGCGGCCGCCATCCAGCAGATGGGCAATTTTCGGGTCGCGCCGCCGCCGGACACATTTTTAACCGATACGTCGCTGTATACGGCCGGCCAGTTCATCACGGGCTACGGTCAGCGTTTGCTGCTGATTAACGGCATCGATTGCCGAACCAATTCCCACAGCGACGGTCAGCGCAACGCATGGAGCGGTGAGCTGTCCCGCGGCGGTTACCCCAACTTCAGCGCGCTGGCGGCGGCGGCGCTGGCGCCGGGACGGCCGGCGTCGTTCATCACGAACGGCGGCTACTCCGTCGCCGTGAATCCGGTGGTGCCGGTTCGGCTTACACCCCGCAACCTCGACGTCGTGTTCGAGGTGGCTTATCCCAATCGAGCGGACGCCAAGAACCCCGCCTCAGCGACTTATTTAAACGAGACCGCCGGCGGCACACTGGATCTTGTCCGCGCCGCGCGCTCGGCCAGGTTGCAGGCGCTTAAGCAGTCAGAGCGCCTCCCGGCGATGTCGGCCGCATTGGAACAGTTCATCGCTGTGCATGGCGACAGCGGGCATCTTGGCGATTTCGCCGCCAACCTTGATAGCAAGCCCGAGAAGCCGCTGAGCAGCTTCAACGGCCGGTCAAAAGCCTGGGACGTCTATCGTCAAGGCCGCATTGCCTTGGCCGGTTTCGAGACCGGCGTCACGGCGGCGGCGCATATTTCCCTGAATGGCTTCGACACCCACAGCGACCACGACAATCTTCACTATCCCCTGCTGATGGATTTCTTGCAGGGCATCGACGGCATTCTGCAGGAGGCGGCGGAGCGCAATCTCACGGATCGAATCGTTGTCGTGGTTGGATCGGATTTCGGACGGACAAACAAGTACAACGACAAGGCGGGAAAAGACCACTGGCCGATCACCAGCATGATGTTCATCGGCAACTCGCGGCAAGTCATTCGCAGCAACCGGGTCATCGGCGGGACCACGCCGGAGTTGCGAGCGCTGACCCTCGATCCAAATACGTTGCAACCCAGCGCCGCGGGGACGCGCCTGCGCATGTCCCACGTTCACCGCGCGCTGCGCCGCTTGGCCGGCATCGACGGCAGTCCCGTCGCCCAGCAATTTCCCCTGGGGGATCAAACGCTCAATTTGTTCGGCTAACGGGCGCCGGAACGCCTCGGCGATTTTCGTGGCCCTACGGCGTCACATGGACGACATGACTTTGCGCCTGCAATCGTCACATATCGTGTGCGAGATCCGGGGAAGCGTCGCCAATTCGAACAGACCTAACTTCGCGATCGCGGCCTCCACTTCCAGCCAGTGATTGCGGCCGCAGTCGATTTTCTTGCACCAACTGCACATGCGGATGAACGTTTCTCCCTCGCTCGTCTGGTTGGCGAGGAGCGGTACCGACTCTCGGGGTTCGAGTCTGTCGATTTGACAACGATATTCCACCGCGTTGCGTGGCAGCGGATTGATATTCATCGTCATGTAGCGGCGAACGGCGGGGGAGTCGCAGCGAAACGGCACGCTGAGAGTACTTCGGTTGCGCCGCACCTTGAGTAACAGCGTTTCATGGAAGTGGCGAGTTTCCGGATCGTGGATGAAATGCCATATGGGGAGGGAGACGATGTTCTCTTTCGTTAATTGGGGGGCATCCTTTTGATGGGCGAAATCGTTCCACTCCTCGCCAAGCTCAACCACCTGATCGGCTTCGTTGATCCGGTAAATGATGCGGCGGCGATGAATGCCCATGATTGTTTCTCGTTACCGACGCGGCGATTCCGTCAAGGCGCCGGTGCCTGAAACCAGATCGACAAGCGCGCTTACCGCCGCGGTCAATTGCGCATCACTGCAATACGGCGCGGGCCCGATGCGCAAGGTATCGCCGCGGTTGTCCACGATCACGCCACTCTCGGCAAGCTGGGACTTGAGCTTCGCGGCAAACGGCGTGCGAAATGTCAGGAATCCGCCGCGTTCCGCCAGAGAGACGCGTTTGTCGCGCAGAATAAGGTTGGGATCGGTGTCGCCGCGATCGAATCCATCGGCAAGGAGCGCCAGTTGGTGTCGGTTCACCGAGTGGAGCAGTTGCGGAGTAAGCCCCTGTTCGTCGAAAAATTCGAATACCCGCGCTGCACGATAATGCGCGGTGGGGTCGTACGTGGCACCGGCGAAGCGCAGTGCGCCCTGTTCGTAGGGTACGGGGCCGGTCATGCGCTGTGACGCCAAATGTTGGAATTCGGCGAACCAACCAGTGATTACCGGTCGCAGCTGGCAATCCGGTGGGAGCCGAAGAAAGCAGTTGCCCTCGCCGAGTTGGCAATACTTGTAGCCGCCGCCAACAAAGTAGGCCGTGCCCAGTCCGTCGGCGGCGACATCCAGCGGAACGACATTGAGGTGGTGGTAGACGTCGACCAGCAACGGCACGCCATGCTGGGCGCAGTATCGCGCCAATTCGCCCAGTTCCGGAACACGATGGCCCGTGTGATAGAACACGGAAGAAACGATGACCGCGGCAGTGCGATTGTCGATGGCGCGGATCAGCTTGTCGGCAACGTCAGCGGCGGGAACGGAGGCCACGGAATGGATCTCAATGCCTTCTTCCGCCAGACGCTGCAACTGACGCCGCGCCGAATGAAATTCGCCGTCGGTGGTGACGATGCGCGGCCGGGTGCGCAACGGTAGCGCCGACAGCCACTGCACCAGCAGGGTATGAGTGTTCTCGCCCAGGGTGTAATGGCCGTCGGGATCGTTGGCCACCCTGGCGAAGCCCCGTTGCACCTGCGCTGCTTTGGCGAAAGCATGCGACCATTTATCGTCGCCGTAGCGCGCCGCATCGTCCCACGCTTCGAGCTGCGCCTCTCGGCAGCAGTCCGGCCAAGCTTGATGGGAGTGACCGGTGAGAAGAATGCGTTCATCGACGCGAAACCGGCTGTAATGGGCCGCCAACGCATTGGGTGTCGCCCGAAGTTGCTCCAGTGTCACCGTCATAGCGCGCTCCGAATCGCCCACAGATCAGGGAACAGCGGTTTGAATAGCGTCGATCTTAAGTAATCGGCGCCACTGGAGCCACCGGTGCCCTGCTTGGTGCCAATGGTTCGTTCCACCATTTTGACGTGGCGGTACCGCCACTCCTGCAAACCTTCGTCGAGATCGACCAGGCGTTCGCAGACCTGCATCAGTGTCGAGCGATCGCGATAGATCGCCACCAACGTTGCCTGCAGCGGCGCCGATGGCGCGGGTGGTTGCGTCAGGTCGCGAGTGAGTAGGGCCTCCTCGACTGGGCAATGATTGAGCTTGAGAAAGAGCAGAAAGGAATCCCACAACGAGCGCCGGTGCATGATCGATTCGAGCCAAGCGTGTCCCTTTTGGTCCGACGTGTAGCGAGCGAGAGCCTTGACGCTGCGCTGACCGAGTGTGAATTCAAGGGCCCGAAACTGTACAGACTGAAAACCGCTGGCGCTTTCTAAGCGATGACGAAAGCTGTTAAACGATACCGGCGTCATGGTTTCCAAAATGTCGATTTGCGCCACCAAGGTTTTTAGGATGGACAGCACCCGTTTGAATCCGTGCAGCACCACGGGTTGGTCGTTGGACTCCAGGCCGCGTTGAATCAACGCCATCTCATGTAGCATCTGTTTGAACCACAGCTCATAGACTTGATGAATGGTGATGAACAGCAACTCGTCGTGTTCCGGTCCTTGGGAGACGGGTGTTTGCAGCGCGAGAAGCTCTTCGAGGCGGAGGTAACTCTGGTAGGAGAGGGGCATTTCAATCCTCGCAGCGGGGAATAGCTAAAAGGTGTCAAGAAGATCGCCCGCCGGCCGCTGTGTTACGTTGAACGCTGTCCCCGAATAATGCGACGGCGCACCGATAAACGGCGAACATCTCCTTAACTATTGTAGCTGCGCCATGACTGAAACCGAAGAATGGATCACTTATCACTTGGACCTGCCGAGAGGTAGCTGTCGCGAGTATCGCGTGTCGGTGCTGACCGGTTTGGCGCGCAGAAACGAAGCGCAGGCGTTGCCGCAGTGGACTAACCTCTCCCATCATCGCTGCAAGCATTGCACGTTGGATGACAAGCGGCACAGCCAGTGCCCTTTGGCGGCGTCCTTGGTCGACTTGGTCGCCGACTGGTCAGATGCCACGTCCCACGATTCGGTCCACTTGAACGTCATCACGGCCCATCGGCAAATCACCGCCGACACCACCATGCAGCGGGCGTTGAGTTCTCTGCTGGGGTTGGTTATGGCGACGTCCGCCTGCCCGTCGATGGGCTTTTTCCGTCCGATGGCGCGCTATCATCTGCCGGTATCGACGCACGAAGAAACCATGTTTCGCGTCGTATCGACGTATTTGTTGGCGCGCTATTTCATGAACGGCTCAGCGAACAGCGACGTCGGCTTCGAATCGCTGCTGGCCATATATCGCGACTTGCGCGAGATCAACATACAGATCGCCAAGCGGATCCAGGATGGCGGCAAGAATGAAGCGACGACCAATGCTGTCGTTCTGCTGCACGTGTTGACTTGCGTGCTGCCCTCGTCGATGGAGGATTCGTTGCAGGAACTGCGCATGCTTTTCGGTCCTGCCGTGGGCCAGCTGCGCCTGGCTGAATTGGAACGCGACGCTGCGGCCGACGAAAACTCCGCACCCACCTAAACAATTTCTCGCCGATGGCGCCGACGCGTGGCATCCTCTTCCCCAACAGCGATAGCCTTATTTGACTAGGCCTAAATTATTGTCGCGGATGCACGTTAACAGGGGACGTCCGCAAGCGCACGTTGTCTAATGTGATTTGAATTGCGGCGCAGAAAGCTGGGAGAATCGAGCGTCATGAAGTCGAAAACGATGAATGCCACGTTGGGCGTCACCGCGATCGTGGTCGGGATTTTGGCTCTGCCCGTCGCGGCATTTGTGAATTGGGGGCTCGGGTTGTTCATGCTGAGCATCCCGGTGTACCTGGTGTACAAAGCCGGAGACTGATTCTCTAGGATCGGGGTCGCTGGTGTGGGATGAGTTCGCAATTTGGTTCGGCTCTGACGCCGAGTCGGTCGGGGAATCGCGCTAGGAAACCGCTTCCACAGCGACAAGTGGGCCGGTTGTGGAGCGGTTTCCTACCGCGATTTTCGATTCGAATCGACGCCGCCCCCCATTCGAATGTCGGCGCTGACTCAAATCGCGACTGAAGCCGATCCTACTCGGTTTTGTCTTTCTCGATTAGCGCGTACGCCGAGTGATTGTGGATGGACTCGAAGTTCTCCGATTCCACCGTATACGCTTCGATGCGCGAATCCTTGGCCAAGTGGACTGCGACGTCGCGAACCATGTCTTCGACGAACTTGGGATTCTCGTAAGCTTTCTCGGTCACCCACTTCTCGTCCGGACGCTTTACCAAACCGAAAATTTCGCACGACGCTTCCTGCTCGACGATTTGAATCAAATCCTCGATCCACACAAAGTCGCTGGTGCGCACCGTGACGGTGACGTGAGAGCGCTGATTGTGCGCGCCATGTTTGGAGATCTTCTTCGAGCACGGACAGAGACTGGTGACCGGCACCAAGACTTTCAACGTGGTGCGCGCCTCGCCGTTGACCAAGCTGCCGGTGATGGACACATCGTAATCCAGCAGGCTCTTTACGCCGGAAACCGGAGCCGTCTTGTTGACGAAGTAGGGGAATGACATTTCGATGTGGCCGGAATCCGCATCCAGCGTTTCGGTCATCTCCCGCAGCATATCGGCAAAGGACTCCACGGAGATTTCGCGCTCGCGGCGATTGAGAATTTCGACGAACCGCGACATGTGGGTGCCTTTGAAATTGTGGGGCAGATTCACATACATGTTGAACGTGGCGATGGTGTGTTGCTCGCCCTCGCTGCGGTCTTTTACGCGGACGGGATGTCGGATGCCCTTGATCCCGACTTTGTTGATGGGGATCTGGCGGGTGTCGACGCTGCTTTGCACGTCGGCGATCTTGGCATAGGCGTCGTTGGCTGCTGTCATCTTCTTCACCCTCGTTGCGTTATGACCGCGTTTCCGTGTATTTCACACAGGCGCGTTCGGTTTCCCAGATCGTTACCGCGGAGACGTGCACGCGGTCGTTGTTCAATTTCGCGGTTAGGCCGCGGTAGAAAAACTGGGCAATGTTTTCGGCCGTGGGATTAATCTCCCTGAACGGCGCCAGATCGTTCAAATTGCGATGGTCCAACTCGTCGGCCAATGTTTTCGACGCGGCGCGGATGGTTTTAAAATCCAACCCCATGCCCACTTCATCCAAGGCGTTGGCCGTCACTTCGACTTCCACCTTCCAGTTATGACCGTGCAAACGAGAACAATCTCCCGGATAGTGGCGCAGGCTATGGGCCGAAGCGAAGTCCAACACGACACGCAATGTATATTCAGAGGGCATGAATACCTGACTATTTTGCTAAGATATTAACCGGACCGGTTGAGACTGGCAAGGTACGCAGGAAACGCACGATGCTGGCGTGAATCCCCTCGGCTGAGAGTCCGCAGTCCGCCAACAGTTCCTCGCGCTCGCCATGGGCGACGTAAGTGTCGGGCAATCCGATGATCGAGATCGGGGTTTTTATCTGTTTTTCGGCTAGGAACTCGGCAACCCCCGAGCCCGCGCCGCCGATTGCCGCATTTTCTTCCACGGTTATCAGAACATCGTGGGACTGGGCAAGGTCGAGGATGAGATCGACATCGAGCGGTTTGACGAAGCGCATATTGGCCACGGTGGCACCGAGCGCGGCACCCGCTTCCAGCGCCGGAGCGAGCATGCTGCCAAACGCGAGAATGGCGATGCCCGCGCCGCGACGGCGAATTTCGCCCTTGCCAATGGGGAGGGTGCTGAGCGCCGGTTCAATGCGAACGCCGGGACCGGAACCCCGTGGATAACGCACGGCGGCGGGGCCATGGTGGTAGTAGCCGGTGGAAAGCATCTGGCGGCATTCGTTTTCGTCCGCCGGCGCCATGATGACCATGTTCGGAATGCAGCGCAGGTAGCTCAAATCAAACGATCCGGCATGGGTCGGACCATCGGGACCGACCAGGCCGCCGCGGTCGATGGCGAACAACACCGGCAGATTTTGCAGTGCCACATCGTGGATCAATTGGTCGTAGGCGCGCTGCAAGAAGGTGGAATAGATCGCCACGACGGGTTTCAACCCTTCGCAGGCCAAACCGGCCGCCAGCGTCACGCTGTGCTGCTCGGCGATGCCGACATCGAAATAACGCTTGGGGAACCGTTCGGAATACGCCACCAGGCCCGAGCCTTCGCGCATGGCGGGCGTGATCGCCACCAGACGCGGATCGTGCTCCGCCATGTCGCACGCCCATTGCCCGAAAACCGAGGTGTAGGTGGGTCGGCCGGAGGACGATTTGCGCAGCGTGCCGGTTTCCTTGTCGAACGCGGTCACCCCGTGAAACGTGCAAGGATTGCTCTCCGCCGGTTCGTAGCCCTTGCCTTTGCGCGTGACGATGTGGAGAAAACGCGGACCCTTTTGCTCGCGCAAATTGCGCAGGGTGGTGACCAATGTATCCAAGTCGTGGCCGTCGATCGGGCCGATGTAGTTGAAGCCCAATTCCTCGAACAATGTTCCCGGAACGATCATGCCCTTGACGTGTTCCTCAGTGCGCCGCGCCAGCTCCCACATGCTGGGCATGACGCCGAGCACTTTCTTGCTGCCTTCGCGCACGGTGGAGTAGAGCTTGCCCGAGAGAATGCGTGCCAGATAATTTGACATGCCGCCCACATTAGGTGAAATCGACATGTCGTTGTCGTTGAGGATGACCAGCAGATCCGCGTCCAGGTCGCCGGCGTGATTCAACGCTTCGAAAGCCATGCCGGCGGTCATCGCGCCGTCGCCAATTATCGCGACTGTTTTGAAATCTTTTTCCAGGCGCTGCGCGGCCAATGCCATGCCCAGCGCCGCGCTGATGGACGTGCTGGAATGACCGACGCCGAATGCGTCGTACTCGCTCTCGCTGCGATTAGGAAATCCGCACAGTCCATCCTTTTGGCGCAGAGTGGCCATGCCTTGGCGCCGCCCGGTTAGAATCTTGTGGGGATAGGTTTGGTGGCCGACATCCCACACCAGGCGGTCGTCGGGGGTGTTGAACACATAGTGCAGCGCGACGGTGAGTTCGACCGTTCCCAGACCCGCGGCCAAATGCCCACCGGTTCTGCTGACCGATTCGATGAGAAAACGCCGCACTTCGGCGGCCACGTCCTTCAGCTGGGCGGTTGGCAGAGTACGCAGTTCGTGCGGATAGGAGATCTTATCCAGCAGTGGATAGTTGGCCGTCGGCATATAGTCCAATGTCAGCTCTTGTGAATGGTTCCGGAGGGGACCTTGGTGTCCCTCTTTATTAGAATTCGTTCCCCGCGCGGTCGGTGGCTTCGCACGATATCTAAGAAAGTCAGAGGGTTGGTATTATCTCCAAAAGTCGCTTTTCCCGCCAGCGGTTAGCTGGGGCGCGAGACCGTATAAATGGCCAACCAGCGCAGCGGATCCGCTTGGTCGCCAAACAGTTCAAGTTGGGTTAACGCATCATCCAGGAGGGCCTTGGCATGGTCCCTGGCCGCCGCGAGGCCCATCACGGCGGGGTAGGTGGGTTTGTTGGCGGCGCGGTCCTTCCCTTGAGTCTTGCCAAGTTGCTCGGTGGGCGCCTCGATATCCAGAATGTCGTCCTGGATCTGAAACGCCAGGCCGATGCGCTGGGCGAAATGGTCTAGTGCCGAAAGGCTTTTTTCCGACAGACCGTCCACGCTCATGGCGCCCATGACCACCGCCGCGCGAATCAGCGCGCCGGTCTTGTGGATATGCATATTTTCCAGTTCGGCCAGGCTCAGCTCGCGACCCACGGCGTCCAGATCGATCGCTTGCCCCCCCGCCATACCGCGCGAGCCCGCTGCCACCGCCAGGGCGTCGATCATGCGAATGCGAATCGCGGGCGGAACGGTCAGGCTCGGGTCGTGGGCAAGGACGCGGAAGGCTAATGCTTGCAGGGCATCGCCCACGAGAATCGCCGTTGCTTCGTCGTACGCCACATGACAGGTCGGTTTGCCGCGGCGCAAGTCGTCGTTATCCATGGCCGGCAGGTCGTCGTGCACCAGGGAATAGGCGTGGATGAGTTCGACTGCGCAGGCGACGCCGTCGGCCTGCTCCAATAGGCCGCCCGCGGCGGTCGCCGCAGCGTACGCCAGCGTGGGTCGAAACCGCTTGCCCCCGTTAAGCACGGCGTAGCGCATGGCCTCGTGCAGTCGCCCCGGATGAATGGTGGCGGCCGGCAGCCAATGATCCAGCGCAGCGTCGACCCGGTGTCGGTAGTCGGCGAGCAGGGCGTCGAAGCCGAAGGGAATCTCACTGGCCATTTTCAAAGGGTTCCAGGTTTTCCTCGCCGTCCTTCTCCAGCAGAATCTGCACCTTTTGTTCGGCTTCGGTCAGTGCTTTTTGGCAGGCGCGGGCGAGTTTGATGCCGCCCTCGAACTGCGCGAGCGATGCCTCCAATGAAAGGTCGCCCTGTTCCATGGCCTCGACGATTTGCTCGAGCTGGCCAAGCGAGCCCTCGAAGTCGAAGCTCGGTTTCTTCTTTGCCACGCGGTTGCTCCCTCGCTAGTGTCAGGTAGGGTGCAACTTTAAACGACCCTTTCCGGCCTCGCCACTGTTGGATGGGGGGAGAATGGGGCCGCTTGACAGCGTCGGCGACCGTGGTAGAGTTTAGTCACTTAGACTAAGTCTAAGCTGACCGAGCGGGCTGATTTGAACCGTCGCCCGCCCTGTTAACAGCGCATAAACCCATCTACAATGTGCCCCCTAAAGGGTTGTAATTATTTGTGGATTTAGTCGAGCTAACGGAGGAGTGAACCATGAACCTGAAAGGCAGCAAGACAGAGAAGTGTTTGAAGGATGCATTCGCCGGCGAATCGCAGGCCAACCGTCGTTATCTGTATTTCGCGCAAAAGGCGGATGTGGAAGGTTACAACGACGTGGCGGCCGTGTTCCGCTCCACCGCCGAAGGTGAAACCGGTCATGCCCACGGTCACTTGGAATACCTCGAAGCAGTAGGCGATCCGGCGACGGGGCTGCCCATCGGCGCCACCGGTCAAAATCTCAAGTCCGCCATTGCCGGCGAAACCCATGAATACTCGGATATGTATCCGGGCATGGCGAAGACCGCTCGCGGTGAAGGTTTCGAAGAAATCGCTGATTGGTTCGAAACTCTGGCGAAAGCCGAACGCTCGCACGCCAACCGTTTCCAAAAGGCGTTGGACGGTCTCGACAAGTAATAAAAATCCTGTTCGAAGTTGCAGGGCGGCAGCACGGCGCCGCCCTGTCCTATGGCAAACGGAGGGGTCGTAACATGGAGGAGAAAGCCACAGCCACCGCGCCACGAGAAGGCAGCCTCGGCGCGCCGACACGCCACCCGCTGGAGTGGCGCGATCCGACGTTTTACGACGAAACGAGCCTCTTCAAAGAACTCGAACGGGTTTTCGACATTTGCCACGGCTGTCGCCGTTGCGTAAGCCTGTGCAATTCGTTTCCCACGCTTTTTGATCTGGTGGATGAGTCGGACACCATGGAAGTCGACGGTGTCGACAAGAAGGATTACTGGAAGGTCGTCGACGAGTGTTACCTGTGCGACCTCTGCTACATGACCAAATGCCCCTATGTGCCGCCCCACGAGTGGAACGTCGACTACCCGCACCTGATGTTGCGGGCCAAGGCGTTTAAATTCAAAAAGGGCGACGTCAAAACCCGCGACAAGATTCTCTCCGCGACGGATGCCGTGGGTTCGCTCGCCGGTATTCCGGTCATCTCCGCAGCAGTGAACGCCGCCAATCGCACCCCGGCGTTTCGCGGCGTGTTGGAGAAGGTATTGGGCGTTCACGCCGATGCGGTGTTGCCAAAATACGAGAGTAAGACCGCCCGGGCGCGGTTAAGCGGCAAACCCAATCCCAGTCTCAGCGCGCGTCCCGCCGGTGGAACGCAAGGCAAGGTGGCGTTGTTCGCAACGTGCTACGGCAACCGCAACGAACCCCATCTCGCCGAGGACCTCGTCGCGGTGTTCGAGCACAACGGTATTCCGGTGCGCTTGGTGGATAAAGAACAGTGTTGCGGCATGCCCAAGCTGGAACTGGGCGACTTGGAGGCGGTGGCGCGGGCGAAGGAAGCGAACATCCCCGTGCTGCACAGGATGATCAAGGAAGGATGGGATATCGTCGCGCCCATTCCCTCCTGCGTGCTGATGTTCAAGCAGGAATTGCCGCTGATGTTCCCCGAGGACGCCGCGGTGCAGGAAGTGAAAGAGAATATTTACGATCCCTTCGAATATTTAATGCTGCGCCACAAGGAAGGTCAGTTCAAGACCGACTTCAAACAACAGTTGGGCAAGGTCGCTTACCACGCACCCTGCCACCTGCGGGTGCAGAATATCGGCCCGAAAACCCGCGACACTTTGGCGCTGGTTCCGGGTACTGAAATCGAAACCATCGAGCGCTGTTCGGGGCACAACGGAACGTATGCGGTGAAAAAAGAATTTCATGAGGCTTCGATGAAAATCGGCCGTCCGGTGTCGACGCGGGTCAAGACGGCGGCGCCCAATTACTACAGCAGCGACTGTCCCATGGCGGGGCATCAAATTGAAAACGGCTTGCATGATGGTTCAACGCCCACCCATCCGATGACCTTGTTGAGGAAAGCATATGGAATTTAAAACTATGCAGAAACTTACTCGATCAGACTTATTCGGCCTGGAAAAGTACGCCGAGGTGCGCAACGACTTTCGAGCGCGCGTTATCGCCCACAAGAAAAATCGCCACGTGGGGCTGGGGCCAAACGCGACGGTCGCGTTCGAAGACCGGCTGACCATGCAGTATCAGGTTCAGGAAATGTTGCGCATCGAACGCATTTTCGAACCGCAGGGCATCCAGGAGGAATTGGACGCCTACAATCCCTTGATCCCGGACGGGCATAACTGGAAAGCCACGTTCATGCTCGAGTTCGAAGATGTCGATCAGCGCCAGCAAGCGTTGGCCCGCCTGACCGGTATCGAAGATCGGGTGTGGGTGCAAGTCGCGGGTTTCGACAAAGTGTTCGCCGTCGCCGATGAAGACCTCGACCGCGCCACGGATGAGAAGACCTCGGCCGTGCATTTCCTGCGCTTCGAATTAACGCCGGAAATGGTGGTTGCCGTGAAGACGGGAGCGGCTCTAGGTATCGGCATCGATCACCCGGACTATCGCCACGAGATCGCCGCGTTGCCAACCGCGGTTCGCGACTCGTTGGCGGCCGACCTCGTTACGCACTAACCTATTCTGTTCACCTTCCCGCGCGTCCCCGTGGAGTTACATCGGGTGGCGTGCTACATTTGTGCGCCAAAACGCTGCGCCGCCCTCAGGCCGGCGTTGGAATTGGTTCAGCAGGAAGGGATATGAGCAAAGCCTACGACGCCTCGGCGATAGAAGTTCTCAGCGGGCTTGACCCGGTGCGCAAACGCCCGGGGATGTACACCGACACCACCCGACCCAATCACCTCGCGCAAGAAGTCATCGACAACAGTGTCGACGAGGCTATGGCGGGCCATTGCAAGCGCATCGACGTCACGCTCCACAAGGATGGCTCGGTGGAGGTGCGCGACGACGGGCGCGGCATGCCAGTGGATATTCATCCAGAGCAAAAAGTCCCGGGGGTGGAAGTCATCCTCACCCGGCTCCATGCCGGCGGCAAATTTTCAAATAAGAATTACCAGTTTTCCGGCGGCTTGCACGGTGTTGGCGTGTCGGTGGTCAATGCATTGTCCAGCAAGCTCGAGGTGTGGGTGCGCCGCGACGGCGCCGAGCACCATATGTCGTTTGCCCACGGCGACAAACAAACCAAGCTGAAAGTCGTTGGCAAGGTCGGCAAGCAGAACACCGGCACGACCATTCGTTTCTGGCCTGACCCAAAGTATTTCGATACGCCGAAGTTCAACACGCCGCGCTTGAAACATTTGCTGCGGGCCAAGGCGGTGCTCTGCCCGGGGTTGGAGATTCGCTATTACGACGAAAAAGGCGATGACCGCGAAACCTGGCTGTACGAAGGCGGGCTCAGAAGTTATCTCGTCGATGCGTTGAAAGGGCAGGAGGTTTTGCCGGCCGACCTGTATTTCGGTTCGTTCCAGAGCGAGCGCGAGGCGGTGGACTGGGCGCTCGGCTGGCTCGCCGAGGGCGGGGAGTTGGTGACGGAGAGCTACGTTAACCTGATCCCCACCGAGCAGGGCGGTACCCATGTCAACGGTTTGCGCGCCGGTTTGACCGACGCCGTGCGCGAATTTTGCGAGTTCCGCAATCTGGTTCCCCGCGGCGTGAAAATCGCGCCGGAGGATGTGTGGGAGCGGTGCAGCTATGTACTGTCGCTCAAGCATCACGATCCCCAGTTCAGCGGGCAAACGAAAGACCGGCTTACGTCGCGGGAAAGCGCCGCGTTCGTCTCCGGCGTGGTGAAGGACGCCTTTGGGTTGTGGTTGAATCAAAACGTCGCCGAAGGCGAAGCCATCGCCACGCTGGCGATCAACGCGGCGCAGCGGCGACTGCGGGCGGATAAAAAAGTCGCGCGCAAGAAAATTACTTCCGGTCCGGCGCTGCCGGGAAAATTGGCCGATTGCACATCGACGGATCTGTCGCGGACGGAGCTATTTTTGGTCGAAGGGGATTCAGCCGGCGGTTCAGCCAAACAGGCCCGCGACCGCGAATTCCAGGCCATCATGCCGTTACGCGGCAAGATCCTGAACACCTGGGAAGTGGATCCGACAGAAGTGCTCGGATCGCAGGAAGTGCACGATATCTCCGTCGCGGTCGGCGTCGAGCCGGGGTCGGAGGATGTCAAAGGACTGCGCTACGGCAAGATTTGTATTCTGGCCGATGCCGATTCCGACGGCGCCCATATCGCGACGCTGCTGTGCGCGTTGTTTCTGCGCCATTTCCGCGCTTTGGTGGAGGCGGGACATATTTATGTCGCCATGCCGCCGTTGTTCCGCGTCGACGTGGGCAAGCAGGTTTACTACGCCCTCGATGAAGCGGAGAAGCAGGGCGTGCTGGATCGCATCGCGGCGGAGAAGGTCAAGGGCAAGGTGGTGATTCAGCGTTTCAAGGGCTTGGGCGAGATGAATCCTTTGCAGCTGCGCGAAACCACCATGGCGACGGAGACGCGGCGCTTGATTCAGTTGGCGGTGGACGCGGGGGCGGATACCCATTCCCTCATGGACATGCTGCTGGCGAAGAAGCGCGCGGCGGATCGCAAGAGCTGGCTCGAGAGCAAGGGCGATCTGGCGATCATATGATGCGATGGATTGTGGGAGCGGGTCAGTCCGCGAAATGAATCGGCGCAGGCGGTGATTCGGGCGAAAAATCGCGGTAGGAAACCGCTCGCACGTCGAAGTGTGTTTTTGTGGGAGCGGATCATTCCGCGATCTGCGCATTAATCAGAAAATGACTTAACGACTATGGCCAAGCAAACAGAGATCCCCTTCGAATCCGTGGAGCGCATGCCGCTGCACCAGTTCGCCGAGAAAGCGTACCTGGACTATTCCATGTACGTCATTCTCGATCGCGCGCTGCCCCATATCGGCGACGGGTTGAAGCCGGTGCAGCGGCGAATCATCTACGCCATGTCGGAACTCGGGCTGGACGCGGCGGCGAAATACAAGAAATCCGCTCGCACCGTCGGCGACGTGCTGGGTAAATATCATCCCCATGGCGACAGCGCCTGCTATGAAGCGATGGTGCTGATGTCGCAGTCGTTCTCGTTTCGCTATCCGCTGGTGGACGGCCAGGGCAATTGGGGTTCGCCCGATGATCCCAAGTCGTTCGCCGCCATGCGCTACACGGAGGCGCGGCTGGCCAAGTTCGCCGAAGTCTTGCTGAGCGAACTCGGGCAAGGCACGGCGGATTGGGTGCCGAACTTCGACGGCACGATGGATGAGCCGGCGGTGTTGCCGGCGCGCTTGCCCCATGCACTGCTCAACGGCGCGTCCGGTATCGCCGTCGGCATGGCCACGGATATTCCGCCCCACAATGTGCGCGAGATCGCCGCGGCGTGCATCCGCTTGCTGGATGAGCCGAAAGCCACGGTCGAACAACTGTGCGAACATGTTCAGGGTCCGGATTACCCGACCGATGCCGAGATCATCACGCCGCGCAAAGAGATCATCAAGCTCTACGAAGAAGGCGCGGGCTCGATTCGCATGCGCGCGCGCTGGGAAGTGGAAGGCGGCGACATCATCGTGACGGCGCTGCCCTATCAGGTGTCCGGTAATCGGGTGTTGGAGCAGATCGCACAGCAGATGAACGCCAAGAAACTGCCCATGGTGGAGGATCTGCGCGACGAGTCGGATCATGAAAATCCGACCCGGTTGGTGATCGTGCCGCGCTCAAATCGCGTGGATACGGAAAGCTTGATGGCGCACCTGTTCGCGACCACCGATCTTGAGCGGACCTATCGGGTCAATCTTAATATGATCGGTCTGAACGGCCGGCCCCAGGTCAAGACGCTGCGCACGGCGTTGACCGAGTGGTTGCAGTTCCGCACCGAAACCGTTCGCCGGCGTTTGCAGTTTCGCCTGGATAAAGTGCTCAAGCGGCTGCACATCCTCGACGGCCTGTTGATCGCCTATCTGAATATCGATGAAGTGATTCACATCATTCGGACGGAAGACAAGCCCAAGCCGGTGTTGATGAAGCGCTTCAAACTCAGCGATGAGCAGGCCGAAGCCATCCTGGATTTGAAATTGCGCCATTTGGCCAAGCTCGAGGAAATGAAGATCCGCGGCGAGCAGGAAGAGCTGGCCGAAGAGCGCGATAATCTCGAGAAAATTCTCGGCTCCGCACAACGGCTCAAGACACTGGTGAAAAAGGAAATCACCGCCGATGCGGAGACTTACGGGGATGCGCGCCGTTCGCCGTTGGTGGAACGCCAGCCAGCGCAGGCGATGAGCGAAACCGAATTGATGCCGTCGGAACCGGTGATGGTGATCTTGTCCAAGAGCGGCTGGGTGCGCGCGGCCAAAGGGCACGATCTCGATCCGCTGACCCTGGCCTACAAATCCGGCGATGCATTCTTGAGTGCCGCGACCGGGCGCACCAATCAATTGGCGGTATTCATCGACTCGACGGGGCGAACTTACGCCTTGCCCGGCCATGGGTTCCCATCGGCCCGTGGCCACGGTGAACCGTTGACGGGGCGTGTCAGTCCGCCGCCCGGCGCGGTGTTTGCCGGTGTGATGATGGGCGAACCGGATGACTGCTATGTGCTGGCCAGCGATGCGGGCTATGGCTTCATCGCCAAGCTGTCCGACATGTACGCGCGCAACAAGGCGGGTAAGGCGGTGCTTAGTCCGCCCAAAGGTGCCAAGGTTTTGGTTCCATCGCCCGTCGCTTTGCCGGAAAAGGATCTCATCGCGGCCATCAGCAACGACGGCCGCATGTTGGTTTTCCGGGCTAAGGATCTGCCCCAATTGTCCAAGGGCAAGGGTAATAAGATGCTGGGCATCGACACTAAGGAAGGGGCGGGCGAAAAGATGATCGAAGCGGTGGCTGTGGGTCTTCATGACTCCTTGGTGGTCTACTCGGGACAACGGCACTGCACGCTCAAGCCGTCGGACATCGCCGAGTACATGGGCGAGCGCGGTCGGCGCGGCGGCAAGCTGCCGCGGGGTTACCAAAAGGTCGATCGGATTGCGGTTATTCGTCCGGAGTGATGGCGGTGTAAGATTACCCGCGCTGTCGTTGCGGAACTTGAAATTTGTCCGACCGGTCCTAGATATCGCCAATAACGAACATGACCGATTTAAAAGAGGAAGGTTAACGCTATGAAGCGCATTGTGTTGTTTCTCGGTACCAACTTAGCGATTCTGCTTATTCTCAGCCTGAGCATGAAGTTGCTGGGTATAGACAGCTACCTGGCGCAAAGCGGCAGCGGCATCAACTACCAAGGGTTGTTGATTTTCGCGGCCATTTTCGGCATGGGTGGCGCGTTCATTTCCTTGGCGATTTCCAAATGGACGGCCAAGCGTTTCACCGGCGCGCGGGTGATCGAACAGCCGTCAAATGACGTGGAACGCTGGCTGGTGGCGACGGTGCAGCGCCAGGCCCAGGCGGCCGGCATCG
This sequence comes from Pseudomonadota bacterium, assembly GCA_021821045.1. Lineage (GTDB taxonomy): Bacteria > Pseudomonadota > Gammaproteobacteria > JAADHS01 > JAADHS01 > JAKACW01. Next base: position 23,413 of record JAKACW010000021.1, read on the forward strand.
GTATGCCTGAAGTGGCGATTTACGATTCCCCCGACGTCAATGCGTTTGCCACCGGCATGAGCCGCAACAACGCCTTGGTGGCGGTCAGTACCGGCCTGATGAATCGAATGTCCCGCGATGAAGCGGAAGCGGTGCTTGGGCACGAAGTCAGCCATGTGGCCAACGGCGACATGGTGACACTGGCGCTGATCTCCGGCGTGGTGAACACGTTCGTTATTTTCCTGTCGCGGGTAATCGGTCAGTTGGTGGACCGAGTCGTTTTCAAGAACGAGCGAGGACACGGTCCGGCGTTCTGGATCACGGTCATTGTGGCGGAGTTGGTGCTGGGCATCCTGGCCAGCATCATCGTGGCTTGGTTCAGCCGCCAGCGCGAGTTTCGCGCCGATCGCGGCGGGGCGCAGCTTGCGAGCCGCGGCAAGATGATCGCGGCCCTCAAACGCCTGCAAAGCGTGTCAACCCAGCCGCTGCCTGACCAACTGGCCGCATTCGGTATCAGCGGCGGCATTCCGAAAGGCTTGGCGGGTTTGTTCATGACCCATCCCCCGCTGGAAAAACGCATCGAGGCGTTGGCGCAGTCGGGCGAGCAGAGCCAAGGCACGTCGCCCCGCAGCGCGTTTTAGGTTCGTCAAATTCGGCGAGAGGGCTTGGTGGTGCCGCGACCGTTGCATTCGACGGCGCGGCGCCAGTGGATAATTCAGACGTTACTTAGTACCATTTCGCTTAGTACCAGCCGAAGAGAAGGGAGCACCTATGGACGGGGTTATCGTACGGCAGGAAACGGCGGAAGACATTCGCGCCATTGATGTCGTCAATATCAGTGCGTTTCAAGGAGAAGACGAAGCGCAATTGGTAACCGAATTGCGCATGTCCGCGGCGTTCATTCCCGAGCTTTCCCTGGTTGCTGAAGTGAACGGCCGCATCGTCGGCCACGTGCTGCTTTTCTCCGTGACGCTGGTTGGCGAGGCGGGCGAGGCTCGCATTCTCGCGCTTGCACCGATGGGTGTCGTGCCATCCCAATCTCACCGCGGTATTGGGTCGGCGCTGGTGCGGGCGGCGTTGACGAAAGCGGGTAGTCTCGGCTATGGCGGAATCGTCGTTATCGGTCATCCCGATTTCTATAAGCGCTTCGGTTTCAAACCCGCATCCGAGTGGAATATCACCTGTGCCGTGCCCGTCGGCGCCGATGCGGTGACGGCTTATGAGCTGGTGAAGGGCGGATTCAAGGCGGGTGGCGCGGTGCGTTATCCGCAAGCGTTCATCGACTTATTCAAAAAGTAAGTTGCGCCTGATTGCGCTATTGCACCGCGGCAGTCGCGGCTGTGGTCTTAAACGCGTCAGGATCTTCGAAGGTGAACTGACGAAACCGGGCGGTGCTCCGAACGGTTGGGCCGAGAATCAAGCGCTTTTCCTCCCCCAAATAATGCATCAGGATTGTGTCGCCGGTGCGGTATGGCACGTTGGCCGTAATCAGCGTTGGGGCCGACGCGCTACGGTCGCCCGGGCCGAAGTCGGTGATGAGGAGGCTGCGCAGGTAGTCGCTGTATTTGCCCGACGGATCGCAGACCTTGGTTGCCACGGCAGTGGCTTGATGGACCAACCTCTCCACGCCGACCATCACGTAATGGCCGTGGAAATGCCGCAGCCAGCGAATCGTTCCGATGCCCCACGGCCGATACTTTTCATCGCCCAAGGCGAAGAGGCTGATCAGTTCGCCAATGCGCAGCGAGGCTTCGGCCCCGCCGCGAATCAACAAGCACGCGCCCGTCGTGCTGTCGTTAATGACGCGACACAGAGACTTGCCGAACCGGGTGCTCGTCATGTGCGCATGCGATCCCGTTTCTCGCGGCGTGCCCGTTCGCCTCTCGGCGGGTTCCGCCGCGACGCTCAGCGCGGCGGCCTGACGATTCATATTGGCCGAGTGAATTCGGTGGGGCGAAGGCGTGTCGGAGGGCTTTCCCCTAAAAACGGCGGAACGGGGCAGAACTCGGGACTCGCTGGGCGCATCGTCGGCGGTTGACGGGTCGGCGGTCGCGTTCTCGAGGAGTGTCGGCGCGCGTTGGGTTTCGCCAAGGCGGCGCCGGTTGGACAGAAAGTAATGGCTCGAGCCCAGTCCCACCGTCATGAGTCGACTTACCGCCGATTGCCGACGTTCCGATCGCCGCCGTCGTTCGCCGCACCACAGGGCCACGAAGTCCGGCGCCAGGCGTCGTGCGATCGCATTGGCGTCGAAGTCGATGGGCGGCGGCGGAGTATGCGCAAGCAGCGGCAAACGGTCTTCCTCGTGATGCCGCAGCATCTCGCACAACTTTTCCGTGCACAAATACGACTGGATCGTTTCCGCGCCTGGGTGCCAATTCGAGGGCATTGGCGGGCTATCGCCGGTCAGTACGACAAAAAGTACCTCGTCGCTGTAGGTGTCGCGTATCTCGGCCAAGTGCCCCCACTGCGCCACCAGGTGACGCGCGGTGTGCTGCTCGTTGGGCGTCAGGCCGTAGGGGTTGGCGAGCCACAGCAGCAGCGTCGACTTGTACGCCGCCGCCATGCTCTCCGCCGTTTGTTCCGCGGCGGGTTCGACCATTTGATTGCGCGCGGCGAACTGATAGAACTGATGCAGTTCCCTCCAGATTCCCGCGGGTGCTGGCCAATAGAGGGCGTATGACAAGGTCAATACGTTGCTCAACGCTTCAATGCCACCGTGCACCGCCAAGCGCGGCATCTCGATGTCGAAGATTTCGGCATCGGGTCCGCAAATGTCGTTGAGAAGAGATTTGTAACCCAGAGCCAGCTCAACGTACAGGCTGCGCGCGCCCAGCGCAGTGTCGACAATGGTCGATCGCACGGGCAATGTGATGTCCTGGGTCATTTGGCGCAGACGCTCGACGACGGCTTCGACGGGCTCGCGAAAAGCTTCGAGGTGACGCAATCGCTCCCGGGGTTCCAACCTTGCTTCTTCTCGGTTGAACTCAGCCAGCCGCGTTTTCAGCAGGTCGCAGGTTTCGCGTGTGTTCGTAAACGGAAGATCAAGAGTCGGTGGATTGGGCAGGTCTTGTTGATGATCCATTTTCCGCCGAACCGCTTTGCGCCACAAATCGCGCATCCGCTCGGCAAGTCGATTGTCCATGGTTATTCGCGCGCCCTGGCAGAAGAGAATCGATTTGATGATTGAGAATGAAAATAGCAGGCGAGCGTGACGGAACAATAGGGTAATGTACGTAGATATTTTAAATCGGTGTTTTCGACGGCGCGCCGGCATCTTCGCGCACCAAGCGCGGAACAAGATAGCCCGGCAGGCGCGCCATCAATTTCTCGTGCAGCGTTTTTGCGTTTCCTTCGTCAACGAGAAAATGACTTGCGCCGACGACGCGGTCGAGCTGGTGGAGGTAATACGGCAAGATTCCGGCCGCGAACAGCGCATCGCTTAGTTCGGCAAGGATGTCTTCACAATCGTTGACGCCGCGCAGCAGAACGGACTGATTGAGCAGCAACGCGCCGGACTCGAGCAGGCGATGGCACATCGTGCGAACATCGCCGTCGATTTCACGCGGGTGGTTGATGTGCAGCACGACTATTTTTTTCAACCGCGATGCGCGCAGTGCGTGGAGCAAGGTTTGCGTTATGCGAGCGGGAATCGTGACCGGCACGCGGGTATGAATGCGCAGGCGTAGCACGTGGCTGATCGAGTTGATGTCGCCGATGATGGCGCCGAGTTTGTCATCGCTGAGCGTGAGAGGGTCGCCGCCGCTCAAAATGACTTCATGGATGCTGGCGTCGCCAGCGATGTGCTCCACGGCTTGCTGCCAATGGCGCTGGCCGGCGTGGGCATCGCCATAGGGATAGTGGCGGCGAAAGCAGTAGCGACAGTGGACGGCGCACGCTCCCGTGGTGACGAGCAACACTCGCCCCTGGTATTTGTGCAGAACGCCCGGCGCGACCATGGATTTGGTGTCGCCGACCGGGTCGGTTGAGAAGCCGATTTTCGTCTCCAGCTCCTCGCCCAACGGCAGAACTTGGCGCAACAGCGGGTCGGCCGCATTGCCCTTTTCCATTCGCGCGACGAACGAACGGGGCACGCGCAGGCCGAACAATCGAGCGGCGTGCTGTGCCGCCGGAATGAACTCGGCAGGCAACTCGAGGAGGGTGATCAATTCCACCGGATCGGTGATGGCTTCCACCATGGCGCGCCGCCAATCGGGTTCGGGAAAACAGGGGGAGGGTCGCGGTAACATCGTAAAATTGCTATGATGTGCGGCATTTCGCCGGGGCGGCCTATTTTAGCGCGAGTCCGGACAAGGCGCCCACCTTTTTCGCTGATTGCGGCAAAGCGCGGCCAAGTGGTTTTAAACGAGGATCGAGTGGTTTATGGCGTCGTATAGCACGAACGAATTTAAGTCGGGTTTGAAAATCATGTTGGACGGCGATCCCTATGTGATCGTCGAGAACGAATTCGTCAAGCCGGGCAAGGGGCAGGCGTTTAATCGGGTCAAGGTGCGCAATCTCAAGACCGGGCGTGTCATCGAACGCACGTTTAAGTCCGGCGACAAGGCCGACGGCGCCGACGTCGTCGATGTCGAAATGCAGTATCTCTACACCGATGGCGAGAGCTGGCATTTCATGAATCCGGAATCGTTCGAGCAGTTGACGGCCAATGCCTCCGCCATGACCGATGCATCGCAATGGCTCAAGGGCCAGGAGACCTGCATCGTGACGTTGTGGAACGGCGAGCCGTTGGCGGTGACCCCGCCCAACTTCGTCACCCTGGAAGTGACCGAAACCGATCCGGGACTGCGCGGCGATACCAGCGGCGGCGGCGGCAAGCCGGCCACGTTGGAAACGGGCGCGGTCGTGCGCGTGCCGCTGTTCATCAATATTGGCGACGTGCTGAAGATCGACACCCGCAGCGGGGAGTACGTTTCCCGCGCCAAGGAATAGCGTTTCCGACCGGCCGGCCGCAGCGTGACGATCGACGATTGGCGGCCCGGCGCAACCCTGCAACGCCTGCGGCAACGGGCGGAGATCCTCGAAAAGATTCGCGCGTTTTTCAAGCAGCGCGGGGTAATGGAAGTCGACACCCCCGCGCTGGCTTCGGCCACCACGGCGGATCCGGCCATTGCCAGCGTGGCGGTGAGATTGCACTGTCGACCCGGCAGCCTCTTTTATCTTCAAACGTCGCCCGAGTTCGCTATGAAACGGCTGCTGGCGGCGGGCAGCGGTCCGATTTATCAGCTTGGAAAAGTTTTCCGCGATGATGAGATCGGTCGCTTGCACCAGGTGGAGTTCACTCTCCTGGAGTGGTATCAACCCGGCTATGACGATGTCCGGCTAGTCGACGAGCTGGGTGAACTGCTGACGTATCTGGGCGCGCCGCCCATTTCCCGAATCGCTTACCGCGACGCGTTCGAGCGCTTCGCTCGCGTCGATCCGTTTAACGCCGACGAACGAAGCCTTCATGCGGCGCTCCGATCCCAGGGCATAGAGCTAGCACCGAGCCTCGCGGCGGCAGGTCGCGATGTGCTGCTCGATTTGCTCATGAGCCACGTCGTCGGGCCGCGGCTAGGACGGGCGGGACCGCAGGCGCTGGTCGACTATCCCGCCGCGCAGGCTGCATATGCCCGGATCAAGGCCGGAACGCCGTCCGTGGCGGCCCGCTTCGAGGTGTTTGTCGATGGCATCGAGCTGGCGAACGGCTACCATGAGCTGACGGATGCGGCGGAACAGCGGCGGCGTCTTGAGGCGCAGAACGCGGCGCGGCGGTCGGCCGGACAGCCCGAAGTGCCGGTGGATGAACGCTTGCTTGCCGCGCTGGAGAACGGTTTGCCCGACTGCGCGGGTGTCGCCCTGGGATTCGATCGGCTTGTCATGTGGCTGCTGGGCGAGGGGTTTTTGTCCGCCGTCATCCCGTTTGATCTTGACCGCGCCTGACCGCTCGCCGTCGTATACGTAAAGCCCCGTATGTCGACCGATTGAACAGCGGACATTTGGCCCGCTCGGAGCGTTCTTTCAATGCGCTATGCATGTTTTGCTAACTATCTGAAAAATATGCTGTGAGTAGGGATGGGTAGTGGGTGGCATGATGATTGCTCCCAGTTAATCGAAGTGCTGCGCTGCGGATTGAATTTATAAACTCGCGCGTGAACGAATCATTGACTAACGACCGACACATGTATGAAATCTAAAGCTTTGAAAATGGGGGGAGAGGTTTAATGGAGCGTCGTTGGACAACCCGGACGCGACTGGGCATTGACGTGCAAGTGGCGTACGACGGTGGGGAACTGAAGGGCTGCCGTACCCGGGATATCGGTTTGGGCGGGGTGTACGTCACCAGCGCCGATCCGCTTCCCGTCGGACAGTTTGTGGAGCTAACTTTTGACGTGCCTGTGGGCGGAGAAGACGAACAGCCGCGAATTCGCGCCAAAGTCGTACGATCCGCGAACGAAGGCATGGGTTTGATGTTTCGCGATTTCGATGCGACGGCGTTTCGCTCGTTGCAACGTGTTATGAAGATCAAGGACAGCGCGTTCGCGCCATAAAAATAAGAACCGGCTGATCAGGACATAGCCTGGCGGGGAAACGAAAGCGGCGGTGAAATACCGCCGCTTTTTTATTTCGCGCGGGCTTAAACCGCCTCGCTCTCGGCGTGCTGGCTGTTGTGTTTTTCCCACGTGGCGTAACACTCGAGTCCGCAAAAATAGTGGATATAGTCTTTCCCTTCCAGACTATTGGCGACAGAGGCGGGAATCTCTTCCAGGCATTCGCTGCAGGACAGCGCAGGGGCGGTATCGGCGTCGTTGGTCATCGGCATCATGGCGTGGCTCCTTCTCCCGAACATTTTTTCAGTCTACGCCGACGGCCCTTCAATACTATTGTTGTCACTACGACACCAAGTCGCGCCGGACCGCCTGTGACTAAGGGTGGTTGCGGACTGTGTATGTACTCAGTCCGGGGGAGGGTTCGGGAATGGCCGCGCAGACAGCGAAGTGCCGAACGCCGTCCGCTATCGCGGCTGAAATGCGCTGAGTTGGCCTAGGCGTTGGCCCATGTGCAAGGCCGTTTCCGTGTCGATGGCGGGGTCCCAATGCACCGCGCCGGGACCGAGCGCAAGAATGACGGTGGAGCCCATGTTGAAGCGCCCCAGTTCGTCGCCTTTGCGCAGAAAAATCTTGGGTTGGTGCTGGGCCGTATAGTCCCACACCTCGATGCCGCGGCGTTCGCGCGGCGTGATCACGCCGGCCCACGTTGTTTCTATGCTGGCCACGAACAGGGCGCCCACGAGGACGACCGCCAACGGTCCGTGCGCCGTTTCGAATAGGGCTACGACCCGTTCATTGCGGGCGAACAAACCGGGCACCGTCCGCGTCGTGCGCGGCCCGACGCTGAACAGCTTTCCCGGAACGTAAACCATGTGTGTCAGTCGACCGTCCATCGGCATGTGGATGCGATGGTAATCGCGGGGCGACAAGTATAGGGTGGCGAAGCTGCCCTTGCGGAACGGCGCGGCGCGGGCCGGCTCCCCGCCCAAAAGTGTTTCCAGACTGAAGGTGGTGCCTTTTGCTTGGTAAAGTTGGCCATCGACAATTTGGCCGATCTGGCTGACCCGGCCGTCGACCGGGCTGATCAGTACATCCGCGGCCGGGTCGATGGGACGCGCGTCGGGTTTCAGCGCCCGGGTAAAGAATTCGTTGAAATTGCGAAACTGCAGGTAATCGTTTTGCACGGGTTCGTTCATGTTGACGTCGTAGGTCTTGATGAACCAGCGCATCTGCCAGTTTTTCCACGGTGCCCATGTGACGCGAGTAAGGAAGTGCATCAGCCGCGACAACGTATGGTGCGGCCAAATATGTTGACTGAATACAGTGATGATTTTGTCGACGAGATGCGAAGCCATGGTTTTATCTTGTAAAAATAAGTCGCGCATTTTACTTTAGCCGGGGCAAAAGAGCACGGAAATGACAACGTTGAAGACATCCGACGCGGATATGCACCGTCTGGCGGCGACGCTGGGCGATGCGGCTGTGGCTCTAGGCTGGGCGATCGCGACGGCGGAGTCCTGTACCGGCGGCTGGGTCGCGCAGGCCATCACGTCCGTCGCCGGCAGTTCGCGCTGGTTCGATCGCGGATTCGTCACCTACACCAACCAAGCCAAGCACGACATGCTCAGCGTGAGTGTCGCGACATTGGAGCAGTTCGGTGCGGTAAGCGAGCAAACGGTGACGGAGATGGCGCGGGGCGCTCTGATCCACAGTCGAGCCCAGCTGGCGGTCGCGGTCAGCGGGATCGCCGGGCCGGGCGGCGGCACGCCGGATAAGGCCGTCGGGACGGTGTGGTTCGCCTGGGCAACCGCGGATGGCGCGCTCAAAACGGCGCTGAACGTGTTCGACGGCGATCGCGAATCCGTGCGGCGCCAGGCGGTCGTGACGGCGCTTGCCGGTCTGGCCGAGATGGCCGAGATGGCCCATGGTTGAACGTCCGCCAACCCAGCGACTATTTTTTGCCCTTTGGCCGAGCGATGCCCAGCGCCAAACCATGGTCGACTGGATCGACGCCCTCGGTTTGGGGCAGCAAGGTCGACCGGTCTCGGAACAGAACCTTCACATAACCTTGGTGTTCCTGGGGGATACGCCGCTGGACCGGGTCGACTGCATTATTTCTCGCGCCGCGCCGAGCAACGCAGCCTCTTTCGTGTTGCGCTTCGACCGGCTGGGGTACTTTCGCCGCGCCCAAGTGCTGTGGGCGGGGGTGAGCCACCTTCCGCCCGTGTTGGCTCGCTTGCATCATGAACTCGAGCAAGCGTTGGTGCCCTGCGGTTACCGGCCGGAGCCGCGGGAGTTTACGCCTCATCTTACTTTGCGCCGCAAGGTGGCGCGCAAACCCGAGCTACCCGCCGACCCCTCGCCATTGCTGTGGCCGATCGATCAGTTCTGTTTAGTGTCCTCCATGCTCACCCCGGCGGGCGCCGAATATTCAGTCGTAAAACGGTATCCGTTAGGCGCGCCAAACACCGACAGGATGACGGCCGAAAGTCCGACTTAAAGCTGTTCGAAAGTGCTGTATTGTCCCTCTCGATCCTCGGCGGTGCCGATGGAGTTGGTCACGCGGCTATGCAATAATGCCGCGCTGGAGTGCAATTATCGGACGCGGAGTAAAAGCTCCGTCGGAGGGATACATGAACGAGGAACGGCAGAAAGCATTAAAAGCGGCGCTTTCTCAAATCGAGCGTCAATTCGGCAAGGGCTCCATCATGCGGATGGGCGACCAGGAGGGTGTGGCGCGGGATATCGACGCGGTTTCAACCGGTTCCTTGGGGCTGGATATCGCATTGGGCATAGGCGGCTTGCCGCGCGGCCGGGTTGTGGAAATTTACGGGCCGGAGTCCTCGGGTAAAACAACGCTGACGCTGCAAGTCATCGCCGAGGCCCAGAAAGTCGGCGGGACAGCGGCGTTTGTCGATGCCGAGCATGCGCTCGATCCGATTTACGCCGGCAAGTTGGGCGTGGACGTCGAAAATTTGCTGGTCTCCCAACCCGACACGGGCGAGCAGGCATTGGAAATCGTCGACACGCTGGTGCGTTCCGGCGCGGTGGATGTGGTGGTGGTCGACTCCGTCGCCGCGCTGACACCGAAAGCGGAAATCGAAGGTGAAATGGGCGATGCCCACGTCGGTCTGCAGGCCCGCTTGATGTCGCAGGCGTTGCGCAAACTGACGGCCAACATCAAGCGTTCCAATACGCTGGTTATCTTTATCAACCAGATTCGCATGAAGATCGGCGTGATGTTCGGCAACCCCGAAACCACGACCGGCGGCAACGCGCTGAAGTTCTACTCCTCCGTGCGGCTGGACATCCGTCGCACCGGCGCGGTGAAGAAGGGCGACGAAGTGGTCGGCAGCGAAACCCGCGTGAAAGTGGTGAAGAACAAAGTCGCGCCGCCCTTCAAGCAGGCCGAGTTCGACATCTTGTACGGCGAAGGCGTGTCCCATGAAGGGGAGATCATTGATATCGGTGCGGCAAACGGCATCGTCGATAAATCCGGCGCCTGGTACAGCTACAAGGGCAACCGCATCGGTCAAGGCAAGGACAACGCGCGGGAGTTCTTGAAGAGCAACCCGGAAATCGCCGCGGAGATCGAGGGCGAGATTCGCGCCAAGTTGATTCCGACCCAGACGATCACGACCACCGAGGCAACGCTCAAAGAAGCCAGTGGCTGAGACGGATTGTTCGCGCCAAGACGAGATTGAAGAACCCGAGCGGCACGCCTTTGCCATGGCGTGCCGTTTGCTTTCCCGGCGCGAATACAGCGCCCAGGAATTGCTGCAGCGCTTGAGTCTGAAAGGCTTCGGCGCGGAGATTGGCGCAAGGGTTTTGGCGCGGCTTCGCGAGCAGAATTTGCAGAGCGACGCGCGTTTCGCGGAGATGTTCGTCAACGCGAAGCTGAGCCGCGGTTACGGGCCGCGACGGCTGGCCGCCGAGTTGAGCCAGCGCGGCATCGCTGAGGACTTGATCGCGCGTTATGTCGACGCCGATCCGGCGGCGTGGCGCCAGGCCGTGAAGGCGGCGTTTCGCAAGAGGTTTAAAATCGCGCCGCAGTCGGCGTTGGAGCGGGCGAAAGCGCAGCGCTACTTACGCCAAAAGGGTTTTTCGTCGGAGCAGATTAGATACGCTTTGCGGAGCGGGGCTGACGAGAATGAATTGTAGGAGCGGATTTATCCGCGATAGGCTCGGGCAACCATTGCGGTAGGAAACCTCTCCACAGCGGGAGTGTTTGAAGATTCTGAACATCGAACATTGACTGTGTAACATGAAAAGCGCCGAAATTCGAACAGCCTTCCTGGAATATTTCAAACGCAACGGCCACGAAGTGGTGGCCAGCAGCCCCTTGGTTCCCGGCAATGATCCGACCCTGTTGTTTACCAATGCGGGCATGGTGCAGTTCAAGGACGTTTTTCTCGGTTTAGAGAAGCGTTCCTACGCGCGCGCCGCCAGCTCCCAACGCTGCGTGCGCGCCGGCGGCAAGCACAATGACCTGGACAACGTGGGCTACACGGCGCGTCATCACACCTTTTTCGAAATGCTCGGCAACTTCAGCTTCGGCGATTACTTCAAGCGCGAAGCCATTCGCTACGCGTGGGAGTTTCTCACCGTGACAATGAAACTGCCGGCGGAACGCCTGTGGGTCACCGTGTACGAAGACGACGACGAGGCGGCACAGATCTGGCTGAAGGAGATCAAAGTCGATTCGAAACGCTTCACCCGCATCGGCGACAAACCAGGCGGCAAGCAGTACGAAAGCGACAACTTCTGGTCCATGGGCGATACCGGCCCCTGCGGTCCGTGCACCGAAATCTTCTACGACCACGGTCCGAGTGTGGCGGGCGGCCCGCCGGGATCGCCCGAGGCCGACGGTGATCGCTACATCGAAATCTGGAACTTAGTGTTCATGCAGTACAACCGCTCCGCCGATGGCACGATGGCGCCGTTGCCCAAGCCCTCGGTGGATACGGGCATGGGTCTGGAACGTCTCGCCGCGGTGATGCAGGGCGTGCACAGCAACTACGAAATCGACCTGTTCCAGAGCCTGATCAAAGCCGCCGCGCAGTTGGTGGGAACCAAGGAACTCAACCAAAGCTCGCTGCGCGTCATCGCCGATCATATTCGCTCCGCCGCGTTCTTGATTACCGACGGCGTATTGCCCAGCAACGAAGGGCGCGGCTACGTGCTGCGGCGCATCATTCGGCGCGCCATTCGCCACGGCCACAAGCTGGGCTTGAAGGATTTGTTCTTTCACAAGCTCGTGCAGCCGCTGGCCAAGGAAATGGGCGAAGCCTATCCCGAACTGGCGCGCGGAGCCGATCACGTCGCGCGCGTGCTGCGCATGGAAGAAGAGCGGTTCTCCGAGACGCTGGACCAAGGCATGAAGATTCTTGAAGCGGATCTGGCAAAGCTGTCCGGCAAGACCATTCCCGGCGAGACGATCTTCCGCCTGTACGACACGTATGGTTTTCCCGTCGACTTGACCAACGACATTGCTCGCGAGCGCGGGTTCACGCTGGACACCGAAGGGTTCGAACGGGAGATGGACGGGCAGCGGGATCGGGCCCGCGCTGCCAGCCAGTTTGGTGTCGATTACGGCACTCAGTTGGAAGTGAAAGAGAAAAGCTGTTTCACCGGTTATGAAAAACTGGTCGATACCGGCCAAGTCACCGTCTTGCTGCGTGACGGCAAGCCGGTGGACGCGCTCAATGCGGGCGATAGAGCTGCGGTCGTGCTCGACAACACGCCGTTCTACGCGGAGTCGGGCGGACAGGTTGGCGACCACGGCTTGTTGGAATGGGCCGACGGGGAGTTCGTCGTCGAGGACACCCAGAAACACGGTCCCGACGTTATCCTTCATATCGGAGTGCTCAAGCAAGGCGGTTTGAAAGCCGGCGACCGCGTCGAGGCCCGCGTTAATGGCGCCCGCCGCCGCGCCATCATGCTCAACCACTCGGCGACCCATTTGCTGCATGCGGCGCTGCGCAAACTGCTCGGCGAGCATGTCACTCAAAAGGGTTCACTGGTCGAAGCGGAACGTTTGCGTTTCGACTTTTCCCACTTCGAGCCGGTAACGCGCGAGCAATTGGCGCGGCTAGAGGACATGGTCAACGAACAAATCCGCGAAAATCTGGACGTCGAAACCAAGCTCATGGGTTTCGACGATGCGAAGAAAACCGGCGCCATGGCGCTGTTCGGCGAGAAGTACGGTGAAACCGTGCGCGTGCTGAAAATGGGCGACTTCTCCACGGAGCTGTGCGGCGGCACCCACGTGCGCCGGGCCGGCGACATCGGTTTGTTCAAGATTCTATATGAAACCGGCATCGCGGCGGGCGTTCGGCGTATCGAAGCCGTGACCGGTAAGGGCGCGTTGGATTTCGTCGAACAGAACGAGACCCGTTTATCCCGCGTCGCTCAGCTTGTGAAAGCCAGTCGCGATGATGTGGAAGACAAAGTCGATCAGATGGTGCAAAAGCTGCGCAAGCTGGAGAAGGAAAACGAGCAGTTGAAGGGCAAGCTTGCCAGTCAGAAGGGCGGCGATTTGGCCGGGCAGGCGATCGAGATCAACGGCATCAAGGTGCTGGCCGCGCAGTTGGACGGCGCGGACCCGAAGTCGCTGCGCGACACGGTCGATCAGCTCAAGAACAAACTGGGCAGCGCGGTCGTGGTACTGGGAACGGTTGCCGAGGGCAAAGTGAGTCTCGTTGCCGGCGTAACCGCCGATTGCACCAACAAGATCAAAGCAGGTGAATTAGTGAACGAGGTTGCCACCAAAGTCGGCGGAAAAGGCGGCGGCCGACCGGACATGGCCCAGGCGGGCGGGACGCAACCGGAGGCGTTGCCCGGTGCGTTGAAAGCAGCCAATGATTGGATTCAAGCGCGATTGTCATAACAAGGGTTGAATCGCGGTAGGAAACCGCTCCCACAATGGGTCATGACCTGCCGTGGGAGCGGATTATTCCGCGAAAGAGCGTAGGGGCGGCAACCTGCCGCGATTTTGCAACAGGGGCATAACTCAACAGTATGGCTTTAATCGTTCAAAAGTACGGTGGCACGTCCGTCGGCGACGTCGACCGCATCGCCAATGTGGCAAGGCGCGTGGCACGCACCAAGGCGGCCGGCAATGACGTCGTCGTGGTCGTCTCGGCAATGAGCGGCGAGACGAACCGGTTGATTGGGTTGGCGCGGGCGATTGATCCCGATCACGATCCGCGCGAATTGGACATGTTGGTTTCCACCGGCGAGCAAGTGACTATCGCGTTGCTTGCTATGGCGCTGCACAAGATCGGGGTGCCGGCACGTTCCTACACGGGCGGGCAAGTCCACATCCGCACCGACAACGCGTTCACCAAAGCGCGCATCGTCGATATCGACGGCGCCAAGATTCGCAAGGATCTGGCAGAGGGGCGAGTGGTGGTGGTCGCGGGGTTCCAGGGTGTGGACGCCGAAGGCAATATCACCACGTTGGGCCGCGGTGGTTCGGATACCACGGGCGTCGCCTTGGCCGCGGCGTTGAAAGCCGATGAATGCCAGATCTACACCGACGTCGACGGCGTTTACACCACCGATCCGCGCGTGGTCCCGCAAGCGCGCCGGCTCGACTCGATCACCTACGAGGAAATGCTTGAACTGGCGAGTCTCGGAGCGAAAGTGCTGCAAATTCGTTCTGTCGAGTTCGCCAGCAAATACAACGTGCCCCTGCGCGTGCTCTCGTCCTTCGATGAGGGGCAGGGTACTTTGATCAAATCTGAGGATGCATCAACTATGGAACAGCCGCTAATTGCCGGTGTGGCATTCAACCGCGATGAAGCGAAGTTAACGATTATGGGTGTGCCGGACCGTCCGGGCATCGCGTTTCAGATTCTTGGCCCCGTCGCGGACAAGAACATCGAAGTCGATATGATCGTTCAGAACGTCGGCCAAGATGGATCGACCGACTTCACGTTCACTGTTCATCGCAACGACTACAAAAAGGCTTTGGCCGTTTTGCAGGAGCTGAAAGCGAAGCTCGGCGCTCGCGAAGTGGCCGGCGACGACAAAATCGTGAAAGTGTCGGTTGTCGGTGTGGGCATGCGATCTCATGCCGGCGTCGCTAGCAAAATGTTCAAAGCGCTCTCCGATGAAGGCGTTAATATTCGGATGATTTCAACGTCGGAAATTAAGATTTCCGTTGTGGTCGACGAAAAATATCTTGAATTGGCGGTGCGGGCCCTCCATACCGCGTTCGGTCTGGATGCGCCACCGCCGCAGCAACAGTAGCATTGTGCGGACTAGAAAAGGCCCTGCGGGGTCTTTTCTTTTTGTGATCGAGCGTCTAAACGACCAGAAAAACAGCCGCTTGCGCCCAAAATTAGGACCTCATAAATACCTCTTCTATGTCACGCATTTCGAGCTGAAAACGGCTACAGTTTCGCCTTGCAGGGCCGATAGTCAAATGGACAAGAGGAACACTGTCCCGGCACTACGGCGAGATAGTGGCTGATGCACCCTAAGGGAGACCGGTTATGCTCATTTTGACGCGGCGCGTGGGCGAGACGCTGATTATAGGAGACGACGTCACCGTTACTGTGCTTGGTGTAAAGGGGAACCAAGTGCGTATCGGCGTCAATGCTCCAAAAGAAGTCTCTGTTCACCGCGAAGAGATCTACGAACGCATACAAAAGGAAAAGGAACAAAATAAAGAGAAGGAAACGACCTAGATTTGTTCAGCTCGTTTCACACGTACCAATCCTTCCTGACTTAGTAGTTTCATTCCTATCTAATCCGATATCGTTTTTTGTTTGGTATCCGCGCGTGAAGCGAGGCTGGGCGGGTATTTTCTGCAATTCAATACATGGCGGAGAGAGAGGGATTCGAACCCTCGATACAGGTTTTAGCCCGTATACTCCCTTAGCAGGGGAGCGCCTTCGACCGACTCGGCCATCTCTCCGTGTGACAAGGTGCGGACGATGAAGAGGGCACATGATAAACAATTTTGTGGCGTGGAGGAACCGAAAAAACGGTTCGCCGGTCGAATCGGGCGCTCGCATGCCGATCACGACGAAGCAACGCGCTCCATTTTGGTAAGTGAGCGGGAATTTAGGAAAATTCGCGCTAATGGCTTGCGATCTGCGGGTAGTTTTGTCACAATTCTCCCCCTTCGAAACGGCTCAAGCAGCAACATCAACGCGCCCGTAGCTCAGTTGGATAGAGTACCAGGCTACGAACTTGGTGGTCGGGAGTTCGAATCTCTCCGGGCGCGCCATTAACTTCCTTTACAACCAATCGGTTAGCGGAGTGTTGGCTAACCGTTTTTCAACTTCAACAGCGTCAGTGCGTGACTTTTGCGGGAGTCGGTCTCGCAGACCTTGTTCGCCGCATCGATCAGGTTGCCCAACTCACGATGGGCGTGTAACCGAATGACATTCCGAGCAGCATCGATATCGGAACGCTTGCGGCCAGCGAAGGCATTGGATTTGCTGCGCTGGCGAGGGGCTACGACTACGGCAAATTGCCAGATCGACCACGCCGTCAGTAGCATATGTGCAGGAGTTGGAGGGAGTTCATTTGAGCAACGTAGATGCGATCGGCATCATCCCCGCCGCCGGGCGCGCGACGCGACTGGGACCGCTGCCGTGCAGCAAGGAGATTCTTCCCGTTGGCGTGCGTAAAGGACAGCCGTCGGTTCGCGTCGCGATTTCCTCTTGTCTCGAAAACATGCGCGCCTCGGGGATCAAACAGGCGGTTGTCGGGATTACTTCGAACAAGCAGGACGTGGCGACGTATCTGGGCGAGGGTGAAATGTTCGGCATGGGCATCTCATGCCACGTGATCGAGCCAACCCAAAGTGCGCCAGAGACCGTGGCGGCGATTCTGCCATTTGCCAAGGCCAACCCTTGCGCATTGGCCTTTCCGGACATTTTGTTCGATGCGCCGCACGCCTACCGCGATCTATTGGCGACGCTGGCAACGCGGCAGGCGGATGTGGTGTTGGGATTGTTTCCCGCCGATCGACCGCACATCTGCGACATGGTGGCCGTCGTGCCGGATGGGACCCTGGAGGACATCGACATCAAACCGCAGAAAACGAACTTAACTCACACCTGGGGCATCGCGGTTTGGAATGCGGCGTTTAGTAGATTTTTGCTGGACGCGGTGCGGCAACCGCATCAAGGCGCGCGCGAGCGGTATATGGGCGACGTGGTGATGGCGGCCAAGCGTGCAGGAATGCGCGTGCTGGCCCACAAGGTTTGCGCTGAGCCCTATATCGACGTGGGCACGCCGGAGGGGTTGAGAGCGGCGTGGCGCGCGAGTCTTACTTGATGCCGTGTCGATTCATCAGGTCGTACAGCGTCGGCCGGCTGATGCCCAGGACTTCCGCGGCGCGGGAGATGTTTCCGTCATAGAGTCCGATCGCGCGTTGAATGGCGGCCTTTTCGGCTTCGTCGCGCACTTGGCGCAGATTCAATGGCCGGGGTTCTTCGCCGGCTGCCGTCAGTTCCAGGTCTTCCGCTGAGATCAATGCGCCGTCGGCCATGATAGCCGCCCGTTTCACGCGATTTTCCAGTTCGCGCACGTTGCCCGGCCAGGTGTACATTTCGATGGCGTGAACCGCTTCCTGATTGAAACCCCTGACCGACGTCTTGCTGCCTTTTTCCGCAAGGTAGCTCTCGAGGATGGCGCGGGCGATGAGAACGCTGTCGCCCTCGCGCTCACGCAGCGGGGGAATGCGAATGGTGATCTCGCTGATGCGATAGAATAAGTCTTCGCGGAATTTGCCTTCAGCGATTTGTTCCGATAGTTTCTGGTGCGTCGCGCACACTACGCGAACGTCGACGGGGATCTCGCCGCGACCGCCAACCCGCTCGATGACGCGTTCTTGGAGAAAACGCAGCAGCTTGGCCTGCAAGGCTTGGGGGAGATCGCCGATTTCATCTAGAAAGAGCGTGCCGCCGTCGGCGTATTCGATTTTCCCAATTGTTTGCTTGGTCGCACCGGTAAAGGCGCCTTTCTCATAACCAAACAATTCACTCTCGAGAAGGTTCTCCGGGATCGCTGCGCAGTTGATCGCCACGAAGCGCTTCTTCGCCCGCGGGCTTAAGTCGTGCAAGGCGCGCGCCAGAAGTTCTTTGCCGGTGCCGCTCTCGCCCAATAGCAGTGTCGTCACGTCCGTCGGTGCGACCTTTTCGATGGTGCGGCAGACTTTGACCATTTGCGGACTGGACGCCACGATTCCGTTGAGCGGCGACTGGCCCTTGTTCTGGCTCAGCTTGCGATTCTCCATTTCAAGCTGAGACACATGAAGCGCGCGCTTGACGATCAGCGACAGAATTTCCGAGTCGATAGGTTTTTGGTAGAAGTCGTAGGCGCCGAGCGCAATGGCCTTGACCGCGTTGGCGCGATCCTCGTTACCCGTTACAACAACCACTTTGGTGTCCGGCGCGATAGAGAGCACTTGCTCGAGTGTAGCCAGGCCTTCCGAGGCGCCATCGGCATCTGGTGGCAAACCCAAATCCAATGTCATGACCGGCGGTTCGTGGCGCCTGATGAGTGCCAGCGCGTCCTCGCGATTGTTGGCCATGACGACATCGAAGCCCTCGAAGCTCCATTTCAACTGTTTTTGCAGACCGGGATCGTCTTCGACGACCAGCAATTTGATCTTTTCCGTGCTCACGGGATCACCTCGAGAAGCATTCTCTATACCAATCAGTTATCGGCTGTCTCAACCATCTCTCGAGAAACGGCGGGCTTCCCTCTGTCTTCGGCTTCGCCGGGTACGGAGAGTGGAATATGAATCGTGAATGTCGATCCTTTGCCGGGTTCGCTGACGACCTGAATGGCGCCGCGCAATTCGTTAATGTACTCGCGGCTTTCGTATGCGCCGATGCCCATGCCGCCTTGACCCTTGGTGGAATCGAAGGGGCGAAACAGGCGGTCACGAATAAAGTTCGCGTCCATGCCGCAGCCGTTGTCGGCGATCTCGACGACGGCATTGTTGCCGTCGCGGCGGGCTTTCACTTTGACCCAGCCGTCCCCGGGGGTGGCATCTTGGGCGTTTTGTACCAGATGTTCCATCACTGAGCTGAGCCGATCCGCGTCGGCGACAACCATGAGTTCGGATGCTTCCATGGCAAGAGTCGGCCTGGGCTCCCAGTCGGCACGGTGGTTGATGACTTCGCGAAGGATGTTGGCGAGATTGACTAAATTGGGTTTGTTCTCGGTGACGTTGCCCTTGCGCAGTTGGGCCAGCAAGCGATTCATTTTTGCGACGCAGTTTTCGACAGTCGAGATCGCGTCTTCCATGAACTCGGGATTGTGTTTATGTTTGGCGGCGTTGTTGGCGACCAGAGAAAGCTGCGCGACAAGGTTCTTCAAATCATGGATGACGAACGCGGAGAGGCGGCTGAATGCCTGGAACTCACGCGCCTCGACCAGTGCTTGCACCGCCATAAGCTGGGCCAAGTGGGTTGCCGCTTGTCGCCCGGCGGTTTTCAACAGGTCGTGGTCTTCCCAATTTATCTCATGTTCGATTTGTGGCTTGCATACCACGACGAAACCCAGCAGTTCCACGTCTTGCATGAGCGGCACGACAAGCCACGCATCTCTCATTTCATTCAACCAGGGCGGGAGGACGAGTTCTTGGTATAGATCGGGGTCGTCGCGGTATTCGCGGAGATTGATGATCCACTGCCAGCTCCGCAGAAACTGCACCAGTGAGCTGGTGGACGATTCCCGTGTCACGGCGCTGGGCGAGACATTAATGTGGGCGACTTGGTCGAAGTTGGTGGATTCCGAGCGCAGCCACAGTGTGCCGCCCTCGCTATTAACGATTTGACTCAGTGCCTGAATCACGGTTTCCAGCAAATGAGCGCCGGGGCCGCCGCGGGAAAGCGTGCGAATAAAGCGCAGCCATTCGTCACGGTAGTCGTATTTGTAGTTGAAAAAGTGTTTGTTGAAGAAAACCTTCAATTGGGCGCGCCGCCGTTCCGACGCGTAGATGATGCTCAAGGCGACGAACGCGGCGAGAAGCAACCCCGACTGCAACCAAGCGGTGCCTTCCACGCCTTGTTTTCCGAAGTAGTAGGCGCCGATGGCAACGAGGGAAACATAGCTTCCTGCGGCGAGCATGACGACAAAGTGGAACGCTGCGTTGTGCGAGATGTGAATGCGCCGTGACCAGGGATTCTTGCTGGCGACCGTCAACAGCCCGATTCCCGCAACGACGACGCCGACTGCGCGCAGCTCTTCGGTAGGGCCGGTGATATTCGCCAGGGCTAACCCATGATGCAGAAAATCGATCGCCGGGATCGGCAGCAGGCTCAAGGCGAGATATTTAAACGCATGGTCGCCAGCATCGTTGGTGTAGCGGTGCAGCCGAATCAACAGCAACATGCAAGCGCAGGCGATGAGTGTGAAGCCAATATGGGCCAACGGCATAGAGAATAGGGCCGAGGCGGCGTTTGCATTGGAAGTGGGCGCCGCGACGTTGGATGCGAAATACAGCAGTACGCCGCTCGTTCCAACGGCGATGGCCGCGCGAACGGCTCCGCGCGCCCGCGGTGTTTTCTCTAGGGGGTGGGCCAGCAAATGGAGCAGGAACCCAAGCCAGACGATATTGCGCAGCGTTTCCAGGAAGCCGAGAAACCCGTGGGTATTGGCGTTCTCGATATGATGCGTCGCGAAGTAGGTGCCGGTGCCCGTCCAAAGCAATGTCGCCACCAGAGCGGTGACCAACAAAAAGACGTCGAGTTGACCGCGCCAGTGGATTAGCTTCTGGGCGCTGGCGAGACCGACCGCGATGGCGCCGGCGCTCCAGACCGCAATGCCGACATCAATCATGCGGGGCGACCTGCGCACCCGGCTGGCTGAGAACTTGCGCTGTGCGCGATCCTCATCCTTGAAGCGTAATTCAGCGCCATGATGGTGAGACGACTCCTTGGCCGGTACCATAGAGTGCCCCCGAGGCCGTGCCGAGGGCTGGTAACTAACTAGCGGAAAACTCGAGACAAATATCGGTTGTTTTGGGGGGGATCTTTAACGCCAGTTTGGGCGCGGGTATTAAACCAATGCAGTGCGCGGGGCTGGTCAAGTTAATTGGCTGCGAACCGACAATTTTTCAATGTGTTGGGTGTTTGGCGTACAATAGGCGCCCTTGCGATGGCCAGTGCCGTAGGTATTCACGATGACCAATAACCTTTCTCTGACTAAAGAATCAAGCATTTTTGTTGCGGGACATCGCGGTCTCGTGGGATCCGCGCTGGTGCGTCGTCTGTCCGACGGCGGGTATCGGAACATCGTTACGAAAACCCATAGCGAGGTGAATCTCGAGGACCAATCGGCAACGAGCGCCTTTTTCAAGAATAACCGTATCGACTGTGTATTTCTGGCGGCCGCCAAGGTTGGCGGAATCTACGCCAACAATACCTATCCAGCGGATTTTATATTTCGGAACCTGATGATCCAGAACAACGTGATCCACGCAGCCTACAGTTCCGGCGTAAAGCGGCTGGTGTTTTTGGGCTCAAGTTGCATTTATCCGCGCGACTGCCCGCAACCGATCAAGGAGGAGTACCTGCTGACCGGCGTGTTGGAAAAGACCAATGAGCCCTACGCCATTGCAAAAATCGCGGGGATCAAAATGTGCGAGGCCTACAATCGACAATATGGCACGCAATACGTGAGTGCCATGCCGACGAATCTTTACGGTCCCAACGATAATTTCGATCTGCAAAACAGCCACGTGTTGCCGGCGCTGATTCGTAAGGCCCATGAAGCCAAGCAACGTGGCGACAAGGAGCTTGTCGTTTGGGGCACGGGTGCCCCCCGTCGAGAGTTTCTCTACGTCGATGACATGGCCGATGCGTGCGTGTTTTTGGCGGAGAAGGGCATAAGTGATGGTTTGTACAACGTTGGGGTGGGTGAGGATGTAACCATAGCGGAGCTGGCGAGGCTCGTTTGCGAAGTGGTCGGTTTTTCTGGCGAGCTTCAATTTGATACGAGCAAGCCGGATGGGACACCGCGCAAGCTGTTGGACGTCTCAAGAATGGCGTCGTTGGGGTGGAAGGCTAAGACCGGACTCCGTGAAGGGATTCGGCGGTCTTATGAGTGGTATTTGGCTAATCCCTGTAAGAACTGATCGAAACAACTCGGCACAACATGCCTACCTAAAGTAAACAGCCCTCGAGTCGAATTGTACGTATTGAATACAAACGACAAATCGTAATATTTGATTCGCCAGTCTGCCCATGAGGTCGGCTGCGTTGGATGGGCGTTCAACAAAGAAGAGGATTGAGGACGTGAAAGCGGTCATCTTGGCGGGTGGGCTCGGTACCCGTATTAGCGAGGAGACGCAAGTCAAGCCCAAGCCAATGGTCGAGATCGGCGGCAAGCCCATTCTCTGGCACATTATGAAAATCTACGCCGCGCACGGCATCAATGAGTTCATCATTTGCTGCGGCTACAAGGGCTACGTCATCAAAGAGTACTTCGCTAATTACTTCTTGCACGAATCTGATGTGACCTTTGATATGAAGCATAACCGCATGGAAGTGCATCAGAGCGCATCGGAGCCATGGCGGGTGACGTTAGTGGACACCGGCATGAACAGCGGTACAGGCGGACGGCTGCGGCGCATTCGCAGTTTTCTTGGCGACGAGGATTTTTGCTTTACCTACGGCGACGGCGTCACGAACCTTGATATCAACGCGGTGATCAATTTTCATCGCGCGGCGGGAACGATGGTTACGCTCACAACCGTTCAGCCGCCACACCGGTTCGGGGCGCTTCAGTTCGATGGTGACCGGGTTGCGAGTTTCATCGAAAAGCCGGTCGAGGGTGGTTGGATCAACGGCGGTTTCTGGGTTATGTCGCCCAAAGTCATCGACTACATCGAGGACGATGCCACTATGCTCGAGCAGGCACCCATGATGCGGTTGGTCAAGCAAGGGCAGGTTTCCGCTTATCGGCACACGGGCTTCTGGTACGCCATGGATACGCTCCGTGACAAGAACCATCTCGAGGATCTATGGAAGTCCGGCAAAGCCGACTGGCAGATCTGGTCCTAATAGCGGATTAAGTGCGAAATGGATAGCGCGTTCTGGCGTGGAAAAAAGGTCTTTCTGACCGGTCACACTGGGTTTAAAGGCAGCTGGTTGTCACTGTGGTTGCAGCAGGCCGGCGCCGAGGTTGCCGGCTACGCTCTGTCACCACCAACCCAACCTTCTCTGTTCGAGGTTGCCGGTGTTACCAAAGGCATGCGCTCGATCATTGCCGACGTGCGCGATCTTGATGCTCTGAAAAAGGCCGTCGACCAGTGCAAACCCGAAGTCGTCATTCACATGGCGGCTCAGCCTATTGTGCTGTATTCCTACGACCATCCGGTGGAAACGTATGCTACCAACGTGATGGGGACCGTTAACGTACTCGAGGCAGTGCGCGTAGTCGACAGCGTGCGCGCGGTGCTGATTGTTACCAGCGACAAATGCTACGAAAACAAGGAGTGGGTCTGGGGTTATCGTGAAGACGAGCCCATGGGCGGCTACGATCCCTATTCAAATAGCAAGGGCTGCGCCGAACTGGTGACCGCCGCTTATCGGAACTCCTTTTTCCCGGCTGAACGCTATGCACAACACGGTGTGGCCATCGCTTCTGCCCGCGCCGGTAATGTGATCGGTGGCGGCGACTGGGCCGATTACCGGCTCATTCCGGACATGATGAAGGCGGTAATGGCCAAGCGTCCGCTGGTCGTTCGCAATCCCCATGCTATTCGGCCATGGCAGCACGTGCTCGAGCCCTTACATGGCTATTTGTGCCTGGCGGAAAAGCTGGTCCAGGATGGGCCGGAATACTGTGGGGGTTGGAATTTTGGGCCTCGCGAACACGATGCGCAGGATGTGCAGCATATCGTCGAGACGGTCGCGCGTCAGTGGGGCGAGGGCGCGACTTGGCAGCTGGATGGCAAAACCTATCCGCACGAAGCGAATTATCTCAAGCTTGACTGTTCGAAAGCCAAGGCGCTGCTCGGGTGGTCGCCGAAAACGACGGTTGCGCTGGCATTGGAGTGGATCGTTGAGTGGTTTAAGGCCTATGAAGCGGGGGCCGATATGCACGCAGTGACGTTGGCTCAGATCGCGCGTTTCGACAACCTAGACAAGGGGTAGCCGTGAGTAAACTAAATTGCCGTTTTTGTGACACCGCATTGACGCATACGCTGGTCGACCTCGGCATGTCGCCCCTGTCGAATGCCTACGTTAAGCCCGAACGCTTGCAGGCAATGGAAGCTTTTTTTCCATTGCACGCCTATGTTTGCGACAAATGTTTTCTCGTGCAGCTGCCCGAGGTGGAGAAGCCCGAAAACATTTTCGTCGACTACGCCTACTTTTCTTCCTACTCGGCCAGTTGGCTGAGGCATTGCGAAGTCTACGTCAACAAGATGATCGAGCGCTTCGGCTACGGCCCCAAGCACCAAGTCATCGAAATCGCCAGCAACGACGGCTACTTGCTCAAGTACTTTAAGCAGCGGGGCGTGCCGGTGCTGGGTGTCGAGCCGGCGGCCAATGTTGCTAAGGTTGCGCAGAATGCGGGCATCAACACGATTACCAAATTCTTCGGCGTAAAGACTGCCAAGGAACTCGCTGCCGGAAACATGAAGGCGGATCTGCTGCTCGGTAACAACGTGCTTGCGCATGTGCCTGACATCAACGACTTTGTTGGCGGTATGAAGGTGGTACTCAAGGCCGGCGGCGTCGTGACCATGGAGTTTCCGCATCTGATGCGGCTGATGCAGGAGAACCAGTTCGACACCATCTATCACGAACATTTCTCCTATTTGTCATTCAGCACGGTGAAGACGATTTTCGCCAAACACGGGTTGACACTGTTCGACGTCGAGGAGCTGCCTACCCATGGCGGGTCGCTGCGGATCTATGCGCGCCACGTGGAGGACTCGGCTAAGACCGTGTCGGCCGCGGTGACCGAGCTGCTTGATCGGGAAGCGAAGGCCGGCTACGGTCGCATAGAGCACTACACGGCATTTTCCGAGCAGGTCAACCGGACCAAGCGCAAGCTACTCAATTTTTTGATCGATGCGCGCGAAAGCGGCAAACGCATCGTCGGTTACGGTGCGCCAGCCAAGGGCAATACTTTGCTGAACTACTGCGGGATACGCAGCGACTTTCTCGAGTACACGGTGGATCTCAGCCCTCACAAGCAGGGTCAGTATTTGCCGGGCACGCACATTCCCGTCTTTGCGCCGGACAAGATCGCGCAGACCAAGCCCGACTATGTGTTGATCTTGCCGTGGAACCTGAAGGACGAGGTTATGGAGCAGATGGCGCACATTCGCCAGTGGGGCGGACAATTCGTGGTTCCGATTCCCGAGGTCAAGGTTTATCCGTGATCTTTGTCGACACGCCGCTGCATGGCGCCAAAGTGATCGAGCTGGAGCGCATCGAAGACGAGCGCGGTTTTTTTGCGCGATCATGGTGCGAGCGCGAATTCGCCGCGCATGGGCTCAACCCGAATCTGAAGCAGTGCAATGTGTCGTTTAACAACTATCGCGGGACGTTGCGGGGGATGCATTTCCAAGTCGCGCCCTATGAGGAAGCCAAGCTGGTGCGTTGTACCATGGGCGTAATCTACGACGTGATAATCGATTTGCGGAATGACTCACCGACGTACTTGCGCCATTTCGGCATCGAGTTGAGCGCGGAGAACCGACGAATGCTCTACATTCCGGAAGGTTTCGCCCACGGCTTCCAAACGCTAATGGAGAATTCCGAAGTGTTGTATCAAATGTCGGCGTTCTATCAGTCTGGCGCCGCGAGCGGCGTACGCTGGAACGATCCCGCGTTTGGAATCGAGTGGCCGGCGGTTGATCAGCGAATCATTTCTCCGCGGGATGCCGCATATCCTGATTATCACGCGCGTGCGTAGAGTGGACTGACGACTGTGGCCAACATCATGGACGACAAGAGAGACATGGCAGCGTTGGGTAAAGCCATGTACGATATGGCCGCGCGGATGTATCCGATTTGCCGCAGCATTACCGGCGACGGCGTGCGGTCGACGTTGAAGATCGTCTCCCAGGTCATTCCGCTGCAGGTGCACGAAGTTCCTTCGGGCGCTCAAGTCTTCGACTGGGTCGTGCCCCGCGAGTGGAACGTCCGCGACGCCTATGTGGCGAATAGCCGCGGCGAGCGCGTCATCGACTTTAAGAAGCATAACCTGCACGTACTGAATTACAGTTCGCCGATCAACGCCACCATGAGTCTGGCGGAACTCAAGCCCCATTTGTTCAGCTTGCCGGACAAGCCGGATTGGATACCCTACAGAACGTCCTATTACCGGGAGAACTGGGGTTTCTGTCTCAGTCACAAGGCGCTGCTGGCCCTGCCCGAGGATCAGTACACAGTCGTGATCGACTCAACGCTGGAACCCGGAGCACTCACCTATGGCGAGTACTATGTTCGTGGTGAGCTGGCCGACGAGGTCTTGATTTCTTGCCATATTTGCCATCCTTCCCTGGCTAATGACAATCTATCCGGCATCGCTCTGGCATCGCATTTGGCGCGTTTGTTAGGCGATGCACGGCCGCGGTATTCCTATCGGTTTGTGTTCATCCCAGGCACCATCGGATCGATCGCCTGGCTTAGCCGCAACGAGGAGACGGCGCAGCGAATCAAGCACGGTTTGGTCGTGGTGTGCGTGGGCGATGGCGGGAAGTTTACGTACAAGAAGAGTCGGCGCGGCAATGCAGTCATCGACCGTGCCGTGTTGCATGTGCTTAGCCACGAAGCCGGCGAATTCAATCAAATCGAGTTTTACCCCTACGGATATGACGAGCGCCAGTACTGCTCACCCGGCTTCAATCTTGCGGTGGGAAGTCTGTCGCGCACGACTCACGGCGAGTATCCGCAGTATCACACGAGCGCGGACGATCTTGATTTAATATCACCGCGCAATCTTGCGGAGTCGTTACAGGTTTATTTGAAGGTGGTCGATGTAATCGAGCACGATCGGATCTATATCAATCAGAATCCGAAATGCGAACCTCAGCTCGGCAAGCGCGGCCTGTACGGCGGAGTGGGGGCGACAGCGCGACCCGCAAATGAAATGGCGCTGCTGTGGGTGTTGAATCTGAGCGACGGTAGTCATAGTTTGCTCGACATCGCTGAGCGGGCGAATATGCCGTTCGAGCAGATCAAGCACGCGGCGAAGGCGCTGCTGGGCTGCGGGCTGTTGCGAGCGGCGGACTAATTCGAGGGCCCCGAAGGGGCGTGGACGATCAAGGGCGCGGCGGCGCCCAGACAAAAGTGACGGACTATGAAGCATCAACTGGAAGCAAAGACGGTCAAGACTATCTCACCCCCCTCGGGATGGGAGCGCATCGATTTTCGGGAGCTGTGGGAGTATCGCGATCTGTTCGCATCCCTGGTGGTGCGCGACATCAAGGTGATGTACGCGCAGACGGTGCTCGGCTTCCTGTGGGCGATACTGAACCCGGTGGTTCAGATAGTCATGTTTACCCTGGTGTTTGGAAAAATCGCCAAGCTCTACACGGATGGTATCCCCTACCTGTTGTTCGTGACGGTGGCGGTCATTCCCTGGTCCTACATGTCGCATGCGCTGACGGCAAGCAGTCAGAGCCTGGTGACCGGGCAGGGCATGCTGGGCAAGGTCTACTTTCCCCGCATGTTGTTTCCGATTGCGCCGATTCTTTCCAAGATGCTGGATTTCCTGATTTCCCTGGTGCTGATCGCCATTGTCATGATCTACTACCAGATTGCGCCCAACGCCAATTTTATTTACCTACCGCTGTTCCTGCTGGAAATGATCCTACTGCCCATGGCGATGGGGCTGTGGCTGTCGGCGCTGGCCATTCGCTACCGCGACGTCAAGTTCATGCTTCAATTCGTCATCCGCATGCTGATGTTCACGGCGCCCATCGTTTACTCGGCCTCGACCATTCCGGATGTCTATCGCTTTCTTTACTCGCTCAATCCTCTGGTAAGCGTGATCGAGGGGATTCGCTCCAGCCTGCTCGGGCTGGAGATGCAATGGGCGTTTCTGATTCCAGGCTATATCGTGACACTGGTGTTGCTGGTCACAGGCGCGCTGTATTTCCGCCGGATGGAGCGCACATTCGCTGACGTGATCTAGGGCGGCGCGAGCACAAATTGAGAGAGAGTGAACAATGAGCGATGATGATTTCGCCCTCAAGGTTGAGGGCTTGTACAAGGTGTTCCGCCTGGGTTCCAAGGAAGATGACAGCGAGTCCTTGGCGAACGCGCTTTTCGGCGCCTTCAAGAATCCATTGGCCAACTACCGGAAGTACCGCTCGCTCTATCGTTTCGACGATATCGATTTTGACAACCCGGACAATCCGGAGAACGATCCCAATGTACTGTGGGCGCTGCGCGGCGTCTCTTTCACGGTCAAGCCGGGCGAGCTGGTGGGGATCATCGGCCACAACGGTGCCGGCAAGTCGACGTTACTCAAGTTGTTATCACGGATTTCCTCTCCGTCCCGCGGCACGATCAAGCTCAAGGGAAGGGTTTCCAGCCTGTTGGAGGTCGGCACGGGATTTCATCCCGAATTGACGGGGCGTGAGAACGTCTATTTGAACGGCACCATTCTCGGCATGCGCAAAAAGGAAGTCGATGTTAAGTTCGACGAGATCGTCGAGTTCTCCGGGGTGGAAAAATTTCTCGACACCCCGGTCAAGCGTTACTCCAGCGGTATGCGCGTGCGCCTGGCGTTTGCGGTGGCCGCGCACCTCGAGCCCGAGATCCTGATCGTGGACGAGGTGCTTGCAGTCGGTGATGCCAACTTTCAGAAGAAATGTCTCGCTAAAATGGAAGATGTCGGCCAGACCGGCCGCACGGTGTTATTCGTTTCCCACAGCATGCCGGCAATCACGCGCCTGTGCCCGCGCACGATTCTGCTGAAGCAGGGTCGCGTTCTGGCCGATGGGCCGTCGCATGATGTGGTTACCTCCTATCTGCATGGCGGGGTGGGCTCGACGGCAGCGAGAGAGTGGAGGGAGACCGAGGCAGCCCCCTCCGGCGATGTGGCCCGCCTACGCGCGGTACGTGTTCGCGGCGAGGGAGGGGAGATCCTGCCGGTGGCCAATATCCGCAAGCCGATGTCAGTGGAAATCGAGTTCGAGATCATCAAGGAAGGCTACGTCCTGCTGCCGCAGTTCCGTTTAGTGAACGAAGAGGGGGTGCATATCTTCACTGCGGTGGATCTGGATCCGCAGTGGCGGGGCAAGCGACGGCCGACGGGCAGATATATCGCGCGCGCGACAATCCCCGGAAATCTGCTCTCCGAGGGCGTTCACTATGTGAGTGTTTCAGCGTTGACCATCGAGCCGAACACCCTCAAACAGTTCAATGAACGGGAAGTGGTTGCGTTTCAGGTCGTCGATAGCATGGACACCGATGGGGCTCGCGGGGACTGGACGGGCAATTTGGTCGGCGCCGTTCGGCCTCTGCTGGAGTGGCGAACGGAGTATTCCGCCGCCTAGCGATGGGGCGGGGCACCAGCGCGTGTCGATCAGGGCTGGGGAGTTCCTGCCTTTCAAACCGTTTCGAAGTCGTGCTCAAATGTTTCCGGATGTCTGACGAATGGTGTCGATGATGTCGCCATAGCGCCGCTTGTAGCCATCGGGCGTGTGATGGGATCGGGCGTATTCCCACGCTCTCACCGCCATGCCTTGTAGCTCGTCGGCCGGCCGGTCGGCGAAAGTTCGCAGCGTCTGCACCAGGTTCCCGACCGAACAGTCTGTCAGGGTGATGCCGAAGTCTCGGGTGTCCATGCCCGACTCGTAGCTGGCGATGGGGATCAGGCCCGCCTGAGTGCAGGTGACCACAGCGCCCGCCTGGCCCTCCGCGCAGGAGGGATAGATCAGCGCGCTGCATTGGTTGACCAATTCCTGGAACCGCGTCGAGCCGACATCGGTCCAGCCGATGGCGTAGATGTTCGGGGTCTGATGCAGTTCTTTGTGGTATTGCTGGCTGAATTCCTTTTCCTGCTGCAGCGGGCCGCACACATACAGCTCCAGTTCCGGCGTCTGTGCAAACGCTTCGAGCACCAGGTCCAGGCCCTTGTGCACCAGTCCCGTGCTGCCCAGCCACAGGAAGCGCGTTCTCGCCGCGGCGAAATCCTTGGATTGCGGTGAGGGGTACACATTCGGCGTCGGCACGTTCAGCGCGTACATGGGCTTCTTGGCGTAGGCGTAGGTTCCCATGGTGAAGTCGTTGCCCAAAACCACGGCATGGTCGGCATTTTCGACGGCGGCGCTTTTCTCGATGATGCGGATGCTGTTGCTGTTGACGCCGCGGCGCTGTTGCAGGTCGAGCACCCGCTTGAAGGCGACGGCGTTATTGAAGACATAGTGCGAGGTGTCGAAGTGTGCGATCTTGACGCAGTCGGCGTTGAGCCGGCGCGCGATCTGGCTGAAATTGATCCGGGCCGAGACGAAGAAATCGTAGCGTTTGCGTGGCGTGAAGGTGTCGTTCAGATAATGAATCACATCCACCGCGTAACCGCGATCCAGGAACACCTGGGCCATCTGCAAGGATTCGATGTGGTGGGTATGAGCGCTAGAGACCTTGGCGCTTTCGTCTAGCAGAAAAGGGTCGATGACGTAGGCCAGCAGGACATTACCCTTGACCGCGCCTGCTGGGGGGCGCGACACCACTTGGCGGTGCTTCGGGTCGATGACCGACACTTCCAGGCCAAGCCGGCGCAGTCGGTTTTTTTGGTTCTTAAGGAAGCTCGCTATCATGGTGGTCACTCTTGGGAAGCATGATGGAACCTGGGGCTATGGTTCAGCGGAGAGGCGTGGTCACAGGATTGAAGGTCATCGAGTGAAATGCGGCTCGTGGATGCCAACACGGGCGATTGCGTGATCCCAGCATGCTCGAACATGGCCGGCTCAGTCCAAACTGACCTTCGTGAAGTCCTTCTCGATCTCCCCGCAAAACACGCGATTGTAGTTTTCCCATTCGCGCTGCTTGCGCGGTGTCGGAAAGTTGGTGTCCGTCCAATGCCCGAACTCGTTTTCGCGGGTATCCTTGATCTCATAGACATCGATGTTTCGGTATTCGATGCGTCTGATCGGAAAACGGGGGAGCAGAATTTCGTAGGATTCGGCCTTGTGAAACCGCACATAGGGCCGGTTCGGAAAGATGCGAAGCTCCTTGTTGACCTCGCCATCCGATGCGTAGGCTTGCCCCTGCGGGTCTATGTAAACCGTCCGGATGGGTATCGATGCCAGTACTTCCGAGCCTTGCAGGCCCATCATGAATGAGCGGAACGCCTCAGCGCCTGAGGGGAGGAGGTACATGTCCGCGTCCCATTTAACGACGAAATTACGCGAGGCCTTGGAGAGGCACCAATTATAGTAATAGGCGAGGCTGCGCACCGAGTTGACATCGGTTTGGGCGTGCTCCGCGCCGCAGCGGGCGATCTGAAACGGATATTCAAAGATTTTTATTTTGTCGGTGGCGTCGATACGGCTTTTGAGATCCTTGACCAATTGCAGCGTCGAGTCGGTGCTGCCATTGTCGATGTAGACGATTTCATCGAAGGTGTTGTAAATCGACTGAATGCAGCGTTCAATCTTGGACTCTTCATTTTTTGAACGAATCATTGCCGAAAAGCCGGTCGGTTTCTTTTCCGACTTCAATGAAAAGAAGAATCGCTCGTCGTTTTCTGTATTCCGAAAGTGTAGATCACGGTCGTAGTACCAGCGCAAGGCCGTGTTTTTGGCATTCTTCAGCACTCGGCTTATCAATGATGGGGTCTTAGTGTTGGACATGACATGCGCTCTCGTTTATGTCCTGTGATGGGATCCGCTGCGCGGTCGCGGTGAGTCTACAGGTAGCCCAGCGCTTTGAGAGTAGGCCAGAACGCCTTCTCGATGCGGGCGATCTGTGCCGGGGTCATCTCCTCACGCCAACTGTCGGTTTTGCCTTTGCGCACGAAGAAGCCACTCTTGCCTTTCTCGCCCGGGAATGACTCGGCGCCATGGATTTCTTCCTGTTTTCGCATGCTTTTGAACGTTCCGCGCTGCACTGCGAGGTTTAGAAGATCTTCGTCGCATGGTATTCCGGCGAATTCAAGCACGCCACGAAACTCCTCTTTGGTGTTGGCGAGCAAGTCTTCGTATTTAACGAACTTTACGGCCTGCCGTTTTGCGCGCTCTTGCCATTGAGCGATCTGGCGATCCCACCGAAGCAAATCGGGCTCGAGTCGTTTGATGCAGCCGACGGTGAGCATTTCATCTAAAAATTCGTCAATGGACCACGAAAATGATTCGCCTTCCAGTTTCTCCAAGTCGTGGGAGCAATGGTGGTAGTAGGAGAGCAGTGCGGCGCGCGCATCGCGAATGATGTAGATGGTTTTCGGGTAAAGCTCTGGGTAAACGGGCGCTTCGTTGCGAAAGACGCGGGGGTCCGGCAGATGCGCGAAGCGAGCAATCTTCCAGTCCTGCACATGAATCACGGGAACGAACTCGCCGACGTTTGCCGTCGTGACTTTCTCCGAGCGATCTTTTTGCAGAACGATGCCCAGCATATAGGCGAGCCACGTATTCCCCGACTTAGGGTGGCCGATGAAAAAGACGTCAGACGGGCGTAGGGCGTTTTGGAAGGTCGCTTTTTGCTGATTTTTCCGTCGGCGCTGCTTAATGCGCGTGATCACAGGCTGCGGTAGTACCGCTTTGATGATCTGTTTTAGCGGATTGGTCATGTGCGGGTCCTTCGAGATTATGCTTTTTGCGCGCCGGTGCACGCGCACCGGCGCTGTTTATTATCGGATTCGGAGCGCAGTATTGCACCCTTTGGCTCACGGCTGACCGCTGAGCGCATTAAGCCACAGTGCGGCCATTGCTTTGTAGCCCGCTCCGTTAGGATGCAAGTTGTCGGCTGTAAGCTGATTCTGATTGGTCTTGAAATGGTTGTAGAAGTCCGGTGGTGTGACCGTGATGCCGTTGCTGAGGACGAGTTCATCGACAACCGCGTTATAGCTTTGCAGTCGCGCATCGTATTGTGCATCGCCAATCGCATAGGGCAGCTTGGCCAGGTACGCTTGGGCGCCCGCGGAGCGGACGATGTCGATGATCCGCTGCAGATTATCCTTGAGACTGCCGGCGTAGCCTGCATCGCCCGGGTTGAGTCCAAGCCCGCTGGGAACCGGCAGTGATCCGCCGCCGTCGTTGGTTCCCAGTTGTATCAGGTACGCATCCGCGCCCGTGTTGGCCGCCACAACGGACGACATACGCGCCAGCATGCCGCTGGATGTTATGCCGGGTACCGCTGATTTTTCCTTAGATACGGTGTAAGCGCGGCCCGTCGCGGCGGTGAGTAGGTCATTCAATATCGGCGGGTAGCCGCCATCAAAGTTGCGCCCGTCCTGAGAGAAATCATCGGAAGAATCATCGTCGCCCACGCCGAACGAAATGCTGTCGCCAAGGGCTACATAGTACTTCCCGATGCCGACAGCGCCAATTTGGTGAAAGGCGTCGGCCCCGTCGACGGCGGTGCCCTGTTGCGTCACGATAAACGCCTGGAGTTCATGCTCCCCGGGGCTGACGGAGTTAAAAACTGCTTCGTAGGGCGGCAGGGCGTCAGTTACGGTGGCGCCGCCGTCCAAGACGAACTTTACTCCCCAGCCCGCGTGAAGGTTCGGGTCAAGACAGACGCTCGCGGTAACGCTGAGCGACGTGGTGGATTGAATGTGATACGGTCGCGGCGACACGATATGAACGAACGGTTCGTGGCATTCGCCCTCGATATTGATTTCCGCTGCAGCTGCCGATGTTGTTCCATTGATGCCGCTTACAGTGAGCAGTCGGACGAACTGTCCTGTCTTCGGCGGGAACAGAATCTGTTTCTCTCCGGGGCCACCGGCAAATCCACCGATGGCGACTGGGGCGCCCCAGTCAACACCATTTTCGCTGACGAAAAGGCGATACCCCTTGATGTTGCCAAGCGTGTCGTCCTGTCGGGGCAGGTACCGCAATCCGTCGAGCGAGTAGGCGGAGCCGAGGTTGATCTGAATTTCGTGGGGGTGGCTGGGCGGCGTGGCCGAGGAGTAGCTCGTCACCCAGTTGGTGTCAACGTTACCATCAAAGGCATTTACGCCTTTGCCATCCACTGCGGTCGATTCTGCACTGCTCGCGTGGTGGAGCGACCACTGCGTTTGGTCCAATAGCAACGGATATGTGGAGTCACGTACCTTGATGATTCGCTGAGCCGGAGTGGAGTCAATTCGACCGGTCGCGTCGACCGTGGTCATGGTGACGACGAACGTGCCCGGTTGATTGAAAGTAATCGGGCCGGCGTTTTGTTGCCACTGATCCGCTACTCCGCTGTCGCCAAAGGTCCACACGGTTGCTAGAGGCAAATCGTTGTCGCGGTCGACACTCGTTCCTGAAAATATTACTGAGTCTCCCACGTTAATGGTTTGATTGCCGGCGGGACTGTCGATCACGCCGTTAGGGCGATGATTTCCGCTGAACGGCGCGCCGACAACGTCAAATTCGGCGGCACTCGTCCATGGGGCGTCATTGACCTCATTCAGCGCAACGAAACGCACGTAGCGCGCCGTTGCGAGCGGGAACGAGATGCTTTTGGCGCTTTTTGAGTTCTCGAATCGACCGGCGGCAACCGGCGTTCCCCAGTTGACGCCGTCCTCGCTGACGTAAAATTCATAGTCCTTGATCAGCCCGTTAACGCTAGTGTCCTGACGAGGAACATAGCGGAAACCTCCGACATCATGCAGCGCGCCAAGGTTGATCTGAATCTCGTGCGGCGGAGGCGGCTGGGCGGTTCGCCACTCGCTGTGCCAAATGGTGGCCGGGTCGCCGTCGAATGCCTTTTGTGCATTGCCTGCTCCATCCTGGCTATCGACGTAGTGCAGGCTCCAGGCCGTTTTTGGAATCGTGTTAAGAACATAGAGGACGAACATCTGGTCGGCCGAGGCAGACGGTGTGCCGCTGTCGGTGGTCCGGACACGAACGCGATGGGTGCCGGACTGCGCGCTGGCGGGGACCCATGTAATCAGTCCACTGGCATCGATCTGCATGCCGTTCGGCTTCTCCAGCAATGCGAAATCGAGGGAATTGCCCGGGTCGGGATCGATGGCTATGACGCGATAGGTGAAGAGTGTGTCGACGACCGCTGCGGTGGTGGGCAACGAGGCGATCGTCGGGGCTACGTTTACATCTAGGACACGAAGAGTAAACGTCAGCGTGTCTGTGGCGTTGGCCTGATCACGAACCTCAACGGTAACGGTGTGGTTGCCGATGTCGCTGGCCTGCGGCGTCCAGCTTAGCTGGCCGGACTGCTCGCCGATGCTCATCGCTGAAGGAGCAGCAGTCAGTCTGAATCGCAAGCTATCGCCGCTGTCGACGTCGGAGGCCGTGACAGTGTGTTGGTATTGTTCGCTTTCGTTCACCTGCAGATTCGGAGTCCAGGTGATCGACGGCGGGTCGTTCACATTAACGACAACCACGTTAAAGGACTGTCGATCGGTATCGCCCGCAGCGTCAGTCGCGACGACGGCGACGACGTGGCTGCCAACGTTTTGATTGGACGGAGTCCATTCGATTAAGCCGGAGCTTGCGGCAATGGTCATGCCCTGCGGGGATTGCTCAAGGCTGAAGACATAGGGTGCGGAGGTTTCGCCGCCTTCGGCATTGACGTCGTAGCGATAAGCTTGGTCTTCGGTTGCGTTGGTAATTGCGGCCGAAATGATTCGAACGCCCGCGTCTTGGCCCGCAACGGATAACGTGAAACTCTGGGTTCCGGTCGCGCGGTCGCCATCGGTGACGACGACCGTGACGGGATGATTGCCGATGTCGTTGTTTCCCGGCGACCACGAGATCAGCCCGCTGGCGGCATCAACGGCCATGCCGGCCGGGGATTCCGACAACGAATACCGAAGTACGTCGCCGGTATCGGGGTCGATGGCTTCGACATCGTACTCATAAACTTGGCCCACGGACGCGTGGGTAATGGCGTTTGACACCACAATAGGCGGACGATTCTCGACGACAACCGGGCCCGGGGGCTCGGGCGGATCGATGGGGGCATCTCCGCCACCGCCGCCACCGCACGCTGCCAGCAACACAAACGGTAAGATCGCCCATGCCTTCTTGATTTTCACAGTGTGTCCCGCCATTGGGCTGAAACGTTAACGTTGACATGCGCCCCGGTATTCGGAGTCGACAGCATGAACCGTGCCATAGTTTCCCATTTGCGCCATTTTGTGACGTCGAGATAGTTGCGAAGCGAAGTGAAATCCCGTTTATGGACAATATGTTTCATTCGCTTTCTCGCGGTCCTCGAATCCCTTGGATCGGCCGCTTTGCCACGGCGCCATGATCGGGGGTGTAAACAAGTTCGACGTCGCCCCCCTCTTATTGGAAGTCTAATTCGAGTTCTGATCGGGAACCGAGCGGCTTTTACCAACAGGGAGTGTGAAAAAATGCCAGTGAAGACGCCACGCGTAGATCGCATCACTTTGGCGGCACCTCGCTGCCGCGTTCTACACTGACACCGGCCTAGAAGCTCGACAAAGGCGACATTCTAACGTGAGCGCATGCAACGTCCAATAGCGAAATGATTGGGTCGG
Source organism: Pseudomonadota bacterium (assembly GCA_021821045.1). Taxonomy (GTDB): domain Bacteria; phylum Pseudomonadota; class Gammaproteobacteria; order JAADHS01; family JAADHS01; genus JAKACW01. Next base: position 59,562 of record JAKACW010000021.1, read on the forward strand.
GGTCGCAGTTTCGCCCTAATTGAAACGTGCGATTACATCTTCCGCAGGTGGCAACGGCGCATGACATGGCCCCGCTTGTCCCCAAGTCGGGGAACTTTACAGTCGCCCATCGTAGTCTTAAGCAGCTGCACGCGGTACGGTTGAAAAACGCCGCGGCATTGTTTTGGCGCTTCGTTTGCAACACTTTGATTCATAGATATTTATTGGGCGGACGAGCGGAGCTATCCCGGTGATTTTCGAGTAATGGCACGGATTCTGCTACCTCGACTTCAACGCGAAGAATGCTCGTTGCGGGACTCTCCGACCCGACATGTTCGTTTCGAAGAGCCTTTTATCACTTTTTAATCGCTTGGGATCAACTTTATGTGCCTGTCACTCGGTCCGGTTCGATCGTTAATTGGTGTTGTGGGGCTGTCTGTACTACTTAGCGCATGCGGTGGTGGCGGTGGAGGCGATGCCGCGCCGTCCGGATCGGATCAGCCGCGTCCCGCCGGATCAACAACCATCGAAGGGCGCGTTATAAAAGGCCCGGTGTCGAACGCTGTTGTCCGTGTCTACGCGTTGGGCGCCGATGGCACTCCCGCGTCGGAACCGCTGGCGCAGGGGATAACAAACGAACAGGGCGCGTTTACCCTCGGATTTACCGATCCAGCGGTGGCCCACGTTGTTGTCGTTGCGACAGGCGGAGCTTACGTCGATGAAGTCAGCGGAGAGCAAGTTGCCTTCGCGGAAGCCGACTCGATGGAAGCCGTATCGTTGCTGCAGTCCAGCGGCAATCACACAGTCAATGTGACTCCGTTGACTACTCTGGCGGCGGCCAAGGCCAAATGGGTCAAGGCCAACACCGAAAAGACGCTCACCGACGCGATAGTGTTCGGCAATTTGCAGGTGTCGGCGCTATTCGGGATCGAAAACGTGGTCACGGCCGCGATCCCCGGTCTTGACGCACTCAACGCAGCTCCCCAAGAGCAGCAGACCTACGCCCTGCTTCTGGCGGGTTTCTCCCAGATGGACGCTGACGCTGTCGATCGCACAGCCGCTCAATTAATCGCGGCCATGGCCAATGATTTCCGGGTTGATGGTCAGATTGGCAATGATCCGAATTCGCCGAACTTTGAGAATCTTGTGGCGGCGGTAGAACAGTTCGTTACCGCGCAAGGCGGGGCAATCACCGCTCACCTGCCGGTTGCCGTTCGCGACCGGTTGAACTCGAGCCCGGTTGCGGGAGCTGACTTTCTCGAGACCGACGAAGAAACTCCGGTATCATTCTTCCCGCTTACCAATGACGGCGATCCGAACAGCGAGCGGATCGAGTTGTTCAGCGTCGAGTCCCAGAGCGCGCACGGCGGTTCCGTAAGTCGCAACGCCGATGGATCGGTGACCTATACGCCCGCCAAAGACTTTGCCGGCACCGATCAGTTTTCCTACACCATTCTAGACGCGAGCCTTAACAGCGGCATCGGTAGTGTCACGATCAACGTGCGCAACGTAAACGACGCGCCGGTAGCCGGTGCGCCTGTATATGATGCGGCCGAAGGCGTGGCTTTAGTCAGTATCCTGTTGGCGACGGATGTCGACGGCGACGAACTGGTTTATTCGTTTCCCGGCCAGGGCAGCTTGGGGACCGTAACTTTGTTGAACGCACGAACCGGTGAGTTCCGGTACGAGCCCCATGCCAATGCGTCCGGCGTCGATTCGATAGCGTTCGCGGTTTCCGACGGCACCCTGGCGTCCACCGGACAATTGCAGATTAACGTCGCGGCAATTGACACCGCTCCGGTCGCGCTGTCGGCGCACTTTACGTTGGATGAGGACACCGTCCTTGCCGGGCAATTGCCCGCGCGGGAGGACGATGGCGATGCATTGGCATTCACCATTGTTGGTCAGCCCACCAAAGGCGTGTTGTCGTTGACCAACGCGGCCACTGGGGAGTTCACCTACGTTCCCGCGGCGAATGCCAATGGTCAAGACTCGTTCTCGTTCCAGGTTCGTGATGTCGGTTCCACCAGCCCCGCGGACTCCAATGTTGCTACGGCAATCATCTCGATCAATGCGATCAATGACGCTCCATCAGCTCGTCCGGACTCGCTCGGCAGCGTTGCCGAAGATACGAGCTTCAACTTCACTCTGGCGACGCTATTGGTTAACGACGTCGATGTTGACGGAGACAACCTGACCGTTACCGCGCTGACCCTCACCCAGGGCGACGGCAATTTGGTTGTCGCGAACGGTTCGGCGACTTTCACGCCGACGCCGAACTATTTCGGTCCCGTGGCGTTTGAGTACACGGTGAGCGATTCCACGTCGACTTCCGTTTCGACCGCCAGCCTAACCGTGCTTGCGGTTGAGGATGCGCCCGTAATCGTGTCAGGCCCCGTCATGACCGCCCACGACGGACAGACTTACACTTACGCTGTTATCGCGACGGACGGCGATTCGGTCGACGTTTTGCAGTACTCGCTTTCGGCGGCGCCCGCAGGAATGACAATCAATACCGCTTCCGGCGCAATTTCCTGGTTGCCGTCCAACGCCGATGTCGGTACGCACGCCGTGACAGTCGTTGTCGCTGATCCCCAAGGCAATACAGCGACGCAGAATTTCCAACTTGCCGTGACAAACGTCAACGACGCGCCGATCATCATTTCGACTCCGGCAGCGACCAAACTGTCTGCCGGCAACTTGTTTACTTATCAAGTGGTGGCGACCGATGCCGATGCCGGCGATGCGGTCACTTACTCGATGGACGCCTATCCCCTGGGCATGGCCATGGACCCCGCGGGCTTGGTGACCTGGACACCGACCGCGGACGTTTGGGGTTCACGTCGCGTGGTGGTGCGTGTTACGGACTCGGCGGGCGCATTTGTCACCCAGGAGTTTTACCTGACCGTGGTGATCCCGCGCAACCAGTGGAACGTCACGTTCGTGGACAGCGAGGAGACCGTGGCCTTTGATCAACGGATCGATAACGCATTCGACGGCAACCCGGACACCATCTGGCACACTCAGTGGTATCAGCAACAACCGACTATGCCGCATCAGTTCGAGATCGACCTGGGTGCCACCTACATGATCTCTGGCTTTCTTTCGTTGCCCCAGCAGCTGTGCTGCAACGGCCGCATCAGCCACCAGGAGCTTTCGCTTAGCATGGACGGCGTGACGTGGAATTCGGTCAACGTCAGCAAGATCGATCCTAGTTCGGCGGAAGAAAAGACGACCTTGATCAATCTTTTGCGGGTGCAGCCAGCACGGTATGTTCGCTACGTCGCCTTGGAGGCCTATGATAGTCGCCCCTATGCAGCTATTGCGGAGTTCAATTTGCTGGGGGTCGCGACCTCGGACACACCCGCGACCAATCAGATTACATTGCCGGAAATCCATGTCGTGACCATCAACGCAGGGGAAACCGTCAGCTTTGCGGGCACCGCGTTCGATGCGGACCTCGGCGCGGCTCCTGCGACGACATGGACCTTTGGCGGCGCCGGCGTTGCCAATATAGGTGGTCTGACGCCCGGTGCTGTACAGTTCAATACGCCCGGAACCTTTACGGTCAGCTTCAGCGCCGTGGGCGCGCTGGTGCCTGACACGCGGATCGTGCGCGTGCTCGGCGGCGGCGAAACGCTGGTGCCAAAGGCCGACTGGGCGGTCGTCGATGTCTCGAGCGAAGAGTGGGCGACCTACGTCAATAGAAACAGCGGCGCGACCGAAGTGCTGCTCGATAGCGTGGCGGAGTACGCCTTCGACGACGACGCCCGCACTGTCTGGCATACGCGCTGGTTCTATACGACCTCGGACGGGTTCCCGCATACGTTGACAATAGACCTGGCTGACTCATACGCGCTCACCGGGATGCGTCACCTGCCGCGGCAGGACACAGTCCCGCGCTCGATCAAGAACTTCAGCATCGAAGTCAGCCTTGACGGCAGCACCTGGTCGACGGCGATCGCCAACGGAACGTTGCCCAACTCGACCGCTGAGGCGAAAGTTCTTTTCGACGGGGGGCAGACACTGGACGCGCGCTACGTGCGGTTTACCGCGCTCACGCCGATGCGGTCGAATTTCTTCGCCGCGGTGGCGGAGCTGAACCTGATCGGCGCCTTGGCAGGGCCGTAGGTGCCTGTGAAATAGTGAAAAACACCAAGGGCGGCAACGATGCCGCCCTTGTCGTTGAAGCGCTTCGTGGCTGGGGAGTCGTCGGTGGTTAAGCCGTCCCGTAAAAAATTCGCACCGGCGAAAATTTTTGCTTAAAAAAAGTGGCTTTCTCTGTTATTTTATGCGCTCGGGCTGATTAGGGCAGCACGGGGGCTGTAAGGTCCCAATAACAAAAACACCGCGTCCCGCGACTTCGCGAGACAGCGGATGCAAACTCGCTCGATGCTTTGAAGGAAATTCGACCTGATTATTCGCTCGTTGCGCCTTAGTCGGCGCCGAATGGTGGCCGCGGCCGCGAGTAGGTCAGTGGGTCCTTCCGCTCTCGAATTGACAAATAACGAACGTTTGGCCGCCGTAGCGGCGAAGGGGATTTGAAGATGGGGTTGCGAGTGATGTTGGCGGCGATCTTCGGCTGCGCGAGTGCCATGCGAGTGAGAGTAGAGATTTTGGGATTCGCGGTCCTCATGCTGGTTTCGGCGATGCTGCCCGTCGCGCATGCCGCGGAGCCAGTGCTGATGGATGTCAATAGGGTGCAGATTGAAGTGGGCCCGGAGAATCACGATTCATGGCCCGACTTCCTCACTAACGTCAACGGCACGCTTTACTTTAGAGCCGATGACGGGGTGAGCGGCTTTGAGTTGTGGAAAACAGACGGAACGGTGTCTGGCACCGACCTAGTGCGGGATCTATACCCCGGAAGCGGCGACTCGTTCGTTCACAACCTAACCTACTTCAACAATGCTTTGTATTTTACTGCCGACGATGGGGTCCACGGGTACGAACTGTGGAAATCGGACGGGACGGTTGCGGGCACCGTGTTGGTTAAAGACATCTTCCCTGGGTCTGTTGGTTCAAGTCCAGGCTCTCTGGCTGTACTCAATGCCTCATTGTATTTTCGCGCCAATGACGGTGCGTATGGATGCGAGTTGTGGAAATCGGACGGTACCGAAGCCGGGACAGTGATGGTAAAGGACATTTACCCTGGAGGCGGCGAGTCGTGCCCGAAGGACCTGATGAGCGCCAACGGAGTGTTGTATTTTCGAGCCCAAGACGGTGTAAATGGCGACGAGTTGTGGAAATCTGACGGAACGGCCGGGGGAACTGTCCTGGTGAAGGATATCAAACCTGGGATTGCCAGTTCATTTCCAACTACCTTCACCCAAGTCAATGGTGCCGTGTTTTTCTTGGCCCAAGGCGTCGATTACGACATTGAGTTGTGGAAGACAGATGGTACGGCGGCGGGTACCGTACAGGTGAAAGACATTCGTCCTGGGGCCGCCGGTTCGTACCCGGTTTCTCTCACGGAATTTAATGGTTGGTTGTACTTCGTCGCCGACGACGGGGTGAGCGGCAGCGAGCTGTGGAAATCGGACGGTACCGAGGTGGGTACAGTGATGGTAAAGGACATTCGTCCCGGAAGCAGCGGTTGGGTTGGTGGCGAGTTGGTTCCGTTATATGGTGCGTTGTATTTCGCCGCTAATGATGGCACTCGCGGCCGTGAGCTGTGGAAGACCGACGGGACCGCAGCGGGAACCGTGCTGGTAAAGGATATCAATCCTGGGAGCAACCCTTCGGAGCCGACGTATTTGCTGAACGCCAATAGTGCCTTGTACTTTTCCGCAAACGACGTGAATTATGGTCGCGAGCTGTGGAAGACGGATGGAACAGCGGCAGGTACGGTTCGTGTCACGGACATTTACCCCGAAAGCGGCTCATCGGATGCGAAGTATCTGCTCGCCGTCAACGACGCCCTGTACTTCGCAGCGGGTGACGGACTTCACGGCACCGAGCTGTGGATGCTTGCGCCCGATGCGACGCCGAGCCCGACTCCGGCACTCATCCCGCAATCGCAGATGACGGTGGTGTCCTGGGACAGCCAAGAGACGACCGGCGAAGACGGCCGAGCGGTGAACGTGCTGGACGGCAGCGCGAGCACGATCTGGCACACCGAGTGGTATTTGCAGGATCCACTGCCGCCCCATGAGATCGTGGTGGATCTGGGCGCGGAATATGACGTCAGTGCCTTTAAATATCTGCCACGAGCGGCCAAGAGTGGCAATGGACGGATCAAGGACTACCAATTCTATGTCAGCAACAGTCTGATCGACTGGGGTACGGTGGCGGCCTCGGGCACGTTCCCGAACACCGCGACCGAACAGACGAAGACCCTGCCGGTGGTGCGCCGTGGGCGCTACGTGCGGCTGGTGGCGCTGAATGAAGTCAACGGCAACCCCTGGTCGTCGATGGCGGAGTTCAATGTGATCGGTGCGGCGGCAGGTGGCACGCCAAATCAAGCGCCCAATGGCGTGATCAACACGCCAGCGGCGAACGTGACGATTACGGCGGGCCAGAGCGTGAACTTCACCGCGACGGGCAGTGACCCGGACGGCAATACGCCGTTGAGCTATTCGTGGAATTTTGGCGGCGGCGCGGCTAATTCAAACGTGGAAGATCCGGGCACGGTGGTGTTTAACACGCTCGGCGTCTACACGGTGACGCTGAACGTGACGGATAGTCTGGGATTGTCCGATCCAACGCCCGCGACGGTGCAGGTGACGGTGAACGGATCGATACCGAATCAGGCGCCCGATGGTGTAATCAATACGCCGTCGGCCAACGTGACGATCACGGCCGGTCAAAGCGTGAACTTCACGTCCACTGGCAGCGATCCGGATGGCAATACGCCGCTGGGCTATACCTGGAACTTTGGCGGCGGTGCGACCAGTACGAACGCCGAAGATCCGGGTGCGGTGGTATTCAACACTGCGGGCGTTTACACGGTGACGCTGACGGTGACCGACAGCCTCGGGCTGTCCGATCCGACGCCGCCGACG
>JAKACW010000087.1 GCA_021821045.1 Pseudomonadota bacterium
CTATGAAATTCGGCCGCCAGTTCGGCGCAAAATGCGGTGTCTCGGGAAGCGATGGTCACCGCCGTGGGCAAGCCGATGGCCACTTCTTTCGCGAAGGTCGGCCCGGACAATGCGGCGAAAGATGTTCGGGAAGGCAACGCGTCCGCGCACACCTCGTGCAGCAAGCGGCCCGTTCCGTGCTCGAAGCCCTTGGTGGCCGAGACGATGCGATGATGCGGACCGACGAGGGCCGCGAGCCGTTTCAAAGTGTCGCGAAAGGCATTGCTGGGCACAACCACCAGCAGCGTGGCGCAGGCTTGCACAACCTTTTCCAGATCGGACTCGGGTTGTACGTCCGCGGGAAAACTAACCCCGGCAAGATAGCGCTGATTAACGCGGTCACGGGCCAGGGCGGCGATGTGCCCGGAGTGATGCCCCCACAACAAGGCCCGACGCCCGGCGCGCGCCAGTTGAATCGCCAGCGCCGTTCCCCATGACCCGGCGCCCAACACCCCTATCGCATCGCCTGCCATCGGTTATGAAACGTCGATCAATGAACGTCCGGAGTCTGTTGATCTGTCGGCGCGTTCTGCTGCGCCCTCATTTGCTGCACATGCTGGGCGTAGATAGCATCGAAGTTTACCGGTGCCAGCAGTAATTGCGGGAAACCCGCCTTCGTCGCCAAATCGGAGATCGCTTCGCGCGCATAGGGAAACAGAATGGTCGGACAGTGACTGCCGACAATGGGCGCGCGTTCCTCGTCGGAAAAGCCAGCGATGGAAAATATGCCCGCTTGGTGAACCTCGACTAAAAACGCGGTCTTGTCGCCCACCTTCACCGTGGCGGTGATCGTCGTGACCACTTCGTAGACGTTCTCGCCCAGCACCTTGGCCGCGTTACCCAACTGGACGCTGACTTCAGGCTTCCACTGCTCGCGAAAAATGTCAGGTGAGTTGGGCGTTTCCAGAGAGACGTCCTTTAAGTAGATTTTCTGAATCGCAAAGTGGCGATCCACCCCGTTACCCCCGCCGGGCGTGGTTGTTTTGGGCTGTTCGGCCATGTATTTATCCTCTCTCTAGTTCGGCATGCGCCAAGAGCACATGCGCGGTATAAATTAGCTGACTTCGCGCTCCGTCCAGGCGATCAAGCTCGGCAAGTCCATGACACCCGACATCCGCGACACTTCCTGACCGCGATGAAACAACACCAGCGTCGGAATGCTGCGGATTCCATAGCGGGCGGCCAAGGCTTGCTCCTGTTCGGTATCGACCTTGGCCAGCCGAACCCGCGGCTCGAGCTGCGCGGCCGCTTTTTCGAATATGGGCGCCATCATCCGGCACGGGCCGCACCACGACGCCCAAAAGTCCACCAGTACCGGCACATCGCCCCGGCTGATGTGCGTATCGAAGTGCTCCGTGGTCAATGCGACTGGATGGGCCTGGAACAATGCACTTTTGCACTGACCGCAACGCCCCTGCTTGGGGTCGCGATCATCCGGCAAACGATTGACGCTATGACATTGGGGGCAGACAACATGAACCATGATGCTATTTCTCTCCTTCCAGCGTGGGCGGAACGAGACTCAAGCGATGATCCAGTTCGCCGCTCTTGTCCAGTGCCCACAAGTCGGTGAATCCGCCAATGGGTTCGCCGTCGATAAAGATCTGCGGCACCGAACGGCGGCCGCTCTTCTGCTGCATTTCCCTGTACCGGACGGGATCCGTGTCGACCATGATTTCGTCAAAGGCAATGCCCTTGGCACTCAACAGTGCGCGCGCGCGTACGCAATAGCCACAAAATCGAGTTGAGTACATCACTATGCGGGCCACAAAAAAACCTGCGAGGGGTGCGAACTACTTGACCACCGGCAGACTGGCGCTTTGCCACGCCATCATGCCGCCCGCGAGCTTGAACACGTTGGTGAATCCCTGCTTGTTCAACAACGACGCCGCGCGGGCCGAACGTTGACCTGATTTGCAGTAGATCAACACCGGTCGCTCTTTTTCCGTAGCCAGTTCGTTCAGCTTGGTATCGATCAATGCAACCGGAAAATTGCGCGCATTGACGATGTGGCCGGCCTTGTATTCGCTCTCGTCGCGAACGTCCAAAATGATGGCGTCTTGCTTGTTAATCAGACGAATCGCATCTTGGGGCGAAAGGTCCCGAAATCCAAGCAGCTTGCGCCGCATTTCGTGCATCACCAACAGCATGGTGACGAACAAAAACGCCGACGTCAGAATCCAGTGGTCAATGAGAAACGAAAAAAATTCCTGCATAGGACGACTATTTTTGTTTTAAGGATTGGGGCGACCCCGGTGCGGGACATTCTAAACGAGGCAGGCTTGAAATGCAGATTATTTATGCGAGCAGAACACGTCTCGCATCATCTCGATCAAGCGCAGGGTCCGAACATCCTCCACCCGGTAGTACACGCGGTTGGCATCCTTGCGAGAGGCCAAGATGCCTTTGTCCTTGAGGATCGCCAAGTGCTGCGAGATGTTGCTTTGTGAGGTACCGACCGCGTCGACAATGTCTTGCACGCTCAGCTCATTTGCCCCTAGGGTGCAGAGTATTTTTAAGCGGAGAGGATGGGACATTGCTTTCAACGAACGGGACGCCCGATCGATATCGTCGTCCAGGTAGATCAACTCCGCCACTTCAGCTTCGGTCATGACTGCGAACCTTTCGTAAAACTTTGCGGAACTGCAGGGGCTTGGGCACCTTCTGCACTGTTCGAAAGCTGGAAATTATTATACAATGTCGCGCCTTAAAGGTGTGAGTAATAAGAAATTGCGTGATGTCACCCGCCACGCGACCCCCTGGGGCGACAGTGAGACAGCGGAGATTATTGACGGCTCGAAGTTGCGACGCGACAGTCATTGTTCGTTACTCGGCCCCTGGCAGCAAAAGTGGTTTACGCATCTTCACTTACCTTCGACACCTCAACGACCGCTTCCATAACCCTACGCGAAGTGTGCTTGAACGGAAGTACAGAGAATTGCTATGTCAAATCATCGGCCCTTAGCGCTGATCATATTAGACGGCTGGGGATACAGCGAGAATCCGCGGGGTAACGCAGTTTTCCATGCCCGCAAGCCGGTGTGGGATAAATTGTGGAACGAGTACCCGCGCACCTTGATCAGCGGCTCAGGGACCGAGGTCGGCCTCCCGGCGGACCAAATGGGCAATTCCGAAGTCGGTCATTTGAACCTGGGCGCAGGACGTGTTGTTTATCAAGAGTTTACTCGCATCAGTCGGGCAATCGAGAACGGCGAATTCTTCACCAATGGCACCCTGACCGGCGCGGTGCGATTGGCGGTCGAATCGAACAAAGCAGTTCACATCCTAGGGCTACTGTCGCCGGGCGGCGTGCATAGCCACGAAAAGCAGATCCACGCCTTGGTGCAGCTTGCCGCGCAACAGGGTGCCCAAAAAGTATTCCTCCATGCCTTCCTCGACGGCCGCGACACCGCGCCGAAAAGCGCGGCTGAATCCATCGCGGCCATGGATGCCGTGTTTAGCGAACTGGGAGTTGGCGCCTTCGCCTCGATTGTCGGGCGCTACTACGCCATGGATCGGGATCATCGCTGGCCCCGGGTCCAGGCAGCCTATGAGGTAATCGCCGACGGCAAAGGGCTGTACGAAACGGACTCCGCTGAGTCAGCGTTGAACGCCGCCTACGCCAGAGGAGAAACGGACGAATTCGTTCAAGCCACCGCGATCCTGCAAGCCGACGGGCGGCCGGTGCAGGTCGAGGACGGCGACGTGGTGATTTTCGCCAACTATCGCTCGGATCGGGCCCGCCAGATCACCCGCGCATTCATCGAGAAGTCCTTCGACGGATTCAAGCGCGAGCGCATGCCGAAGCTCGGCCGGTTCGTAAGCCTCACCGAATACAACAAGGATTTCGACATCCCCGTGGCGTACCCCTCGGAGCGGTTGACCAACACGTTCGGTCAGTACATCGCCAAGAAGGGACTGCACCAACTGCGCATCGCCGAGACCGAGAAATACGCGCACGTCACCTTCTTTTTCAACGGCGGCGAGGAACATACTTCTCCCGGCGAGGAGCGCATACTCGTTCCCTCGCCCAATGTGGCGACCTATGACCTCAAGCCCGAGATGAGCGCGGCGGAAGTGACCGACAAACTGGTTGATGCGATCACGAGCGGAAACTTCGACACCATTATCTGCAACTACGCCAATGGCGATATGGTAGGGCACACTGGATCGTTCCCCGCCACGGTTAAAGCCGTCGAAGCGCTCGACGCCTGTCTCGGTCGCGTTGTCGAGGCGGCTCGAAGCGTGGGCGCGGAACTGTTGATCACGGCCGACCACGGCAACGCGGAGCAGATGCTTGCGCCGGACAGCGATGAACCCCACACCGCGCACACGTTCAATCTCGTACCTTTTGTCTACGTCGGCCGCCCAGCCACCATGCGTAATCGCGGCTCGCTGGCAGACGTCGCGCCGACTATGCTTTATCTCATGGGAATCGAGCAACCCAGCGAGATGAGCGGACGCACGCTACTACATCTCAAATCGGACTGAGCGGCGGCCAAGAGTCGCTCGAGTATCGCGGCAGGATGCCGTGGCTTTGTAGTGGAGTTCTTATGTTTATTCCGCTTCGCGCCCTCGTCTTGACATGGACCGCAACGTTCGCCGCCGCGGCGTCCGCCGTCGAGAACGCCGCCGACACCCGCCACGAACTGGAGGGCGTTCGCGCGCAGCTGGAAACGGAAAAAAAGCGTTTGGTCGAAACCGAAACGCAGCTTGGTTCGACCCAATCCGCCCTCAAAGAAGTCGAAACCGAAATCGGCCGCGCGACGGCGACATCGCGGCGCCTCGAGCGTGAACTGCGCGCCGCGGCGAAACAGCTCGAGAAGCTAAATGCATCGGGCGATCGACTGGAACAAAAAAACAAACGCCAGCGTGACATCCTCGCGCGCGAAATGACGGCCCAATTTCTCCGCCGGGGTGACGACACGCTGCACCTTTGGCTTGGCGACACCGACACCTTGCGCATGGGCCAAGTGCTCGCATTCCACCACTACGTTAGCGCGGCGCGGACCGAGCATATCGCCCAGACAAAGCAGGCGCTCGATGCAGTCGAGCAAAATCGGCGGCAGATCGCCGAGAAGCAGCGGGAACTGGCCGCACTGAGCAAACAGCAGACCGACGCGATGCGAGAATTGGAGCGCCACCGCACGCAGCGTCAAACGATATTGGCCAGCCTAACGGAGTCGGCCGCGCGCAGCCGCAGCACCGTGGCGGAACTCGAAGGAAATGCTCAGCGCCTGGAGGAACTGCTCACCCGCTTGCGGCAGACCGAAAGCAAACGGCGACCGACGACCGTTTCCTCGGCGCCCACGCTGTTGCCACGGTCGGAACCCTTCGCCCAACGCAAAGGCCTTTTACCATGGCCGGTTAGTGGAAAAATTGTTCAGCGTTTCGGTGCAACGCGACAGAACTCCACCGCAAAGTATCGCGGCGTAATGATCGACGCGGCGGCGGGCCAAGCGGTTCGCGCCATCGCACCGGGCCGCGTCGTATTCGCCGAATGGCTGCGCGGCTTCGGCTTGCTGCTCATCCTTGACCACGGCGACGGATTTTTCAGCTTGTACGGGCACAATGAAGCGCTGTTGCGCGATGTCGGCGATCACGTCGATGAGTTGCAGGAGATTGCAACCGTTGGCGCGAGCGGCGGTCAAATAACCAGCGGCTTGTATTTCGAAATTCGTCACAAGGGCAAACCCGTCAACCCCTCCCAGTGGTGCAACGATCGTGGATGAATGCGCGGTCTGCGCATGGGGTCGACGAAAAATTAGGGGTGCAGACTTTGCCCCGGATTGCCGCTAGACTGTTGGAGGCGAATTTAAGCCGTAATACAGGCTGTGAAATTCACCGGCTATCGCGGGCTGCAACGATCACCAATCGCAACTTAAACCCGGGCAGTTATTTTTTACCATCACGAGGTGCCGGCCGGCTGGGTCGACACAGGAGACAAAAATGAGATTCTTCGCACGTCACTTCTCCGTGCTGTCTTTAGGAATAATCATCGGGATTTCACTCACCATCGGGCACGTTGTTCTCGCCGAGCGAGACGGACCCAAAGCGCCGCTTCCCTTGCGCGAACTGAAAACGTTCACCGAAATCTTCGAAAAGATCAAAACAGATTATGTAGAACCCGTGGGCGACAACAGTCTGCTGGAAAACGCCATTCGCGGCATGCTCACCGGCCTCGACCCCCACTCCACCTACCTCGATGCGGATGCGTTCAAGGAACTGCAAGTCGGCACGTCCGGTGAGTTCGGCGGCCTGGGCATTGAAGTCGGCATGGAAGACGGCTTCGTAAAAGTTATTGCGCCGATCGACGACACTCCGGCGCAACGCGCGGGCGTGAAAGCAGGCGATCTCATCATTCGAATTGACGATACCCCGGTTAAAGGCATGTCGCTCACGGATGCCGTAAACATGATGCGCGGCAAACCGGGAACGGACATTGTGCTGACCATCGTCCGCGAAGGGAGTGACAAACCTCTCAAGATCACCATCAAGCGCGACGTGATTCAGGTCAAAGGCATCAAGTCCCGCATTCTCGAGCCCGGCTTCGCTTATGTGCGCATCACCCAGTTTCAAACACGAACAGGCGAAAACCTGATCGAGGAACTGTCCAGGCTCAAGAAAGAAAACGGCGGCGACCTTACCGGCTTGGTGATCGACCTGCGCAACAATCCGGGCGGCGTGCTCGGAGCGGCGGTTTCCGTGTCCGACAGCTTCCTCGAAGACGGGCTCATCGTTTACACCGAGGGTCGGGTCAAGGATTCGCAGCTGAAATTCAAGGCGACGCCGACCGACGTTGTCAACGGGGCGCCCTTGGTCGTCCTCGTTAACAGTGGCTCGGCATCGGCCTCCGAGATCGTTGCCGGCGCGCTCCAGGATCACAAGCGGGCCATCATCATGGGTGAGCGCACGTTCGGTAAGGGTTCGGTCCAGACCATCCTGCCGATGAACAACGGTTCGGCACTGAAACTCACCACCGCGCGGTATTACACCCCATCGGGGCGTTCGATCCAAGCTGAAGGAATCGTTCCGGATATCGAACTGGCCAACGTAAGCGTTTCGCAAGCTGAAGCGCCGGCGTTCGACCAAATCAAGGAAGCGGACCTCACGCGCCACTTGGAAGGTGGAACGAATGGCGAGCCGAAAAAAAACGGGGAAACCAAGCCCGAAGTCAAATCGGACGCGGGTGAAGAAAAGAAAGAAGTTAAAGAAGAAGACCTGGCCACGAGCGACTATCAGCTCTATCAAGCATTAAACATGTTGAAAGGTTTGGCGATTTTGAGTAAAAAGTAGGGCGGGACATTTTGGCGGCCACGGACGGTCGCTAGGATCGGAGCGGTTGAAGTGTAGTCGAACTTCAACCGCAATCACTCGCAGGGAAGCGGGGACCGCTTGGATCGACGTCAACGGCTGACCATTATTGCCTGCGGGCTCTTGCTGGCTTTCCTGGTCAGTCGCCCTGTTCCCGCCGCCGAAGAGCGCGGCGCCTTTCCATCCCCTGCGCTTATCGAGAGACTTCAGAACTCGCCGAGCACCGGGCGCGCTCGAATTGCGATCATCATCGACGATCTCGGAAACACGTGGGGGAACGGCGTACGAGCGATTCTGTTGCCCGGCGCGGTCGCCTACTCCATTTTGCCCTTTACCCAATTCAGCACGCGCCTGGCGGACCTCGCCCACAGCAGGGAAAAAGAGGTCTTGCTGCACATGCCCATGGAGCCCGAGGGACATCAGCCGGAATCGCCGGGCACGCTGCGTCGCGACATGACCCGCGAACAGTTCGCGCTGACCCTCAACGCCGGACTCACCGCGGTACCCCACGTCATCGGAATCAACAACCATATGGGCAGTCTGTTGACTCAGCAGCCGCAAGCCATGACGTGGCTAATGGAAGAGCTAAAGCGCGATGGTCGACTGTTCTTTGTCGACAGCCGGACGAGTCCGTCGTCGGTCGCGGACCGCTTTGCCCGTCTGCACGGCCTCGCTCATCTGCCCCGCAATGTGTTTCTCGACCATGACCGTAACGCCGAATCGATCGAGCAGCGCTTTGACGAACTGATCGCCCGGGCCAAGCGGCGAGGTTTTGCGTTAGGGATCGGCCATCCGCACGCCGAAACCCTAGCCATCCTCGAAAGGCGACTAACCGACATTGATGCACTCGGTGTCGAACTCGTGCCCCTATCACAGGCGGTGCATCCGACTCAGAACAAGATGGCGGCCGCCGGCGGATCCGACGGCGAAGATCCGATATCAAACTCCGACGTGCCAATCTTCGCCCGCGGGCAACCCTCACCCCAGCCCGCCCCCTAGTCAGAATCTCTTGGCACAATCACTGCATCTATATTTCTGTGACGTTCTTGTATTTTGTCAATTTCGTCATTTCTTCTTTACCCTCCCTCTCTTTGGGGTGCGCCAGCACCCCATTTTTTTTGGCGTTTGCTTCGCAGCCCGTTTTTTGAGTAAAATTAAACCGTTGCGCCAAGTGCAATATGCGCGGAAGTGGGTTGAACAAACCTGCCGACCGGAGCGAAGCGAGGCAAATTGGCGCTGAGATATTCCCACTTTTGCGACGCAAGCAAACGTCATTTTATTGGCATTTCGCCAAATTATTGACGAAATTCGTCGGTAATTTGACGCGCTAGCGTCGAAAATCCGACGAATCTGGCATTTTTGCCGGCAAAAAAAGACCCAGCGAATACGTACTTGCACGTACACGTCGCACTGTGTTTTCGAACAGGAACTGATGCATAGCGCGATCAACCGATTCGAATCCGCGGAAAATGGCGAATTAATTTACCGTCCAACAAAAGGATATTGGAGGCCCCACATGGTGACCGTACTCGTTCCTCTAGCGCAGGGCTGCGAAGAACTGGAAGCAGTAACAGTTATTGATCTACTACGCCGCGCCAAGATCAAGGTCGTCACCGCCGGCCTAGACGACCAGCCAGTTGTGGCCAGCCGGGGCGTTACGCTCCTGCCCGATACATCCCTCGATGCGGTACTGAACACCCCCTTTGATATGGTGGTATTGCCCGGCGGACTCCCCGGCGCCGATCACTTGCGCAACGACCCGCGAATCCAATCTCTGCTGACGCGGATGTCCCAACAAGGAAAATACACGGCCGCCATTTGCGCGGCACCCAAGGCTCTCGCCAAAGCCGGGCTATTGGAAGGCAAACACGCCACCAGCTTTCCCGGCAGTCTATCCGATGCCGACCTCAAGGGCGTTAAATATGAAGAAACGGCGGTGGTTCGCGACGGCACGGTCATCACCTCGCGCGGTCCCGGGACGGCAATGGATTTCGCTCTCACTCTGATCGAAGTGCTCGTCGGCACATCGATCCGCGACCAAGTGGAGGCGGGATTGCAACGCGCCAAACCATAGGACGACCGAAGCGGCAGACCGGCCTTTTCGCGACTCATCGGCGCAAGAACTTTTCACGCACTCAACCCAAGCGCAGAACGGCCCCTCGAAACGCCGAAAACGAGCAGTTGCATGGCGGGGCGCGCCAACGACAACCCATGACGACCTTTAAATCGCATCACGGCTATTGCCACCGTCAACAAAGCATTTTCCGGCCAGACTCCGCGGCTTCCGGCTAAATCTCCCCCTTTACACCGCGCATGCCGATAATATGTTGAGCAAGTTTGCTTTTTCGGGGTCCATATGGACTCAGTCGCACCACCGCCTGGACAAGGAATGCCCAAGGTCTTAGCACTCATCGTGTTGACGCTCGCCGTCTGGGGAAGCGTTTGCCGCCCCGGTTTGGCCGCATCGTCGTCCGAGGCAGCGGACCCCAACGTCGCAGTCGACAGCACTGAGGAGTCGGCGATCCCCGACGACCGAACGCTCGAAGCCAACGGCGCGGTAATCGGGGAGATCACGCTTCGGGTCAACGATATCTTCGACCTTAACAATCCCAAGGAGAACAATGCGCTTTATCGCGCCGCGAACAAGCTGCACATTGCCACCCGAGAAAGCGTGGTGCGCGGCTACTTGCTGTTCAAAAGCGGAGATCCATACTCGCGCAGGCTGCTGGATGAAACGGAACGCAGCCTGCGTAACACGCAGTTCCTTTATGATGCGTTCATCGTACCCGTGCGCTACCACGACAATATCGTCGACGTTGAAGTCATCACCCGCGACGTGTGGACCCTTACCGGCGGCGTTAACTACTCCCTCAAGGGCGGAGAAACCAGCAGCGGTTTTGAGATCGAGGACTCCAATTTTCTCGGCTACGGTCACAGCTTCTCGCTAAGCCATTCGGTGGACGAGGATCGCACGTCGGACCTATTTCGCTATGACGCTCCCAACGTCGGCGGGAAGCACACCAACATCATCGTAACGCTTGGCTCGAACAGCGACGGCGATCTCTACGGCCTTGGCTATGCCAAGCCATTTTTCTCATTGGACACGTCGAAATCGTACGGATTCAACATCGAAGGCGAGGACTACGATGAATCACGCTTCGAAAATGGTGTCGCGGTAGCCGATTACCACCGCACGGACCGGCTTTTCGAAGTCTTCCTCGGCTATTCGGACGGCCTGGTCAATAACAGAACCATACAGTGGACGCTGGGCTACACCCATGCCGAGCGACTGTACTCCCCCAATGACAAGACACGCGATCCCGCCGAAGTACCGGAGAACGACGCCGAGAGCTTTCCTTGGATCAGCATGCGCTACATCGAGGATTACTTTATCAAAACTCAACGTCTATCGTTCTTCGGCCGAACGGAAGACCTAAACCTCGGCGACGAGATCCTGATAAAGCTCGGTTGGTCCGACCATTCCATCAGCTCCGGCAGCCCGTCGGACGAAGTGATTTACGAATTGAGTTACAGCCGGGGCCTGCTGGTTGGACCAGATCGATATTTACTGCTCAATT
Source organism: Pseudomonadota bacterium (assembly GCA_021821045.1). Taxonomy (GTDB): domain Bacteria; phylum Pseudomonadota; class Gammaproteobacteria; order JAADHS01; family JAADHS01; genus JAKACW01. The sequence continues at coordinate 10,932 of JAKACW010000087.1, forward strand.
TCGATTCCGAAGGCCGCATAGCCTCGGAACATTCGGAAAACGTTCTCAATAGCGGACGCATCCGCTACTACGAGCCGCACCACACCCGCCAAGTGTTCTATACGTCGCTGCTTGTGCAAAATGCACACGACCTGGACGACCCAAACCTGATTCAACTGGGCGGCGATACCGGTATGCGTGGCTATCCGGCGCACGTTCAAGATGGCGACCGCATGTTTCTGCTGACCGTCGAACAACGCTTTTATCACGAGCGGCATTTTTTCGAGTTTTTCTACGCCGGCGGCGCGTTATTCTTCGACATGGGCCGAGCCTGGGATCCGGATGTCGGACCCGGGCCCAACAGCGGAGTGCTCAAAGACGTGGGCGCGGGACTGCGATTAACCTCCAGCCGCGCCGGAAAAGGCAAAGTGCTCCACATCGACGCCGCTTATCCTTTGGATGGTGACGACGTCGATCGCACGATTCAGATCAACATTTCCATGGAAAGCGAGTTCTAGAATCGGTCTCGCAGCCGCGCAATCACCCAGAGGTCTTTTGGTTCGACGCCATCTCCCGTTCCAACGTCCGCTTTACGTCACCGGGAGAGCCGGTATGTTTCGCCATGAGATCGTAGGCCACCGGGACGACAAACAGCGTGAACGCCGTGGCGGCAAGCACGCCGAACAAAATCACGGTGCCTAGGACGAGCCGGGTTTCCGCGCCGGCGCCGCTGGATATGATTAAGGGGATGCTGCCCGCAGCGGTAGTGACGCCCGTCATCATGATCGGCCGCAGGCGCACGCTCGATGCCTCGAGCAACGCGTCGCGAAATTCGCGCCCCTGATCCCGCAGTTGGTTGGCAAACTCGACGATGAGAATGCCGTTCTTGGCCGCCAAGCCCACCAACATGATCAACCCGATTTGGCTATATGTGTTCAGCGTCTGGCCGGTATAGTACAAACCAAACAGCGCGCCGGCGATCGCCAGCGGCACGGTCAGCATGATGACGAACGGGTGAACGAAGCTTTCGAATTGCGCCGCCAACACGAGAAACACCACCAACAAGCCCAGTACGAACACGAACAGGACGGAGCCCGTCGCCACCCGGAAATCGCGGGACTGGCCCTTGTAGTCGACAATAACTTGCTGGGGCAGATGCTCCCGCACCAGATTCTCCAGGTGCGCCAGCGCGTCGCCGAGCGCGAATCCCTCGGCGAGATTCGCCTCGAGCGTTATTGATCTAACCCGATTGTAGCGATTCAGTCGCAGGGAGTCGGCCACCTCTTCCACTTGCACCAGATTGGCCAACGGCACCAATCGGCCGCTGCGTTCGGATCGCACGTACAGATTCGACAAGCTCGCCGGCGTGCGCTGGCTTTCGCGGTCGCCTTCGACGATGACGTCGTACTCTTCCCCGGCATCGAGGAAGGTCGTGACACGGCGCGAGCCCAGCATGGTTTCCAATGTGCGGCCGATGGTTTCCACGTTAACGCCAAGATCGGCGGCCAAGTCGTAGTCGATGGTGACCCGCAATTGGGGCGTGGACTCCTTGTAATCCCAGTCCAAACCCTCGAAGCCCGGATTATCGGCGTTGATCTTCTCGACCAGAATGTCGCGCCATTGCACCAACTCGTCATAGGTGCCACCGCCGATGACGAACTGCACTGGCTTCTGCACCCGCACCCCGAAACCTTGGCGCATGACCGGGAAGGCGCGCACGCCGGGCAAGTCGCGCAAGCGCTTGGCTACATCGTCCATGATCTCCCAACCGGCTCGGCGCTTGGCCCAATCTTCCAATACGACGATCACGATACCGGTGTTAAATATGCCGAAGTTGCCGAACCCGCGCGGCGAGCGGACCAACAAGCGCATCACTTCGCCGCTCTCCACCAAGGGCATCATTCGCCGCTCGATTTCATCCATGTACTCCTTCATGTAGTGATGGCTCGCGCCTTCCGGCCCCGTCACCATGACGAAGAACGCGCCGCGATCCTCCTTTGGCGCATACTCGCTGGGAATAGCCTCCAACAACCAAGCCGCCGCCCCTAAAGTGGCGACAAACACAATCCCGATCACCCAGCGGTGAACAAGCAACCCGCGCAGCAAGAACATGTAGCCGCGGTTGATCTTCTTGAAGAACCAATCAATACCCGCGCTCAGGCGCGACTGCTCCAAATGGCGCGGGAGAATTTTCGACGCCAGCATCGGCGACAGCGACAGCGCGACGAAGCTGGAAAACGCCACCGCCGCGGCCATGGTCAACGCGAACTCGGAAAACAAACGGCCGATATCACCTTGCAGAAACGCCAGCGGCACGAATACCGAAATGAGAACCACGGTTGTCGCGACAACCGCGAAACCCACCTGGCGGGTACCGCGAAACGCCGCAACCAACCTGGACTCGCCGTATTCTTCCATGCGCCGGTGAATGTTCTCCAGCACGACGATGGCATCGTCCACCACCAATCCAATCGCAAGCACGAGCGCTAACAATGTGAGGATGTTCAATGAAAAACCAAGCAAATACAGCGCAAAGAACGTCGCGATCAAGGAAACCGGAATGGTAACGGCAGGCACAAGCGTCGCGCGCACGCTGCCGAGAAACAGGAAAATCACCAAAATGACCAATACGATGGCGATGCCCAGGGTTGCGTAGACTTCCTTGACGGCGCCGTCCACAAACACCGAGCTGTCGAAGCTTTGGCGAAGCTGCATGCCGTCGGGAAGACTTGGGTTGATACGCGCCATTTCCTCCTTGGCCGCGCGAGCCACCGCCAGCGTGTTCGCGGTCGACTGTTTGACCACGCCGATGCCGACCATGGGAACGGCATTGCCGCGGAAAAAGGTGCGCTCTTCCTCCGATGTGTGCTCGACCCGCGCGACATCCGCCAAGCGCACCAAGTAGCCGTCGGCGCCTTGCGCGAGCACGAGTTGCTTGAAATCTTCCGCTGCGTGAAACCCCCGCTCCAGCCGCACGGTGAACTGCCGATCCAAGGACTCGATGCTGCCGGCTGGTAACTCGACATTCTCGGCGCGCAGCGCGGCCTCCACGTCCTGCACGGTAAGGTTGCGCGCGGCCAGCGCATTGCGATCGATCCAAATGCGCATGGCAAACGTCTGCCCGCCGCCGACGCGAATTCGCGCCACCCCGTCGAGCACGGAAAACCGGTCGACCAAATAACGGCGCGCGTAGTCCGTCAGTTCGGGCACGGTCATCCGGTCACTAGCCAGGTTCAGCCACATGATCACGTCTTCGTTGGAATCGACCTTCTGAATTTCCGGCGGATCCGCCTCGTCGGGCAGGTCATCGAGGATAGTCGACACCCGGTCGCGCACGTCGTTGGCCGCCGCGTCAATGTCGCGACTGACGTCGAATTCGATGGTCACCGCCGAGCGGCCGTCCTCGCTGGCCGACTCGATGAATTGAATACCCTCAAGCCCGGCGACGCGGTCCTCGATCAGTTGAGTAATGCGCGTTTCCACGACCGCCGCCGCGGCGCCCCGGTAATTCGTCTCGACGGAAACCACCGGCCGATCGATATTTGGATACTCGCGCAAGGGCAAACGGTCGAAGGCCACCAGCCCGAAGGCGATGAGCAGGATCGACATCACGGTCGCGAGAACGGGTCGGGTGACCGACAGGTCGGACAGAATCATTGAGCGGCACCCTTGGCGTTGTTCTGCTCCAAGAGCCCGGTCAAACTCGTCTGCCCGTCATCGACCGCGACGACATCCACTTTCATTCCCGGGCGCGCCTTGAGACCGCCATCTGAAATAATGCGCTCGCCCTCCGCCAAACCCTCGAGCACTTCCACCGTTCCCAGCTGTCGCGTGCCGATGCGAACATTGCGCCGCTCAACCTTGTTGCCCTCGGCGGCGTTCACCACGAGCACGAATTGTTGGCGGCCTTGGGTTCCCAGCGCGCGCTCGGGAATCACCACCGATTGACGCGGAGGACCGCTTAGTTCCAACTTCATCAACAGACCGGGTTTCAGCACTCGATCTTTGTTCGGAATGATCGCCCGCACCTGCACCGCCCGCGTCACCGGATCAACGCGACTATCGATGCCGGTGACTCGACCGATAAAGCGCCGGTCAGGGTATGCAGTCGTTGTGGCGATGACGTCCAATCCGGTTCGCAACTCCGCGAGGTAAACGCTGGGCACGGCAAAATCCAATTTCATGACGCTATCGTCATCGAGCGTAGCGATGACATCGGCGGGCTCCACCAGAGCGCCGACACTGACGGAGCGAAAACCCACCACGCCCGAGAAAGGCGCCCGCACCAGGCGATTGTTCAAACGCGCCTCGATCGCGGTGACGCGCGCCCGCGCCGTTTCCCAATCGCGGCGACGCTCATCCACCAGGGACTGGGCCGCCGTGCCTTGGGCCGCAAGGGATTTCACGCGGTCGTATTGAACTTTGGCCTCCTCGATCTGCGCTCGCGCCTCGTCCAACAAGGCGCGCTGTTCGGCGCTGTTCAGCTCCACCAAGACTTTGCCCGCGGCGACACGGTCGCCATCGTCGAAGTAAATCGCAGTGACGGTTTCGGTGATTGGCGACGTAAGCGTGACCGACTCATTAGCCCGCAGCGTGCCAAGGGCCTCGACGCGATCGACCACCGTTGCCGTTTTGGCTTCGGTTACGAAAACCCCGGGAGGCGGTGGCGGCGTTTGCGCCGTGGCCGCGAAGCTCGTCACGGCGGCGCCAAATAGCCAAAGACCCATCGCCCGCAAGGACAATCGTTCTTCCATTCTTTTGATCATGAAATCTGTTCCCGTTGAATCAAGGCGCGGACTAACCACACCACAGACGGTCTGAGTCGGACTAAGTCTAGCAATAGTTGAGACAGCGCGGAGCAATGGCCGCTCCGGCGATAATGTTGCCGAAGTGTAAAACTCAGTCGCGCTCGTCGTCCGGCCAGACGAACAAGATGATGAGCGCGCCGAACAAACCGAGCACCCACGTCACCAAGGGCGCGGGACCGAGCATGACTGGAGCATAGCTGTCGAGCGCCAAGATGACGGCCGCGGCGATGATCAGCGAACCGCCGACAATGGCACCGAAGAGTTGACGATGACCGCGGCGCATATCGTGGTGCATGCGCCGCAATTCCTCCGATTCCCATTGCAGCTTGAGGCGTCCTTGTTGCGCATCGTTGAGCACGTCATAGGCCATCAGCGGCAATTGCGCGATCTTGCCCGACAGTTCCGGCCAGCGGGATTTCAGCGTATTGAAAGTCGCCCGCGGCCCCACTTGGTCCTTCATCCACTGTTCCAGATAGGGCTTGGCGGTCTGCCACAGGTCCAACTCGGGATAAAGTTGTCGCCCCAAACCTTCGATGTTCAGCAGTGTTTTCTGCAGCAACACCAACTGCGGCTGTACCTCCATGTTGAAGCGACGCGCGGTTTGGAACAAACGCAACAACAATGCGCCGAAAGAAATATCCTTCAACGGTTTCTCGAAGATGGGCTCGCACACGGTGCGGATCGCCCCTTCGAACTCGTCCACCCGCGTGCTCTCGGGCACCCATCCCGATTGCACGTGCAGCTCGGCCACGCGGTGATAATCCCGGTTGAAAAACGCGATGAAGTTTTGCGCAAGGTAATGCTGATCCGACGGACTCAGGCTGCCCATGATGCCGAAATCGACGGCGATGTAGCGGCCTTCGGGGGAGACGAAGATATTGCCGGGGTGCATGTCGGCGTGGAAAAAGTTATCGCGAAAAACCTGCGTAAAAAAAATCTCCACCCCCCGTTCGGACAGCAGCTTCAAGTCGACGCCCTGGCGGCGAAGCGATTCGACCTCACTTATCGGCGTGCCGTGTATGCGCTCGATCACCATCACGTTGCGCCGCGTCAATGGCCAATAGATTTCGGGAACGTAGAGCAACGGAGAGTCGAGGAAGTTGCGCCGCAACTGCGATGCATTGGCCGCTTCGCGCTGCAGATCCAACTCGTCCAGGATGGTCTTCTCGTACTCGGCGACCACTTCCAGCGGCCGCAAGCGCTTGGCTTCGCGCCAGTAGCGATCCGCCAGATGGGCCGCCGCG
>JAKACW010000088.1 GCA_021821045.1 Pseudomonadota bacterium
GCGCCCTGCTCGACCCGATCACCTTCCTTGAAATGGATCTTCTCGATCAGCCCCGAGATCTCCGGCCGCAACGTAACGGACTCGTTGGCAATCAGCGAACCGACGGCATTGATCTCGATGACCAGCTTTTCAGCGCGCACCGGTTCCGCTTCCACCGGCGTGGCGCGCGGCGGACCGCCGGGGGGTTGGGCATAAGCCGCGGCGCTGACTACCAGAGCAAACAGTCCAATGCGCAGCGCTTGGCCGGTGCGTCGAGATGTCCGAATTGAATAGGGACGGTTATTGGTCATTTCCTGGTATCCGTCTGTAAAGAAGTGGGAGAATTCACAATGCCACGCAACAGGATATCCGCCACCACATCGGTGTAGCGCTCCGGTTGATCGGCGAAATCGACCTCGGCGAGATGACGCAACACCCCGCTGCTTTGAAAAAAGAACACATTGGCGCCGACAATCAACGTCGCCACCATGGCGGGATCAACGTCGGCGCGCAGTGCGCCGCTGAACTGTCCTTCGCGCAAAAACTCGACCAGTTTGGAGAAGTTTTGATTGATGACGCGGTCGGCGAGCGTCTTGCTTTTGTCCCGATCGCTGTCGAGCACTTCGCGCAGAATAAGTCGCGACATTCCCTCGTTGCGCCGCAGATTGGCCAGATGTTGGCGGATGAAAAACCGCAGCCGCTCGGCGAACGGTCCGCTCGTAGCGCCCATCTCATCCAGCGCGGCGGTGGACTGGGAACACGCTGTTTTCAGCACCGCGAGATACAACGTTTGTTTCGACGTGAAGTGATGAAAGACATTGGCCTTGCTCACGTCCGCCGCAGCGGCCACCGCATTCATCGAAACGGCGTCGAATCCTTTTTCGGCGAACAACTGCGCGGCCGCGTCGAGAATCCGATCCACCGCATCCCTCTGTTGAGCGGGGGGTGAGTCGTTCGGTGGAGAAAAGCGTTCGCGGGCCTGGGGCACAGGGCGTCCTTGCATCTATATCGTCATGAAACACCGGCATTATTCCGGCGCGTAGGCCAGTGTACTGACCGATTGGTCAGTCTGCAAGTTCCAAAACACCCAGGCAATATTCTGGAAATCGAGCAACGTAAAATCAATTCGCCGACCACTCGGCGATGGAATCACCGCCGAAGAATCGCGGTATGAAACGGCTCCCACAAGACGAGACGCGGCCCGCTGTGGGAGCGGATCATTCCGCGATTGAGCCGGCGAAGAATCGCGGTAGGAAACTGCTCCCAAATTGGAACATACATTGTGCGGACAGAGAACCGCTGTCATTTAACCCCGCGCCAAATGCCCATATGCCGGCAACGTCTGTAAGCGCGTGTCGGCGAGCGCACCGCCGACGGTAAAGTGATACATGCTCTGCAGCCAACGGCCCTTGATCCCGAGCACATCATGCACGCCGTCGTCGAAGTAACAGCCGATGCCGGTGCCGCGCACGCCCGCCGCTTCGGCTTCGAGATACAACACATGACCGAGCATGCCGGCTTCCCAAAACAGATGGCGATAGGTCCATGGCGCATCACCGAGACTCGCTTCGAATTCGGCCAGCATCCCCAGACTGAATGCGCCGTCGGCGGCGATGTCCTGGTGGCAGGAAAGTACGCGGGCGGCCTGCCGGGCATCGGCCGTCATCACTCTGAACAGCGGAAGGTGCGCGGGACACTCCTCCGCTCTTTCCCAGTTGAACTCGTCGGACAGCTCGGCGCGCATCTTCGCTTCGATGTCACCGTGGCGCGGAAAAACATAAATACCGGGTGCAAGACCGTCGACGCAGTGAACGAACAGCGCAAGGTGAATGCGCGGCCTCCAATCGATGGCGTCCCATGGCGGAATGCCCTGGCGCGGCAGTGTCATATCGAGCATGCGATAGAACGCATCAGCGCTAACGGATGTCTCGCCGTCGAACGCTTGAGCGCTGCGACGCTGCTTGATGATGACGGCAGCATCGGCTTGGCACGGACTGGGTAACGAATCGGGCAACGCGGGCGCCGGCCACGGCGTATGCGTCGTCTCGGGTTTGCGGCAAGCGTCGGACACCTCCTCGATCACCGGCCAGTCGTGAACGTGGTGAGACGAGAGCGCATTGGCGCGCCCTGTCCAGCCGATTGTTGCCTGCGCCAGCGGTGCGCAGGACAACGTATCCGGCACGGCTTGCGTTGCGATCAACAACATCACGTCCGGCGACTCGCGTTCGGCGTCGCCAAAATCCGCGTCGCGGCTCAGTCCCAGCAGCGTCGAGATGGATCCATCGCCCCAATCGGCAAGCACGCGCACATGCCAGCCCAAAACAGCAGCGGCGTAACGGGCGGCGGCGATAGCGTGGCCCGCATCGTGCTGACAGTAGCGATAGGCGCGCTCGCCGTATTTCCACGCTTCGCGCCAATGAATCGCGGACAGTCCAACAAGGAATGAGCCGGCAGGCATGAGCCGCTCGTCGGTGTTGAAGGCGCAGCGTTGTTCCAGCACGTGATCACGACTCACGTAGTGGTGAACGCCTTCGGCGAGGCCGTCGCAGTCCTGCACGACGACATACGCTTCGGTTGGATGCAGATTACCGCTGGAAGGATTGCAGCGCAGGGCCCAGCGATCGCCACCGTATTGTTTCCACGCCGAAAGTCCGAGGGCGAGTTCGAGCAATGCGGCGACGCCGGCCAGATTCAGCGGCTGTGGCGCGACGCTGTCGCGGTGATACAGATCGGCATAACGGGCTCGCGGTGAGGCGTCGCCCAGCAGCGGCAGCGCTAACTGTGGGCTGCCCGCGAAAGTGCGGAATGGGTCCGGTTGCGTGGCCCAGTCCAAGCCGCCCGGACCGGCGGCGTAACGTTGAAAATGATGCTTGGTGCGCTCGTGGTAAGCGAGAACGGTATCGAGTGGCGTAGACATGGGAGATAGCGTATCACGCCGCGTCCGCTCAGCCCGCCAACCCCACATACACATTCTGCACGTCGTCATCGGCGTCGATGGCTTCGAGAAACGCTTCCACTTCCGCGCGCTCGGCATCACCCAGCGTCATCGGATTTTTCGGTTTGTAACCCAACTGCGCCGACTGCACGGTAAATCCATAGTTGGGCAACGCACGCGCTACCGCATCGAGATCCGACGGCTCCGTGAGAAATAACGTAGCACCCTCTTCGCTCGGCTCTAAGTCACGGGCGCCCGCTTCGATAGCGGCGAGATCCGGATCGGAATCAGGGGAATCGGGCGTCGCTTCGATCATGCCCAAATAGTCAAAATCCCAGGAGACAGAACCCGACGCGCCCAATTGCCCCTTGCGAAACAACAGGCGGACGTTGGAGGCGGTGCGGTTGGCGTTGTCCGTCAGGCATTCGACGATGACAGGAACACGGTGCGGCGCGAAACCTTCGTATGTGAGCTTCTCGAAACTCACCCCTTCGTCGAGTAAGCCGGCGCCCTTTTTGATCGCGCGCTCGATATTGTCCCGCGGCATGGACGCTTTCTTGGCCTGCTCCACCGCCAAACGCAGGCGCGGATTCATCCCCGGATCAGCCCCCGCCCGCGCCGCGACCATCAGCTCCTTGGCGAGCTTGGTGAAAATCCGACCCTTGGCGTTAGCCGCCGCTTCCTTACCCTTTACTTTCCACTGCGCGCCCATGTGTTGTCCTCGTAACGCTTGCCGTCCGCTGCGGATTGTATATCAAGGGCATGAACTTCATCCATTTCCGCGTCGGAAGGTGTTTCAATCGCTTGTTCGATGCGGTGCACCTCATCGTCCACGGACTGGTACTCGGTATACAAACGCCGAAACTTGCCGCTGGCCAGCTTCAGTTCATGAACGCGGTGCTTCAGTTCGGGAAACTCATGGACCAAGTCGCGATGGTGTTCGCCCTCTGTCATGTGTCGTGCCTCTCCAAGTGAACCGTGGCGTCCACACGCGACACCGGCTAGAACGACAGCGACAAGCTGACCGCACCAAATTCACTGCTCCCATCTTGGCTTTCGAACTCGCGTGTGCGCACGACGTGAGTGTACCCCAATCTGGCTTTCCGCCCCGCCAGGACAATGCCCCATTGAAGATCGCCCACCAACGGCTCCTTGTCGACGCTGCGGCTGTCTTGGATAGTGTTGCCGTCAAGAAAGATATTATGGGCAACCGCGCGCCCCTCCAATCCGGCGAACAGGTACCAAGAAAATTGCTTTGACTCGACGAACATACCCGAGCCCGGCACGCTGGGCTGAATGCGGGGAGGGCCATAATCCAGCGAAAGTCGTCGACCATAGCGCAGCATCAGTCCGGTGTTAGCGTAGGTGTACACGTTGCCGAGCGCACCACCGACGTGCGGCGTCAGATCCACTTCGAGCCCGGCCAGCGTCCGAGTACGCCACTGACGCCAACTACGCTGATAGGTCAAAAGCAACCCTAGCTCATTTTCAAGTTGCGTATCCCAGCCTTGCGGCTCGGGAGAATCGATGAGCTTGTGGACGAATTTCTGCGTTTCCTCGGCGTTCGACGCCGGGCCGACCACACCCAATGTCAACGCGAGTTGGTCGAGCTGCCGCCCCGTCTCGACGCCCAGCCCAATCGTCCCGTACAGAAACCCCGCGTAGGGCCGGTCGTCGAGCGGCGGATCGGCAAGAGTAATATCGCTCGGCGTGTACATGCTTTGACCAACAACGTAGCCGTGTCGAACATCACCCACCTTGGGAAACCAGGGCAGCCAATGCGCGAAACGCACGGCCCAATCCGGCGTGGACCCTCGCGTCGAAACCCACATCAACGCGACCCCGCTCGTATAGTCCCGGTCATTGTTATAAAAGAGATCGTTCTCCACGATGAGACTCGCCGTGCCCCTTTTGGGCGCTTCCGAGGCGGTCGCCCAGGATGCGGAAGACAAAACAGTAACCAAGATCATCGTTGCCGCAAAAATCCATTCACTCACGCTGATACCAGTCGCTCCTCGAATTTCGGCGCCGCGACGCCGCGTCGGTTGACAGACGACCCGACTTGCCAAACACTACCCCAGCACATATATCTAGCACGAGAGTAAATGACAACGCGATGTCCAGAAAGGTGGTATCTCGCGGACGAGCAGTGGGCGTCTAAGTGGAGAATGCTGCCGCGCTTCGGAATCGAGACGACGCCGCCGATTTTGAGATCACCAGCAGCATGAAAGGAAAGATGCCCCAAGCGCAAGGTTTTTCTCCGCTCCTACTGTGTTGCACCTTCTTGCTCTGTGGAGTGATGTCGGCGCATGCGGCTGGAGTGGAAAAGGCGGGGCGGTGGCTGCGATACAACGGCGATTATCCATATTTCGTGGGGGTGGATCTTCAACGACTTGTCAGCTGGACAGATGCTGACTATTTGAGCGTCTTGGATGAAATCCAGTCGAAGCGGATAAATTTCATTCGAATATGGGTATTGGGAGTCTATATGGATCCCGATGACCCCAATCACAACCACATCCACGCCTACCCTTACTCGAACGGAAAGTATGACTTCGATGAGTGGAACGATGCGTTCTGGACTCGCTTTCGAGACGTGGCACGGGCAGCGAGGGATCGCGACATCGTTGTAAATGTTTCTATGCTTAACGTACTGATAGCCCGGTTTGACAGATTCAAGACGCCGTTTGACAAGAACGACAACGGTGGGCAGATTTTCTCCCCCAAGCGTGACGGCGACCTACAGCCCGAGTGGTACGATTTGGACTACTCTGAGAATGGCGTGACCCTAAGAAGCAAGCAGCAGGCGTTGATCGATAAAACGCTTGCGGAACTAGACTCATTCGACAACGTAATATTTGAAATCCAGAACGAGAACGGTCATGACATCGCAAGCGTGGAGGATGCGAGCGCATTTCAGAATTATTGGGCGGCTCACGTGGCGTCCAAAACGTCTCGGCTCGTCATGGTCCATGCGCACCACGGCGCGAACCAACACACAAAGGGCGTCGAACATTATTGGGACGAATCATACAACGACATCTTGAACTTTCACTTCTACCCGAAACGCAAGCTGGGTTCCCTCGACATGGTATCCAACCTGCTACATCCGGTTCAAAGCAAGGGAAAGGTTCTGTTTGACAATGAGGGCTGGCCCAACAGGGTTCCGGAAACTGGCGCCGTGGATTACCGAAACCTAAATGCGTCCACCAGACACAACTGGGCAATGTTTACTTCCGGAGGCTACGGGGCGTTTTTCAATCTCAGCCGGCACGACGGAGGCATCGGCGATTCGGCATGGGAGGTCATTGCAAAACGGCTTACGGTTCAGCGGAACATCGTCGAAACCGTGCGCTTCTGGGAAATGTCTCCGGTTGACGAACACGGCAACGAGATCGACAACCTGGTTCACAACGGTCCGGGGAACGAGTGGCAAGTCATCGCCAATCTGGGGAACGAGTACCTGGTATTCTTCTGCGGTAGTAAGGGTAGCAACGACGTCGAAATTGATCTTCCGCCCGGGAACTACAACTTCGTCTTTTACAGCGCCGAGAATGGGACCGCGATGGGTTCAGGGTCGATCGACGGCGGCCCCCGGCGGGCATTGAGATCACCCCGACCGCATTTGTGGAACGGAGAAGTGGGCCTGGTCCTGACGATCATACGAGATGCCTCTCGCTGAGCGGACTCGTGGTGGAAATTGCCTTATGAGCGGGGCCATGGCGCTGATTTGTCGCTCCGACCCCGCTCTTTCCCATCACTTCTTGGTAATCACAACCTCCAAGTACTCGCCCGGCACCACCAGCGAATTCGGCCCGCCGACGTTGTGACGCTCGAGCAACTCCGTTATGTCGGCCGTGAGTTGCGCTTGGCGGTCCGGCGCGAGCGCCCCGTAGGTCTTGTGGGTCGGGCCGTAGAAATTGCGAAAAATGTCGATCCAATGCGCGGCGGAGCGGTAGCGAAAATTGTAGAGACGCCGTTCGCAGCGAATGTCCGTCGCTTCGGGTCCGAACAGCTCGACGATGCGCGGCTCGGTACCCCACAGCATCGGGGACTGCACACCTGCCGGCGCAGGAGCGTATCGCGCGATGATGCGGAACAGATCGCCGAGAAAACCTTCCGGCGTCCAGTTGGCCAGACCGATGCGTCCGCCGCTGCGCACCACGCGGCGCAGTTCGCGCGCCGCTTTGCTTGGCTCGGGCGTAAACATCACGCCGAATGTGGACAGCGCCACATCGAACGCGCCGTCGGCAAATGGCAGCGCTTCCGCGTCGGCCACCTGAAACTCGATATCCAGGCCATCGGCTCGGGCCCGCGCCGCCGCTTTGTCGAGCAACTCCGGCACATAATCGGTTGACGTCACGCGAGCAAAGCGGCGCGCGGCCGCCAGCGAAGCATTGCCGTTGCCGGCGGCGACATCGATCACTTGCTCGTCCGCCCGCACATCCGCCGCCTCCGTCAGCGATTCGCCGACGATCTGCAGCCTGGCACCGATGACGGCATAATCGCCGGCGGCCCAAGTCGCCTGCTGCCGTTGCTTAACGGCGTTGAAATCCACGTTGTCCGGCGCACCGGCCTGGCCGGTCCCGATTGCCGCCGCACGTTCCGAACGACTGTTCATAATCATGGCTTGTGTCTCCTTTGTTCGCTGGTTGCGCTGGATGCGCTATCCGTCCGCGATGCTATTGTTCCGCGAGAACGGCGTTGACACTTCACCTTGCGTCTGGCAAATATGCTCCAGCGTCCGGAATTGGCCGACCGCTTGATCGAGAATCCACGTTCCTTGCTTCAGCGTCCGCCCGCGAGGTCCTGTCCATGAGCCGAGACACCCTGTCCGACCTATTGCGCAGCGTCCGCGTGCGCGGAGCGGTGTTCTACTACGTGAGCTGCCGCAATCCGTGGTCTACCGAGGCGCCGCCGGCCGGCGAGATCGCCGAGGCGGTTTTGCCCGGCTGCGAGCACGTCATGGAGTACCACATGATCGCCAAGGGCAACGGCTGGGCCGCGACCTCGGGCCATGCGCCGGTGAAACTCGCCACTGGCGACATCGTGATGTTTCCGCAGGGCGACCGGCACGTGTTGTCGAGCGCGCCCGGCATCGAACCGCTGCGGCAAACCGCCGACTGGGTATTCTCCACACGCAACGACCCGAAGCCGATGCCGATCTCCTATCACCACGGCGTGGTGGAAGCCGGCGCGCAACTGCCCGTCGACGACGCCGACATGGTCGCCGTTTGCGGTTTTCTCGGCTGCGATTTGCGGCCGTTCAATCCGTTGGTCGCCGCGCTGCCGCGGGTGCTGCATTTGCCGGCAGCGCGCGCCGGCGCTTGGGTTTCCCATGTCATCGAGCAAGCGGTCGCCGAATCCAACAATCCGCGGCCCGGGGCCGACGCGGTGCTCGAGCGGCTGGCCGAAATGATGTTCGTCGACGCCGCCCGCCGCTATCTCGAAGATCTGCCGGAAGATGCCACCGGCTGGCTTGCGGGCCTACGCGACCGCTTTGTCGGCAAGGCGCTCGAACTCATGCACGAGCAACCCGAACATGCCTGGACCGTGGACGAACTCGCTCATGCCGTCGGCCTGTCACGCTCCGCGCTGCATGAACGCTTCCTGCAGTATGTCGGCCATCCGCCGATGCAGTATCTCGCCAATTGGCGCATCCAACTCGGCGCGCGAATGCTGCGCGAGTCGAATCGCACGGTGGCGACCATCGCGCTCGATGTCGGCTACGACTCGGAAGCCGCGTTCTCGCGCGCCTTCAAACGATTGGTGGGGCAATCTCCCGCCGCGTGGCGCAAAGCTCAGGTATCCCATTAGCCGTCGGCTCAAATCACCCGCTTCTCGCCGAACTGCTTCACCAAAAAGTCGATCAACGCGCGCACCTTTGGCGCAACAAGCTTGCGGGTCGGATAGATAGCGTAGACGCCCAATTCAAACGAGCGAAACTCCGGCATGATTTCCACCAGCGTGCCGGCCGCAAGGTCGTCACCGATCAAAAACGTCGGCTGCAAGATGATACCCTGATTAGCCAGAGCCGCAGCGCGGCAGGTGTCGCCGCTGTTGCTGCGAATGCACGGATTCGTCTTGACGCTGACATGGCCATCGGGACCGTCGAAATGCCATTCATCCCCCGTCGACAAATAGCTGTAGCCGATCACCGCGTGATTGGCCAAATCCGAGGGATGCTGCGGCACGCCATGCGCGTGCAAATATTGCGGCGACGCGCACAACACGATGCGGGTCGTCGCGAGGCGCTTGCTCACTAACGTGGAACTCTCCAACGCACCGATGCGAATCGCCATGTCGTAACCGTCTTCGACGAGATCAACCATTCGATCTGACAAGGTGATATCGAGTTCGACTTGCGGATGAAATTCCCGAAACGCGCCCCACAACGACGCCAGATGGCGATTGCCGAAAGTCACCGGCGCATTCACCCGCAACACGCCACGCGCGGCGCCGCTGCGTGAACTCAGTTCGGCCTCCGCTTCCTCCACACCTGCCAACAACTCTTTGCAGCGGGCGTGAAACACTGCCCCTTCTTCGGTCAGCGATAGCCGGCGCGTCGTGCGGTGCAGCAGCCGCACGCCGAGCCGCGTCTCCAGTTCGTTGACATAGCGCGACACCGCCGCCTTCGACATGCCAAGAGTGTCCGCCGCCTTGACGAAACTGCCGGCGTCCGCCACGGCGCTAAACGTTTGCATCTCCAGAAATCGATCCATTGTCACATATATCGGAACAATCCGTCTCAGTGCGCCATATTTATCTCACTGCACGGGACAAGTAAAGTTTCAATCGTCACAGGGCAAGCACCCCAAATCAATTCAACTGAAGGAGTACAGATTATGAATTCTCAACTCACCCAACGCGTTTTTGAAACCAACTCAAGCTGGAGCCAACTGGCGCTGCGCATTCCGGTGGGCGTCATCTTCATGGCCCACGGCGCGCAAAAGCTATTCGGCTGGTTCGGCGGCCACGGCCTCGAAGGCACCGGCCAATTCATGGCCTCCATCGGATTAAGCCCCGGTTACATGATGGCCTTGCTTGCGGGCAGCGCGGAGTTCTTCGGCGGGTTGGCGCTGGTCATCGGACTATTGGTGCGCCCCGCGGCGGTGCTGACGGCGTTCACCATGGTGGTGGCGATTTTCAGCGTACACTTCGCTAACGGGCTGTTCATGAGCAACAATGGTTATGAGTTCGGCTTGGCGCTGCTTGCGGCGTCGGTATCGCTGGCCATCAGCGGGGCCGGTCGCGCGTCGGTGGATGAAGTGTTGGCCAAGCGAATCGGAACGTCGACCCGCGTTGGCACACATGCAGCTTCACACGCTTAACGGAGGTGAGTGACGCAGGGCCGCAAAGCCCTGCGTTACCCATTGCGAAGATGAAACGTTTATCCAGTCTGTTTATTTCTCACGGCGCGCCGACGTTCGCGATTGAACCGGGCGTTGCCGGTCCCAAGCTCACCGCCTTAGGGCAAACACTGCCGCGACCCGCCGCCGTGCTCGTGGTGTCGCCGCACTGGATCACGCGCGAACCCCGTGTAACCACAACAGCGCGGCCCGGCACGATCCACGACTTCGGCGGATTCGATCCCGCGCTATATAGGATCACCTATCCCGTCGACGGACACCCGCAACTCGCCGCACGCGCCATCGAAGTGCTGCAGTCCGCGGGATGGAATGCGCAAGGCGACCCTAATCGCGGTCTCGATCACGGCGCCTGGGTGCCGTTGATGCATCTCTATCCGCGAGCCGACGTGCCCGTGTTTCAAGTGTCGATACCCGCGCGCCTCGATGCACAAGCCGCGTTCGACTTTGGTCGCGCCCTTGGGAAATTAGCGGACGAGGATGTCTTGATCATGGGCTCCGGCGCTGTAACCCATAACTTGTCTGACTACCAAGAAGATCATGACAGCCCGCAAACATACGCCGTCGAATTCGCGGCATGGATTCGCGACGCCGTTCGCCGCGGCGACCACGAGCGTCTGATCCGTGCGATGGACATCGCGCCCCACGCGCGCCGCGCCCATCCCACCATCGAACATTATCTCCCGCTCGTGATTGCCGCCGGCGCCGCCGCGCAGCCGCTTTCGGCGTCGATCATCGACGGCGGCGTCGTTCACGGCGCCTTTGTCATGGATTCGTTTGTATTCGCTTAAACTGACTCCGGAGCCTCAAAGTCGAAACCCGCTGGAATTGACGCCCACTTCGGCCGGTAGTTCGCGCAGCAACGACGCCCCGGCCTTCACTTCCAAATAGCGGTCATACACCGCTTCGAGCACGTTGATAAACAGCTTGAGCGTGGTGTGGGCGGCGACGCGTACGGCGTATTGATCTTCGGGTGTGCGCGCAAAGCGCTCGATTGAGCGGCGACATTCTTCGCCGTGTTTCATGTCCAGGGTGGCGTGGGCGGCGAAGAATGAGATTTTTTTGTCGTCCGCGATGCCGTACTTGTTCTTGATGCGGTTGATCAATACGGGACCCATTTTCTGGGTACCCTCGGCCCAGATGCTGTAACCCAGCCGACCGACGGGATTGTCTCGAGTTACGAGATAGTACAGATAACCGGTAAAGCCCATCGTCTCCGCCAGCGGCTCGGAGCGGATGACGCGCTCGCGCTCGATGCCCATCCGTTCCAAGTCGCGCAGCGCCATTTGATCATGATCCACCTCTTCCAGCGCATGGCGCAGGGCCGCGCGCATGAAGTCGCGGTCGCGCACATCCTTCTGCCACACGGCCAGCGCCTGGTGCTGCGCGTTGTGCTTGACATAGTGATAGCTCTCGATCAAGTACAACTGCAACAGCTCGACACCCACCGGCTCGTCGCCCATCAGTGCCCGAAAGATCCGCGTGCTCATCAAGTGTTCCCATTTTGGCACCAACTCATTTTCGAGTTGCTGGTAGAACGTCTGGGCGTCGTCATAGGAATTGAGCAGCGCGCGCCCGTCGCGCGGGTTTAGGGCTGCATTTAGGCTGTCGTTGGTGGCCGTCATGATGTCACTCCTCTCTGTTCTCACATTGAATTCAATTGGCGTGCAACCGCGCCGCCACTGTCGAGCTGTGCAAGATCGATCCGCGCATTCGCCTCGCGGCCAAGCTCAGCCCGCAGTGGCTCGCTATCGCAGATCCGCGGCACCTTGAAATGCCCGCCCTCACGCTGCTGGCGTTTCTGCCACGCGGCGTAGGTTCCCCGCGGCACGAAGTTGAGCCGCGGCGCCGCGAGCAGCGGCGTGTTTCCAAACCGCGAGCTGCGGCGCAGTTCATACAACGAATTGGCGCGGGAGAGTTCGGCGTCAATTGTCAGCGCAAACGCACGCAAATGCTCAAGCGGCGGCACGTCGTTGGTCAGCTCCACGATCCACTCATGGCCAGGAACGAAACCCGTCTGTGCAGTGCCCGCGTCGATCGGAAACAGCGTGAACTCAGCCACGGTCATGCCGAAGCGCTCGGCCGCTGCCGCGATCGCCCCCGTCACCTGCGCCGCGCTTACCTTCTCGCCGGCGTGGTTAAGAAATTGCGCAGTCCGACCGGAGATCCTGAAACGATACGGTCTGAGAACATCGTCTTTACCCGGCACATGAGAAAACGTCACCGTATCGCCAATCACGTATCCGGTGAGTCCGCCTGGCGTGGTCAGCACGAGCACATACTCGACGCCCGGTCGGACTTGCTCCAGCGGGACGCGCGTTTCCGCGATGGCTGCGGAGCCTTCCAAATAGGCCCCCAGCGGAACGAACTCATAAAACACGCCGTCGGTGATCAGCGTCATGTCGGTGTCCGCATCACGCGCCTGGACGGCGAAGTTGCCCTCGGTCGCGCCGTAGCCGTTCTTGAAGCTCACCTGCGCGTGGCGCGGTCCGAGCAGTTTCTCAATCTCCGCCCGATAGTTGTCCATCGCCACGCCCGAGTGAATGATGAACCGTAACTCAGGCCACACCTCGAGCACCGGCCGCCCGCTGCGTTCCACCACCGTGCGAAAGAACGCGGTCAGCCAGGGCGGCATGCCCGCGGCAATCGAGATCGATTTGCCGCGGGTAAGCTCCCAGATCGCGTCCACCTTGGCGGACCAATCCGGTAAAGCGTCGACACGCGTGCCCGGCAGCATCATTCGGGCGAACAACGGCGACATCTCCCGCGCCATCACCGAACTCATGAAACCCGCCGGCAGCCCCGCGTGCTCGCCGAGCGCGGAGCATGAACCCAGAAACAGTATCTTCTTGCGCCAGAATCTATGCGCCACCGACGAATCCGGGTGCTCGATCAGATGCAGCAATAGCCCCGTCATAAACGTCTTACGCGACTGGACGATGGCTTCGTCATAAATCGGAATCCACTTATTGCGCACCGCGGTGGTGCCACCCGTGCGTCCCCAGTATTTTGGGCGACCGGGACACAACACGTCCGGCTCTCCCGCTTCAATGCGCTCGAAGTACGGCCGCAGTTGATCGTAGTCGCGCAACGGAACCTTGCGCCGGAACGCTTCATAGGTGGTGTCCGCCCGCAGACCGTGCTCAAGTCCGAATGCCGACGCCGCACACGCCGCCATCCGCGCACGAAACGCCTGGCGCTGCTGCTCGATCGGATCCCGCTGCATCCGCTCCCACCGCCGCCGAAACACCGCCAGGAGCCAGTTCATCGCTCAAAACTCCATCGTCAGCATACCGATGCCGAGCCCTGATCCGAAGCCGGAGATAAGCACCCTCGACCCCCGGCGTAATCGGCCCGTGTGAATCGCTTCGGACAGCGTGAACGGCACCGACACCGACGCCATGTTGCCGAATCGCTCAAGGGTCGTTGCCACGCGCTCGCTCGGCAAACCGCTGAGACGCATGCCCTCGTGCGTGTGACGCAAAGTAACCTGGTGGGGAACCACAAGGTCGATGGCGTCGGGCGCCCACTCGGACGCGTGCAGCAGCACGCGCACCAACTCAGGCGCCCGCGCCACCGCCGCGTCGACGAGTTTTCCAGGCTCGGCCAACATGGGTTGGCCCGCCGCCGGTATGACGCACAGGTCATGGTACTCGCCGTAGCTCTCACGGATGCCATGGCGGATCCCGCGGGTGGGCGCGCCTGGATCTTTCGCCGAGACAATCGCCGCCGCCGATCCATCGCCCAACGTGAGTGCCGCCAAATGCGTCCTCGGGTCTTCACCGGCGAGAATTGCTCGCATCGCCAGCTCCGCATACAACGAACCGATCTCCGCGCAAACCAGTAGCGCGGATCGAACGCGACCCGCCGCAATCATGCTGTCGGCGACGCACCACGCATCGACAAAGCCGAGACACGCGTCGGCGACATCAAACGCAATCGCCCCCTGCAAACCCAATTCGTGATGAATCAGCGTCGCGGTCGCCGGCTCGAGCATCTGCCGAGTAACGGACGCGCAAATAACCAGATCGATCTCATCGAGATCACGCCCTGCCGCGAGCCAGCGTTCGACGGTCGGCGTAACGGAATGCATGGCGAGTTCGACGGGACTGCCGCCTTCGATGATGACACGTCGTTCGCGAACCCCCGTCTGCCTCTCGAGTCCGAGCAGTCGGGGGTGAACGACAGGAGCCAAGCGCTCGGCGATGGCGTCGCTTGTTATGACTTGATCTGGCGCCCAGTGGCTGATGGCGTCGAGCCGGCTCGCCCCGCTGAAAATCCGGCGTTGGCGCCGCGCACTGACGACCGTTGGAATTGCACTCGGCCTGTTAGCTTTACTCGGTATTCGCCCCATCGGCAAAGACGACACATCACCGACTCCGTCGGTCCGCGGTCTGTCCCGCGATATGGGCGTTAGGAAATAGTCCGACATGCTTAGCGCTTCCCTGACCGCGGCCACCCGCCGCTTTGGCAAATTACTCACGACGGTAGAAAGCAAAGTACGTCAAAGAGGTCAACGGTGAGAATACGGAATGTCACCCGTAGGATGTGAAAAAGTCACATTTTATTTGGCGCAAGCGCTCGGCTGGACGGTCCATTGACTCCCTACCGGCGCGGAGTCGTGCGTTCCCGGCTTTCTGCGCCAGATCGTCGACGAACACCACCAAGCCCAGTTGTCCCGCGGCGGCCGGGGTGGCGTTGGCGGCAGCCCTGCACAAATGAACTGCGCTCGTGTCCTCCAGGACGTCAGCGACAAATCCAATTTCTCCGAGCGATCCGAATAGTGTGCTGCAGCATCTCGCTTGACTGAACCGTAGAACCGCAAGATTTGGCTCATAGCTATGCCTGGATGTGAGCGAATAGCCAAAAGACGTCTTCAAGACTTCTGACAAACTCTCTCACGGAAAGGTCATATAGGGTTTTTCTAATACTCACTCTGACCATTGGGGGTTCCACACAACCTCCCAAAGATGGCCATCGGGATCTTGGAAATAGCCAGAATAACCTCCCCAAAATGTGTCATGTGCCGATTTGACGATGGTGGCGCCAGCCGCGCGAGCCTTTGTCATGACCAGATCAACCTCTGCTTTTGACGCGACGTTGTGGCCAAGAGTCATTTCAGTGGGGCTTGCGGGGCCTACCGAAAGGCCAGTGTCATGTCCAATGCTATCCCGGGACCACAACGCCAATCGTAAGCCAGGTTGAAGTTGAATGAACACTACGGCTCCATGCTCGAACTCTTTACCGACGATCCCCTCGGTAGCGAACCCCAGTCCCTCGCGGTAAAAGTCCAACGACCTTTCGAGGTCGTCGACTCCTATTGTGATAACTGTGATCCGAGGCTTCACCTGTTCTGTTTCTGTTCGATCCCAACGCGGCGTTCAGCGCCAAGGTGACGGAGCGCTTTTTGTGCGACAAAAGCGCCAAGCGCGAAGCGCGCGCACTTGAACGCTATGTGCGACCTTTCCATACATTTGGATGTCGACTTCCGTGGATGACGGCAAACACCACGATGCGGTTTTGTTCGTTGAGATAGTACAGACCAAAAGGAAATCGTTTTACTAAAGCGCGGCGCGCATTCTTGCGCAGAATTGGGAAAAGAGTGGGTGTCTCTGTGATGAGCGCGATCGTCGCCAGTTCTTCATCAAGAAATTCGTTCCCCAACCCGGGGCGCTGCTTCTCATACCAAAAGGCTGCTTCCTCAATATCTTTTTGCGCTTCCGGTCTTAAATAGACCGTCGAGCTCATAGTCGGGCACGGATGTTTTCAATCACCTCTGCGGCTGGCAACCCAGGGTTGCCATCAACTGAGTATGCTTCGAGCCGCCTATCGAGTTCAGCCTTTTGCTCTTCCGTTAGCGGAAGTGACGCCTGGTCAGCGGCAATGCTGTCCCAAATATCTTCAACCAGTTTAATGCGCTCCAGGATACTAAGCTCTTGCATTTTCATGCTCTTTCGCCCGATACGGTCTGAATGAGGTCTATATTATACGGCATATCGCTGGCAACGGTTTAGAGCACAAGAGCGCGTAGCGCGACGCACAAAAGGCGCGGAGTCACACTGGTCCGGCGCGCGGAGCGCGCGTACTTCAACGCTATGTTAGGCTTCTTACTCATGATGCCCCGGATTGGTCGATTCTTGCAGTTCTTGCGAGAGCTGTCCAACAAGTTCTTCCGGCACGAGTCCCCGCATACGCAGTGCGCCGAGCTGTAGTGGCGCTTTCGATCTACTGTGATCGTCGAATACACGAGCCAGCTCTTTGTCTCTTTCGCGGACGCGCTGGTAGAGATTTAGATACCGTTGGTGTGCGGACTGTGTCTTGTCCGTAATTAGCGCCTCAAACTCTGCCAAGGCGTCGCGACAGAATTTGTCGAGCGCTTGCTCTTTGATCTTTTTGAATTGCTTCCAGTCCGATTCTTTCATTGCTGTTCGTTGTGTTTGAGAGCCTAACGAGCCTGTAGGAAAACACGTTGCTGAAAATCGAATCCGACCCGCGCTTTACTCAGCACAAAGAAATTACTCCGCTGAATTGATAGTGATCAAGT
>JAKACW010000022.1 GCA_021821045.1 Pseudomonadota bacterium
GAGAGCCCTGGACGGTTGTGGGAAATCGCCAAACCGCTGTGGGAGCGGATCATTCCGCGATCGAATCGGCGCCGACGCTGCGTCCGCCGAGCAATCGCAGATAGATCCGCTCCTACGCTGCTTCCTTGTGGTGGCTGGTCGCCACGCCCTCGGAATCAGCCGTCGCCAGCACCGAACCGCCCAGCGGCGCGCGGCGCGAAACGCTGCTGCTGTTTGCGGGCGCCGGCGTGAACACCGGCTCCCTGCTGGACAGCACATTCATGAATGAGCAGTAAAGCGCCGCCAAATACGGCATGGCCTGGATCGCCAGCACCGCGAGCCAGATCAACGCTTCGTAGTGATCCGTCCCGTAAACCCGCAGAACGCCAATAGCAGAGACGGCCAGCGCCAGCAACAGCGTAAGCTCTTCCCGCGCCATGGCGAATCCGCGCCACAGCGCCGGTTTGTTCTCCGATTTGGGTGTGCGTAGGAACGGCTTGTTGTCGGTAAATAGTCCCTGGATCATGGCATAGCCAATAACGTGTGTAAGGCCCATGCCTGCAATAGCGGCGCCGACGCTCTGCCGTCCGGTGCAGGGCACACAGCGCCGATACAGCCACAGCGAGGTGGCGATCTTATAGCCAAACAGCGCGAGTGTCGGTAGGACGAACGCCCACAGGGGAAATTCGAAGTACTTTGGCAGCAGTACCAAACCGAGCGACCACAACACCGCCATGTAGGCAAACACCACGAGCATGGCATCGCCAAACCAGGGAAACCAGCCCGCAAGGAAGTGGTAGCGCTGCCCCGCTGTCAAGCGGCTCTTCTCCAAACCAATTAGGCGCCGCCAATGCTGTTTGATAATCTGCACCGCGCCGTAGGCCCAGCGGAACCGCTGTCCCTTGTAGCTGGCGAACGAATGGGGCGTGAGCCCCCGGCCGAAGGGTTCGTTCACGTACACCGACTCATAGCCGTTGGCCAACAAACGCAGTCCCAGCTCCGCATCCTCGCAAATGCCTTGCTCGGACCAGCCAGACAACGACGCCAGCGCAGACTTGCGAATCAAGGTCATCGTGCCGTGCTGAATGATAGCGTCCCGCTCGTTGCGGTGGACCATGCCGATATGGAAAAAGCCGGCGTACTCCCAGTTGCACATTTCCTTGAACTTGTCGTCGTGCCAGTCGCGGTGATCCTGAGGCGCTTGGACGAAGCCAACCTTGGGATTGGCGAAATGGGGAACCAGGGAACGCAACCAATCGGGACGCACGAGGTAATCGCTGTCGACGACGCCGACAATCTCCGCGTCGTCAGCCGTCCGGGTTAACGCAAAATTCAGCGCCCCGGCTTTGAATCCCGGCCACGCCCCCAACGAAAAAAACTTGAACCGCGCGCCTAAGCTGGCGCAATGGCGCGCCACCGGGCGCCATACCGCCGGATCCTTGGTATTGTTGTCCACCACCACAACTTCGAAATTCGGGTAGTCCAACGCCGCCAGGCTATTGAGGGTTTGAATCACTAAATGGGGCGGTTCGTTACAAATGGCGAGGTGCAATGAAACCTTCGGCGTGTGGGCGGGCAAGTAATGCGCAGTGGAATCAAACCGGCGGCGCAGGCTCTGCCGCCAACTCATTTCCACCAATTCGAAGCCGTTGATGAGCACCACCGCATAGAGAGCGATCTGCGCCGGCAACAGAACAAACCATACCATCGTGCCCAGAATCGAGAAATCATGGGTCGCCGGCAGTGCAAGGGTAATGGTAAACGCCGACGCACACGTTTGCAGCAAGAGTGCGTAGATCAGCCGTCCCCGGCTCCTGATTGACCGCCAGGTGGAAAACAACCACAGCATCGGCAGCAACGCCAACGCTGTCGCGACGGCCGCTTCGACGTACCAGGTAGGATTGTCGACAATCGGCCCGGTGAACGCCACCTTTTGACGCCGGTCAACGTCGAACATACCCCAGTACGCGCCGACGCTGCCTTCGAATTCCGTTTTCCAAGGCTGATCGAAGGCTTCCATGATGAAATAGTCGAGGTTCTGATCGCGTGCGACGGTAAGAAACTGGCGCAAAAAGCGCGTTTGATTCGATTGACTGGCCAGCGCATGCTTCACCCGGTTGCCGTTGCTTGGCCAGCCGACCTCGGCGATGAGAATCGGCTTGTCGGGAAACGTGCGCTTGAGCGTCATGTACTTGTCCATGACGAACCCGACCGCGTCCTGAACGTCCACGCCTTCCCAGTACGGCAGAAGGTGCGTCGCGATGAAATCAACATGATCGGCCAATTCGGGATGTTCAATCCACACGTGCCACGGCTCGGCGGAACTGATCGGCAAGGTCGTCTTGCGGCGCACCTCGTCGATGTAGCCGGCAAGCTGCGCAACGGTTAGGTCGCCGCGCAAAATGGTTTCGTTGCCGACGATCAAACGGGAAACATTGGGATAAACGTGGGCGTTCTTGATAAGGCCCGTTACCTCGCGGGCGTTCTTTTCATGATCCCGATCCAGCCACGCGCCGGCCGTGACCCGCAAGTTGTGGCGTTGTGCGAGACGCGGCACGGCCTCCTGACCCATGGCGGAGGAGTAGACGCGCACTTCTTTAACGTGCTCGGACATGTGCAGGAGGTCTTGCTCGATCTCCTGCTCGGTAGGAAACACTTCCTCCAACGGACTGTCGTCGCGACGGAAGGGACTGAACGAAACGCCATTGATCAGGCCGCTCCACTCAACTTCGGACTGCGGACGATTTGATGCCGACCAAAACAGTAAGTTGGCGGCCACGACCACGGCAACGATGGCCCAAGACTTGGTACGCATAGGGGATGTCGATTTACTCATGCTTCAAACATGCCGACACAACCGCTTCCATGCGGCGTCGAGCACGATCAAACACATTCATTACCACGCAGGTAATCGTCTAATAAACCGGGCCCGGCCCGGACCACATCTCGTTATATTTGCGGTTGTTCAACGCTGGCGCGTCGGGCTCCGCTTCATCGCCACTCGTTCTTTACGCGGCAAATTTTATTCCCTTTCGTGGCCACTGGAAACTGTCTGCGCGCAGCGACACTGTACCACTTTGTTTTTATAGGTTTTTATGGCAACGCTGCGCGCCCCAGCTGGATACTGCAAGCAAAATTGCCCGGAACCTTCCAAGTTTATATACTGTCCCAGGAAATAAGCACTTAGGGGGCGACATGGTTTCGACGTGGATCGCAAAACCTGAGGGGCATGCCGAGGGGCAGAGGACCTCGTAAATCTAACTGCAAAAATGATAGTTGCCAACGAAGACAACTACGCACTCGCTGCTTAAAACCCAGTAGGGTGCCGGCCGCCTGGGTCCGTGCTTGTGCGCTCAGTGTCGGGCGTCGACTCTCACAAGATCGCGATGCGGCATGTCTGGGGCCAAGTCGTTAAAACCTTCTAGACTCGCCGGTCGTTTTCCCTGCCCATCGGGTAGCGGTCGGTTAAATTCAAAGATTGGGATAAGCATGTAGATCCAAAGGCGGAGGATTTACGGACGCGGGTTCGATTAACGCAATGGTCGCCACGGGGAGTGATCCCCGTTGGAAAAAGAGGGCTCATACGGTGAACGCTAACGGACAGGGGTCCGACGCCAACGCCGTCCGGTGAAGGGGAAACCCGTAAGCCGGCTAGAGACTTATAGACTCCTAATGAGACTCGTCTCCACGGAGTACTAGGGTGAGTCGATGCCAGGGGGCATCACTCACAATACGCCCTCCCCTGCCGGCAACGGCAGGTGAAGGAATAGTCCAGCCCCTGTCGAAAGATGGGGAAACAGCTGTCCCGCCGCCTCCACCAATTCCAACCCCTGACCGGTTTGCGGCCAGGGGTTTTCTGTGCAAGCATCGCGATTGAATCCACCCAGCGGCGCAAATAAGAAATCATCATGGGAACCAGACCTCTAAGCGAAACGGAGGCTGCCTACATTGCCGGTCTTATCGACGGAGAAGGCACAATCACTTTGACTCGCAAACATCGCGGCGAGAATCGACACCTTGCCGTCTCGATCAGTAATACGGAAACCGATTTGTTGCAGTTTGTGTTGCGAGCCGTTGGGGCAGGGAAAATTACCACGAAACGCATAGCCCGCGCGCACCATACCCCTAGTTATACCTACGCAATCTACAATCGTCAGGCGCTCGCGCTTCTCGAACAAGTTATACCTTTCCTTCGAACATACAGCGCAAAGCGCGCCAGCCTCATCCTCCGGGACTATCTCAACCTAACCCCGCGCAACGGTAAATACACTGAAGAACAGACACTACGCCGTAAGCGTTTCGAGAATGCCGTTTTGGACATCACGCCAAACGTGTCAAACCCTGAAGTCACAGCTAAGAACAGAATCGTCGCATCCTAGACCTTCGAAGAGTGAGCTACTTGATATGGATATCGCGCTAATACTCATCCTAATTCTGATCAACGGCGTCTTTGCAATGTCGGAGTTGGCCATTGTGTCCTCCCGCAAAGCGCGTTTACAGGAATTGGCCAAGCGCGGCCGCGGCGCCCAAACCGCGCTGGCGCTCCACGACGATCCGTCGCGCTTCCTGTCGACGGTTCAGGTCGGCATTACATCGGTTGGCATACTGGCCGGCGCCATCGGCGACGCCGCATTGGCGGGACCTTTGACGCAGCAGTTCGCGCAGATCCCTTTTCTCGCGCCCTATGCCAAGGCTATAGCCCTCGCGATTACGGTTCTGCTCATCACTTACTTCTCGGTGGTCGTCGGCGAGTTGGTTCCCAAACAACTGGCGTTGCTCAACCCGGAAAGGATTGCGTCGCTGATCTCTCGGCCGATGAGCTGGCTGGCCCGTGCCGCAAGTCCCGTCGTCTGGGCGCTCAGCAGCTCCAGCCGTTTATTGCTGCGAGCGCTCGGCGCGCGCCGCCAGGAGGGCCCGCCGATAACGGACCAGGAGATCAAGGCGCTCATGGAACAAGGCGCCCAAGCCGGAGTCTTTCACGCCAGCGAACGACAATTCGTTTACAACGTCCTCAAACTCGACGAGATGCGGGTCGGCGCGATCATGACGCCCCGCAAGCAGATCGTTGCAATCGACCTGTCGGATGCCGAAGCGGATGTTCGCGCCCAGATCGCGGACAGTCCGCACGCGCGGCTCCTGGTGTGCGAAGACGGCATCGAGCACACGGTCGGCGTCCTCGAACGGGCAACGCTTTTGAAACCCGTGCTGGAAGGCCGGCCGATCAATGTGCGCAAAGCCATGCGGGCGCCGCTTTTTATCCCCGACACAGTGACCGCGATACATCTCTTGGAGTTGTTCAGAAAATCGAAGAACGAATTCGCCGTCGTCATCGACGAGTACAGCGAGGTGCAGGGCGTGGTCACGCTCAATGATGTGTTGTCCGCCATTGTGGGCGACGTTGCCATGGAGGAAGCGTTGTCCGACCCGGACATCCGGCAGCGACAAAATGGCTCGTGGTTGGTCGACGGCGGCACCGCCGTGGAACGCATCAAGTCGCTTCTCGACATTCATCAGGACTTGCCCGGCGAAGAAATTAACGCGTATCACACCCTCGGCGGATTTGTCATGCACCGCTTGGAGCGCGTCCCTCGAGCCACGGACAACTTCGAGTATCTGGGTTGGCGCTTCGAGGTTGTCGACATGGACGACACTCGCGTGGACAAAGTGTTGATCGAACGGGCAAAAGGTCAGCCGCCCGCCTGACCATGCCGGTAACGTCGTTAGTCGACCCACACCACTTCGGTTTCAAGCGTTCCATCATCGAACAAGCGCAGCCAGCGCCAGCCGGGCGGTTTGGTGTCGAGAGCGAAGTGTTCCTGCTTGGGAAGGAACTGCGCACAGGTCGACGGCGACCCCAGCAACCTCACCCCGGCGCGGATTTCGTCCCATTCCTGGTGAATGTGGCCCCAGATGACGGCGCGCACGTTTGTAAAGCGGCCGATCACCGTAAACAACTCATTCGGATTTTCCAGCCCAATGCCGTCCAGCCAGTGGCTGCCGATTTTGACCGGCTGATGATGCAGACACACGATTGTGTGCTGCCCCGGATGCGCGGCCAGCGCCTTGTTCAAGTCCCCAAGCTGCTGCGCGGACAGGCGCCCCCCGACTTCACCGTCGATCTGGGTGTTGAGCAGGAAAAACTGCCACGCCCGGTGCTGCACTCGAAATGGAAAAGTCAGTCGACCGTTGTAGCGGCCGCTGACAGCGCCCGCCATGTCATGATTGCCCGCAAGCCCATAAATCGGCGCGGACAGCGCATCGAGATCCCGCGCCAATCGCTCATAGGCCGGGGCGCCTTCGTCATGCACGAGGTCACCCGTCGCCAGGATAAATTCAGGCTCGACCCGCGACGCGTTGATGGAAGCAATGACCCGGTCCAAAGACGCAGCGGTGTTGACGTCAAACAACGTGCCGTTGGAGTCGGCGAAGTAATGCATGTCGGTGATTTGAACGACGGTGAAACTGGAATTCGCCATGGTCATCACGCCGGGGCTTTTTGCTGGGAACGAGCGGGCAGGTCGACGACCTTGTCCCGCAGGTAAACGGGAATGGCATCTTCCGGCGGCACACTCTCGCCGCGCGCCAGGTTCGCCGCGCCCAATGTCAACAAGTCCAGCGCATGGGGATAGCGTTCGGGATCCATCTCATCGATCGCGCCACCCAGCGCAGACTGCAGTTCCACCTCAAAGGTTCGAAATCCCAGCCCGCACCCGAACCAACCCGCACCCTCCGGAGGGCGCACGGTGCCGGGGTTCGTAACCGCTTCGGCCAGTACGCACCGCGCCTCGTCGTTTTCGATTGTGTAACCGCCGTAATAGACTTCGCCCATGCGGGCATCGAGGGCACAGAGCACGCGCTGCACACCCCGCTCGCGGAATGCGCCTTGCGCCATAGCGGCAAGGGTCGATACCGGCACCACCGGCACATCAGCGCCAAGCGCCAAGCCTTGCGCCACACTCATGGCGATGCGCACGCCGGTGAATCCCCCGGGACCGCGTCCGACGACGATCCCATCGAGATCGCGTAATTGCGCACCGGCTTCCGCCAGCAAGGAATCGATCATCGGAAGAATAAGATCGCCGTGGGCTTTAGGCGCAATCTGGTGCCGAAACGTGTCGTGTCCGGACCACCTCAGTGCGACGGTGCATGCTTCGGTGGACGTGTCAAAAGCCAGTAGCTTCCTCAAGCTGTTCTCTCTGTGCGGGTATCAATAAAGGGATTTCGCCTGAACCGAGATGCTAGCAAAACATTTCCAAAAACAATACCACGCGGGATTGATTTCGCGTTCAGGCAAGATCAGCACCGGCCTCGGGTATAATGCCCCGCCTGACGGCACCGCAAGCAACGGCACAAGGAGATCGGGGTGGAAGAATTTATTTTCGAATATGGTCTGTTCTTCGCCAAAACGCTCACGATTTTGGCGGGAATCGCCCTTTTGATCGCCTTGGTGGCGAGCATGTCCTCGCGCAAGGAGGACAAAGAGCATCTCGAGATCAAAAAAATTAACGACAAATATCGCCAATTCGAGTCGACGCTGAATGCCGAACTGCTCAGCAAAAAGGAATGGAAGCGCTACCAGAAAAACGCCAAGCACCTGGAAAAGCGGACCGAAGGCGAGCATACCCGCAAACGGATTTTCGTACTCGAATTCGACGGCGATATCAAAGCATCCGCAACCGCGTCGCTGGCGGAAGAGATCACCGCCGTGCTGACCGTGGCCACCCCCTCGGATGAAGTCTTCGTCCGCGTGCACAGTGCCGGCGGGTTCGTTCACGCCTATGGCCTGGCGGCCTCGCAACTGCAACGGCTGCGCCAGGCGCAGATTCCGCTGATCGTCGCGGTGGACAAGGTCGCGGCCTCCGGCGGCTACATGATGGCCTGCGTCGCCAACCGCATCCTCGCAGCGCCCTTCTCGATCATCGGATCCATCGGTGTGGTAGGCCAGATTCCGAACCTACACCGTCTGCTGAAAAAGCACGATATCGACTACGAACTGCACACCGCCGGCAAGTTCAAACGCACGCTGACGGTTTTCGGCGAGAACACCGACGCCGCGCGGGAAAAGTTTCGCGAAGATCTTGAAGAGACGCACAAGCTCTTTAAAGACTTTATCCGACAACACAGACCGCATTTGGACTTGGAGGTGGCCGCCACGGGCGAGTACTGGCACGGGGTTGAAGCGGAAAAACTAAAACTCATCGATGAAGTATCCACCAGCGACGACTATTTGCTGAAGGCATCGCAGCACGCCGATTTGTATCAAGTCCACTACACCGTAAAAGTCGGTCTAGCCAGCCGAATACAAGACTTTTTCGGCAAGCTTGCCGCGCCGCGGAATCAGATCGAAAAACTATTCCCTTTCCAGCAATAGACGTAGACGCCTATTCGTAGCGACCCAGAAACTCCGCCACGCCGCGGGAGTACATCGCTCCGCTGAACACGAAGCCGTCGTTGTGGCGACCGCGAATGGCAAGCAGCGTTTTGTCGCCCGTATACGCATCGTACAGCGCCTGACCGTGGGTGAATGGAATCAGCTCATCATCGCGACTGTGGACAATGAGCAACGGGCATTTTATCGCTCTGATTCGTCCCAAACTGTCATACCGGGTGCGACTGACATACTTCACCGGCAGCAATGGATAAACCTGCTGACCCAACGCCGGCATCGAGGTGAAGGACGATTCGACAATCAAGGCACGCGGTGTGACTTCCGTGGCAAGATGCGTCGCAATCGCCCCGCCCAAAGAGCGCCCGAAGATCACAACATCCCCTGGGTCCGCATTGAGTGCGCCGGTGACGTGCTCCCATGCCGCCCGCGCGTCCTGGTAGGTGCCGTCCTCGCTCGGCTTACCCTCACTGCGACCGTAGCCGCGATAGTCGAATATGAAAACGCTGTATTGAAGGCCATGGAGAATTTCCAGCGTCTCGATACGATGGGACAGATTTCCCGTATTGCCGTGGAAAAACAGCACGATCCCCTTGGGGGCGACGGCGGGCACGAACCAGCCGTGAAGCCTGAACCCATCTTGGGTGTTGAAGTAGTGCTCCGAAAATTCCAGACCGTGCTGAGACGGGGTTGCCGTGATCTCACGCTGCGGATTGAAAATTATTCTAGACTCGTTTAGCACCATATAGCCGGTGAATGCCATGTAAAACACCACAATGGCCCCCACCCCAAACCCGAAAATCTCAGCGCCGCTCATTAGCATCCGTCTCGATCGCGCCTCTAGTCCCGTATGCAGTGTCCGATCGACCCGGCCCGGCAACGCTCACGATTCACCCAGGTTGCATTCTCCAGGATCGACCCAGTGAAATCCACGCCGGCAACGTCCGCGCGAGTGAAATTGGCTCGCGTGAAATCGGCGCCCCGCGCGCTGAAATCGACCAAGGATGCGCCAACGAACCGCGCACGCTCGAAAACCGCGCCTTCGGCGGTGGCGCCCTCCAAATTCGTCCGCTCCAGGGACGCTTCCCGCAGCACCGCCGACGTAAAGTCCACGGCGCGCATGTCCGCTTGGTCGAAACCCGCCTGATAAAGATCGGCATTGGCGAAGTTGGCGCCGGCCATATTTGTCGAGTAGGCCTGTACGCCTCGAAGGTTCGCACCCGTGAAGTTAGCGCGCCGCGCGGTAACGCGCGACATTCGCGCGTTGGCGAGTGTGGCTCCGGTCAAATTCACGGCATCCAACTTGGCGCCAATCAACAGCGCCTCTCCCAAATGCGCTTGTGCAAGGTTCGCTTCAGTGAGATTGGCCGCGCTGAGATCGGCCCCGTTAAGCTTCGCCCCACTCAAATCTGCGCCCGCGAAATTGATTTTTCCCAAAAGCGCACGCCGAAGATCGACCC
Source organism: Pseudomonadota bacterium (assembly GCA_021821045.1). Lineage (GTDB taxonomy): Bacteria > Pseudomonadota > Gammaproteobacteria > JAADHS01 > JAADHS01 > JAKACW01. Next base: position 9,826 of record JAKACW010000022.1, read on the forward strand.
CGTTTAAATCCACGTTCTGTTTATCGCACCCGATCCAGTTAACCCCCTGCGCAGGGGGATCCTCACACGCGGCAAAAGCCGATGAAACACCGAACAACAATGCACACAATGAACTCCCGAGCCCTCTCATCCACAACCGTTTCATGCCAAATTCCGCCCTCGCTCGCTAGTAATACATTTGTCATAGAGCACTCATATGCTTTCACATTCGTGCGCGCAATCATAGCGATACTCTACTTTTCGAAGAATTGCGCCGGACCATAAAGTTAATCCGCCTTTTGTCGGCGAACGGATACTATGGAAATCCTTCGGCAAATGCTGTTAGAGTTCGATCGTGAGCAGTTGATATCGTGGACGCTCTAATTGGACGGTCACAGTACGTGGCATCTCCGATCGCGCTCGAGCGACACTTCTGGCAAAGTGCGCTCCACGCGCTGTGCGCGGGACGCGAACTATCGCAGAGTCTTCAAGTCGAAGATCGAGCAGGGTCGTATTTCATCCAGGGAGGGGTCTATGGAACATCGCTGGCACAAGCGAAACGAAATCAAAGCTGATGTCATGCTCTACCACCACGGAATTCCCGTAGCTCGGTGCGCCGTGCACAACCTCAGCGACACCGGCCTTTTCCTGCAACCGTCCGAGCAGCATATCCCCATCAACGCCCCGGTCGAGGTCGAATTTACCGTCGCGCAGGACTTGCAGCGTAAACGGATTCGACTGCCGGCTCGCGTGATTCACCAGGATTCGGGGGGCGTGGGATTAATGTTCCAACCGCAGACACCCGCAACCGCCTCCGTACTGCGGTCTTTACTCAAAGAAAAGCGCGCGTTCGGTCGAGAACGGTCGGGACAGTAGCTGGCGCGTCAGGCGCCGGGGTCGTAATCGAAGACGTGCACCGGCACATCGTCGTCCGTATACCAGATGCCGTCGCGTCCCGCCCCATTGTAATGCGTTAGACGTGTTCGATTCCCAACATCGGAGTATTCGTATTTTTCGTAGTGCTGCACAACGTCATCACTGGTGAACCACACGCCATCCCGTCCCGGCGCGGCGAAGCGCGAATACGACGTAGGCAAGCCGCGGCCGTCATAAGCATAGGTGGCGTAACTTTCGGCGACATCGTCGGAGGAAAACCACCGATCGTCCATGCCCGGCGCCGTCATCTTAACGAACTTGACGCGTTTGCCGGTGTTGTCCGCCAAGTACTGGCTGTAATAGTCCACCTCATCGTCATCGGTATACCATTGCCCGTCATTCCCCGAGCCACTGAAGTAAACGTACACCAACGAATCGACTGTCTCCCGGGTTTCCCGGTACGAGCCGACGACGTCATCCGCCGTGTACCATTGCCCGTCCGGCCCCGGCGCCGAATAGCTCGATTGTCGGACGCTCTTGTCGTCAACGGTTATGTACAGTGCAACGACGTCATCGCTACTGAACCACCGACCATCCTTGCCGGGGCCGTCGTACTGCACCGACCGAACGAGAGCGCCGTCGCCGTCGTAGCTGAAGGTCTCATAGTTCGTCACATCGTCATCGTCGGTAAACGCACGCCGATCCGGACCGAGGCCGAAATACAAGGTGCGGCGGACGACGCGCGCTTCGGCATCATACTCATAGCGGTAAAAGTTCTGCGATTCATCGTCGCCGCTGAACCAGCGCCCATCGTCGCCTGGACCGGAAACAGTCAGCGAATGGGTTTGGTTGCCGGCCGCATCGTAAGTCGAGGACTGATAGGAGCCGACAATGTCATCGTCGGTGCGCCACTTCCCGTCCGCACCCGGGCTGTTGAAATACACTTCACTTGCCACGTTGCCATTGTCATCGTGTCGATACAGCACGCGACTGCCTGCGACGTCCGCGTCGGTGAACCACTGCCGATCACCGCCCGGATCTCGAAAATCCACCCGCTCTGCCACAGCACCGCTGTCCGTGTAGCTGTAGACTTGATAATGCTTCATTTCTCCGTCGCGAAAAAATTGTTTGCGCATGACCAAATTGCGATGAGTCGTGAACTGAGTGGCCTTCGCCGCGAGCGATGCGCCGTCCGCCCCTTTGATACCATCGACGCGCAGAACATAGGTGGCGTTGTATTCAAGCGGACGCGACGGCGCAAATGTAACAAGCGATCGACCACTGTCCCACGCGACGCTGCCGCGCACGGAGGTGGAATCGCCTGTCTTACCGCTTACGCGCAACAGCCTGACGGTGGTTCCATTCACAGTCGAGCCTTCAACGGCGCCGGACAGCTCCAATTGCACATTGCTCAGCACACTCACTCGATCGGCACCGTCAGGAGGCATCGCGGCCACCCGTTCAACGGCGCTCGCCGAGAAAGCCATCGCTGTGCAACACATCAATGTCATGCCCGCAATTCGGTTGGTCGTCATATTCGCGCCCTTATGCTGGTACAAATGAAAAACTCGTGACCTATAACTCTAGTGAGATCAAAGAAAAATTCCATTCGATAAACCCCGGAAAGCTCATAGGTAAGCTTCCCTATAACTCAACTTTACTTCATCACAGTCGATATGGTATTTCGAGCGGTCCAATCACAACCGATGTCGAAGTCGAACGTGACTATGATGAAAAAACTATCGAGATTGCTGTGCGCCATCGTTGCGGCAAGCCTAATGTCGCCGGCCTTCGCCCAAAGCGAGGGCGATGCACCCAGCTTGTATGTTGAGTTGGGGCAGCCGCTGGTCGTCAACGTGTTCTCTCAGGATAGCGTGCATTTCGTGCGGGCAACGGTGCAATTGAAGCTGTCGGACCCGTCGCTGGCGCCGCAAGTTAAGGCCCATCTTCCAGCCATTCGCCACAACTTGATCATGTTGTTGTCCGATCGCGCGCTGTTCGAGTTTCAAACCACGGCCGGCAAACGCAAGATCCGCGACGATGCCCTCGCTACCGTGCGCCAAGTGGTCAAGGAGCAGACCGGCACCGCCGCAATCGACAGTATTTTCTTCACCAGCCTGATGCTGCAGTAAGGGTCTAACCGCCCGCCGCCGCGCCGCGCGACGGGCAGGCGCGGGAAATCGTTTCCAGCGTCGACCCAATGCCTTGACCGGCCATCCATTCATCGATATCGGCGATGACATTGGCGGCCTGCAAATCCCGCAGCAGCAGATGGTAGCCTTGAGGATAGAACCGAACGGTTGCCCGCGGATTCACTCGTTCGACAAAGCGGCACATCGATGGGCGCGGGATGACTTCATCTTTCAAGCCATATAGCACCAGCACCCGTCCGTCCAATTGCGGCGCGCGGTCAAGGGCGCGATCCATCAAGTGCACCAAACCATAGAGCGCATCGAAGCGCGTTTCTCGAATCATCAGTGGATCGCGACTCATCTGACGCAAGATGTCCCGGTTGTCGGAAATGGTGACTTGCACGCCCTTGCCCGTCACCGTGTAGCCTGGAACCGTGTGGGCGAACGTCCACAACAGCATGCGATAAAAGACGTTGAACGTGTCGCGGCCCCATACCGCCGGCGCGTTGAGTATGACGCCGTCCACCGGCGGCGCGGCGTCGGCCGTGAACGCCGCGATGACCATCGCCGCGCCCATGCTGTCGCCCAGCACATATACGGGAACCCCGGAATAAACAGAACGCAGCAAGCGTACCGTCTGGTGAATATCGCTGACGGCGCGGTCTTCGGCCGGCCAAAAGCCGCGCGTTGGTGTCGCGCCGAATCCGCGCTGATCGATTGCAAAGACGGCAACCCCGCGGTCGGCCAACGCCGGGCCGGCCAGCACAAAGGCGTTGCTGTAATCGTTGAACCCGTGCACGGCCAGCAAGACCGCCCGCGGCGCCGCGCGCTGCCCTTCGTTCGGCAACCAGCGCCGCAGCGGCAAAGCGTAACCGTCGTCCATCACCACCGTGTCCGCCGCCAGCATCGGCGTGGTCTGCGGGGGGCCTCCGAGTTGAACGTAGGGGGCGCATGCCGACAACAGTGCCGCGAGCATTATTCCGGCAAAGCGTAACGTCGGCGCTGTAAAACGCGCCGTCATTCCTGTTTGCGGAGAGTCGCCCATGTCTTCATTCCAATCCCAGGTTTACCGCCAATTGGGCCGCCCGATCTCCGCCCAACACGGCGTCACCGCCGTCCAACGCATCGCGCAGATATACAACGAGCCGCGAGTAATCTTGCGGATCGATGCGCGCGCCTTCCCCCGCCTTGGAAAGGCTCAACGCCTCCTCGATATTCACTCCCTTGAGCGTTGCGTCGGCGACCAAAGGACCGAAGCGCCAGAGCATCCCGCCGTCGCGCTCCCGCTCTTGAATACGCTCTGCGATTCGGCGCCGCAGTTCGTACTCGGAGCGCGAGTCCATCACCATCCAAACAATCGAGCCGACCACGGCGGCGGGGATGATGAACAACCACGCCAGTTTGCCCAGCGTGACGTCGCTGACCAGGCCTTTGCCGTAACCGGTGTAAGCGGCGCCGTAGCCGACGAAGTAGATTACCGAGGCGACGACGATGCCCGCCAGCCGAGAGCGCCCGCGGCCGGGACGGGCCATGCGGTCGTACTCGTAGTCGGCGGAATTGAAACTATCGTTGAAAAGTTTCTGCGCGGCTTTTCTGATTTGTCGTTTTGATGCGGACATGGCTCCCCTCTACCGACCGAAAGGGATTATTGTACCGCCAAGGATCGATCAACGGCGCTCACGGTCAGCGGCTGAGCTTTTCCATCAGCCGGTTGAAGTAGTTTCGCAACGGATCCTCGGCGGCTTGTTTATCCAAGTGCTCGATAATCTGCGTTCGCGCCTGGGCCACCTGCTCTTCAACGTCCCGCGCGACCCATAAGCCGGTAAACAAGGCGGCCAGCAAACCGGAAATAAGGGCGGCGCTCAATGCCAACCACAGCGATTCCTGGCGCAAGCGGCCCACCGCGCGGTCAACGTTTTTCACGGAACGACTCGAATCATCGATCACGCTGGCGGTTGCTTCGCTCATTTTCTGGGTGGCACTCAGCAATTCTTGCGAAACCTGGCTGGCGTCAACCACGCTTTTCTGCAGCGCGCCGCGCTCGGTTTCCACCCGATCAAGCACGGACTGGACATCCGCGCGCAATCGGTCGATCGATTCACCCAAAGGCGCCACCGCGGCGCTCAACGCCGCCAGTTCGTCGTCGCGCAACTTTTCGAATTCGTCGGCCAGTCCACGAACCGACTCGGCCCGCATTCGGTCAAGATCGCTGCGCGCGTCGCGAGTCTGCTGCTCGCGCATGCGCTCGAAAATCTCGCACATGCGTGCTTCGAGTTCTTTCAGATCGTTCAACTTCTCGGAAAGTTTTTCGACGAGCGTATCATCAGTCATAGCTGCGCCATCTACGGCCAAGTTTGTCGCAGCGTCAGACGCCGCCGGCGCAATCGCCGCCACGGGTTCGTCCGCCGTCGCGGCGACGCCGTTTTCCAACGCCCGTTGATGGACGCGCCGATCGAAGCGAACGCCGAGTTGTTTTTGCAAAGCATTCCAAGTGAACTCGCCCCCGAGTTTGGACGGCGCGATCTCCACGCCCCGGTGCAGATAGAAAAATTGCCGTACCCGGCCATTGCGACCGAAGCGAACCACCGCCGATACGCCGCAGTCGCTGAGCCGGCGAAAAAACTCGGGCATGTCGGGATTGTCCCGTGCCGCAGTTCGAATGCACTCAGCAACATGGGCCAGCGCCGCGCCGTCGTCGGCGCGCGGTTGATCATTCAATTGATACACCGCCATGAAACGTCCTATAGACGTGGGAAACCGCCAGGCTTCGTCCGAATTGCGAATATAAAGGTTGTCGGACGCCAGGGGGTGTTCATTGAGGAAGTTGCCGGGTTTTTCCTAACGGCAACCCCGGTCTTTCCAGTCGCGCACGTGCTGACGGGCTTCCGCCAATTCGCGCTGGGTCATGTCCTTTGCCAACGCGTCGCGCTCGGCATCGGCGAAGGGAATTTCCTGCAACGCAGCAAGGCTATACCACATATAAGAATATATCCGATCCTGGCGCAGGGACTGGCGATAGGCGGTATCGGAACGATCGCCGTAAATCCGTCCCAATTCATATTGGGCCGGTCCATAGCCTTGCAACGCAGACTTACAAAACCAATCCAACGCGCGCACGGTCGAATAACCGCCGCCGTATCCGCAACAGTACGATTTACCCAATTCGAACTGCGCAATCGGATCGCCCGTTTGCGCCGCAGCCGCCAGTTCCGCCCGTCGATCCAAATAGCCCGGACTGGCGCAGGCCGCGAGCAACGCGCCGACTGCCAAAACCACACCCACCTTCATCCACTCAATCACACGGCTACCTTCACCCTCTCCACGATCATGTCGGCGGCGCCACCACCGTCACTGTGAAATCTACTTTACGATCGATCCCGGTGCAATTGATGATCAAGTCAATCCGCCACTCCCCCGGCTCGGGAAACAATTTGTCCTTTAGGGTGTATACGCCGGATCCACCTTGCTCGGGCACGTCGCGCCAATTGGCGTCGGTACCCGCCTGGGTCGCGTGAACCGGCGCAATCGCCATGCGCGTCCGGCAGCCGCTGGCGGCGCCGCGGTTCTGGCGCAAGGTTAAATAAATTTTCGCCGATTGGCCGGCGATGATGGGATGGGGCTGATTGGTAAGAGATACCACAAATTCAGTCGTGGTTTTCGTCTGGGTAAATTGGCCGATGTCACAGCCGGCCAACGCCACAGCGCAGATCCATCCGACAGTAAACGCACGCATCCTCACGCCCCCCTGGCTCAAAATCCCCGGCAAGTGTATCAAAACCTTTCGATTTCGAGCGCCGAGAATGTCGCCCTGGCAAAATAGGTAATGTTACTTATACTTACAGGTAACGTTACCAAGCAGGGAGGCTGGCATGGCACTTGTTACCGACGCCCGCGCCCATGGCCGACAACCCATGGTCGCTCGAGGCACTGACGGACAATTCTTGCTCAAAGCCAATCAACGCCAATTTCGCTTTGATCGCGTTCACGACCTGTCACCCTCGGGAACGGGAATTCACTTGCCGGTGGCATTGCCGGTCAACACCACGGTTACTCTGACCTACACGGCCAATGACTGGCACGTCACCATTCCCGGCCGGGTGGTGTGGACGGATAAGCGTGGCGAGCAAATTCCCCATGCCGAGGATCCGGTGCGTTTTCGCCACGGTATCTATTTCGACAAAGCCGACTCGAACGATCTTCAGCTCTTCTTTTTAACTCTGAAGCGCTATCTCGATGACCATTGAGTTAGGGCGTCGGCGGAAACTTGGCCAGCAGTTCAACTTCGTGGTCCGCGCGCAACACGACGACGGGCAACCAGGTTCCGGGCGCCATGGACTGCACCGTGCCGACAATGTCCGCGACCTTTGGACGACCGCGCGCGGCGATTGATACGATCACGTCATCGACGTTGAATCCGGCGCTCTCCGCGATGCTTCCCGGTTCGATTTTTGTCACCCGAACACCCGACTCATCATCCTCGATGTGAATACCCAGGCGCGGCTTAGCCATGCTCGGCGCTTCCGGCGGCGCACTATGAATTGCAAATACCACGTCCGCGACCTGTGCCGTCATCATCTCGCAGGGCAAATCGTCATCCCACGGCACCAGCACCGCCACGCTGTCGACACCGAGCGTGCGCAACTGGTAAGGCACCCCATGTCCATCCATCATGTGGCCCGACCCCATGATGCCGATGATCTGAGCATCCGGGCTGATGTGACGCAGGGCCGCAATGCGTTGTGCCATTGCTGCATCCCACACGAGCTGGCCCTGGACGAAGCGCTGAAACTTCGTGTCCTGGCGTAATGCCGCAAAGCGCTCATCTGTAAGTTCTGGAACGGCATCGCCGTGACCGCCGCTCCGATCGTGCATCACGAAACTCTCCGCCAACATACGCCGGTAGTCCTCGGGCGCGCTGGCGGGATCCTGCAAACCCTCCCGATCCTCGGCGGTCAAACCCTCCCAGCCTCGTTCGCGAATTTTTTGCATGAGTCCGCGCTCCACGTTCAGAGCGTAGACGGGGATGCGATACAGGCGAGCCAAGCGCAGGATGGGCATATATAGCTCATGGTCGAAACGCCAATAGTCGCGCCAGCCCGCCTTGGCCAAGAAGTCCGATTCGCTGAGCCCGCCAGCTACCCATTCATCCAGAGCCGGCTGGGCGCTGCGCGGCAGCATTTCCAGTCCGATCACCACGTTTCGCCCTCGGCTGGCCAGGGAGGCCACCACGGAGGTCTGCCAGTTGTGGTGCGCCAGAGAGTCGTGTATTTCCCCTAACAGCACCACATCCCGCTCACCGTAACGGGAAAACACCTGATGGCTGGATAGCTTTTCGCCACTGGCTGGGACCACCCAACCCCGCTCGGGCAGACAGCTTCCGCCATCAACCGCTACAGCATCACCACCCGAATGGGCTTGCTCGGGCGCGTTCGCGCATCCGCCCAGCCCCAATAGGACAACGATCAACGCCACCGCGAGCTTTCCCATACCTTGCTTTCAACCTCGATCGAATGTTGATGTGGTTTCAAAAGTTAGCACAAACTCCGCCGACCGTCCCTTTAGGCCGTGCGGAAAGGCATTGGATCGCCATCTCTGGACGTTCCTCCGATGAGTTCTGTCCTAGCGGGCTCTTTTCGCCTCTCATACAATAACTTAATATTGGTCTACAGGCAGACGGGGAGCGGCGACATCCATTGCGTCGCGGCAACTACTTCAAAAAATGCGTTTCGTTGACGATACAGAATTTGACAACCGGTCACTAGAATTGAGTTCGCAAACAGCATAAATGGCGCGGTAGTTATGGACTCGAATCGCACTGAGCAGTCGACCTCGTTACCTCTACGTGCATTAGGCGCCATGGTGCTCTTTTTGAGCGGGCTTTTTACCTCCGTCAGCGCCACAGAGATAAACCCTTGGGTCATCGTCGACACCGAAACCCGGACCTTAACCGTACTCCAAGGAGCAACCGTCTTGGCCCGCTACGACGACATCGCGCTGGGTCGCGGCGGTGTTGGCATCACGCGTCGGCAGGGCGACGGGAAAACACCGGTGGGGATCTTTCACGTCGCTTGGGTCAATCGTAACAGCCGCTTCCGCTTGTTCTTCGGCCTCGATTTCCCGAACTTGGATCACGCCCACCGGGCATACACGGCGCAGCTGATCGATTCCGGTCAATTCGACGCGATCAAAACCGCCTTCGAACGCCGCGAAACCCCGCCACAAGATACCCCGCTTGGCGGCTTTCTCGGCATTCACGGCATCGGTGACGGCAGTCAACGGGTACATTCCCAGTTCAACTGGACCGACGGCTGCGTCGCCGTCACCAATGAGCAAATTCTCCAACTCGACCAATGGGTCACCGTGGGCACGAAAGTAGTGATTTACTAGCCTGGTCCTCACTTCGTATTCAGTCGCCAACCCCGCCTCCTGTCGCGCCGCAACAACAGCGGATCCAGCCCGAAACTTGGCATTTCCACAAAGACCATGTATCGTACGCCGTGCACGGAACGGTCGCCGTTCTATGGTTAAACAACGAAGGGATCAAGAAACATATGAGCACCACACTACGCAGGCTCGCACCGGCCGCACTGGTGTTGGGCGTAGCGATTCTTGCAGGATGCGCCACGTCAAAAGAAGCAATCGATCAAGCCCAGGCCACCGCCGATGAGGCGAAAAGCGCGGCGACCGCAGCACAGGAGAGTGCCAGCGACGCATCGCAGACCGCTAAACAGGCGCAGCAGACAGCCGACGCAGCAAACAGCACCGCCAACGACGCGGCGGCCGCCGCCCGTCGTGCTCAGGACACCGCGGATGCCAATAAAGCCGCGATTGATGAGTTAAACGAAAAAATCGATCGAATGTTCAAAAAGTCGATGCGCAAGTAATCGCGACGTCGCTTCAGCAAAAGAAAAACCCGTCTCTCGCCGAGCGTGAGACGGGTTTTTTTCATTCTAAGCGGCGCGCTCGGAACGGCGCCAAATCAGTCCGTTACCGTTACGCCTACCGCCCCGTCCAGTGTTTGACGAATGCGGCTTTGGGTTTCGCTCAGCACGGACGCGACATCCAGCGTCGATGTCGAAACCACACCTGGCACGCCATTGAGACCTTCCGTAATCTGCGCGACGGTGTTCCAGTCGATCGCCGAGTTGGTGTCCGGCGACGCGGCCACCACGGCCTTCACCGCGGGAGTGCGATTGGACTCGAACGCCCCTCGGTCTTCCTCCAACGGCGGGTGCGCCTCGACATAAAGCAAACCGTTGCGCCAACCGGCTTTGAACGGCTGATTGACCACATATACCGGCGCATCCACGGGCACCATGTCGAATAACGCACGAATGTCCTCCGGATACAGACGTATGCAGCCGTGGGTCACGCGCATGCCGATACCATACGGCTTATTTGTGCCATGGATCAAATAGCCCGGGATGCCCAAGCGCAGCGCATGGGTGCCCAACGGATTTTCCGGTCCCGGCGGGATGGACTTGGGCAACGGATCGCCATCCTCCAAGTGTTCGGCGCGGATTGAATCCGTCGGGTACCAAGTCGGGTAAGCCTGTTTTTTCACGATCTTCGTCTTGCCCAGAGGAGTTTGCCATTCCATCCGCCCAATGCTCGCCGGAAACGTAACAACCAGGGGTGGTTTGCCCTTTTGCACCGGTGGATAGTAGTAGACCCGCATTTCCGGAACATTCAGCACGAGTCCTTCACGCGGCGCGTCCGGCAAAATGTACTGGCTCGGAACGATGATGGCGGTTCCTTCTCCGGGCAGCCAAGGATCGACATCGGGATTGGCCAGCGTGATCTCGTCATAGCCGACGTTATAGCGGCGCGCGATGTCCGACAGCGTGTCCTCGTGGCGGGCGTAGACCGTTTGAATTGCGCCAATGACATTGACGCCGGGCGGCGGCAGCACGAATGTCTCCGCTCGACTGACCGGCGCTCCAAACACTGCACCAAGGGATAGGAGGACAACTGCTAGAACTGTGTTGAAGCGAAGATTTGGCACCGCTTTGGCTCCTTTGTCGCGGCCGTGACGCAATTATAGGCATATATCGGAACCGACGTTAACCGTCTATAGACCGGTCGGTTTATTGATGGCTTCCCAGGTGCGACTCAGGCGTTTCTCCGATACCGGGTATGGAGTTCCCAGTTCCTGGGCAAATAACGATACGCGGAACTCCTCCAACATCCACCGGAAATCGTCGACGTCGTGCACCCATTTCTCCGGCGCGCTGCGGGAAGGGTGGGCCCAAAACGCCCGCCAATGAGGCAGCACCTCCGCGGCGCGCCGGCTGTCCCGCTGCGGATCCTGGCGCAGTTTTTCGATGCGCACGAGCATGGCCCGCAAGTAGCGCGGATAGTTGGCCAGAATCTGCGGCGAACTCCGGACGAATACCTGGGGATAAATGAGCTTGGACAACTGATCCTGCATGTCCGCCACGGCTTCACCCAAGCCAAAATCCCGAATCTCGCCCAGACCGCGACGAACGCCGTCATACGCCTCGAGAATTCGCGACACCTCCTCGCTCACGGCCGTCCCCTCGGCAATGAAACTCGCTTGAACTCGACGCGCGAGATCCGCAAAGGATGCCTGGCTGCGAACGTCGGCCAGCGCATTTGCAAACTGCCGCTCGATGACCACGCAACACAGGTCATCGAACAAGGCATCGCAACTGTCGACGCCGCGATACCACAGACACAAGCGCTCACGGTGGGGCATTTGCCGCTTGAGCACCTTGACCTTCGCGGCCGCCTCCAGAATCAGCAAGCGGCGCACGCCAAGGCGATGGCGCGCGCGGGCCACGGCGGCATTGTCGAACAGATGCAGCGCGACGGAGTGATTCCGTTCGTCCAGCGCCGGATAGCCGGGCACGCGCGCGCCCGCCGCCGCGTACGTGATCACCTGCTCGGGCAAGTCGCCCAGGTCCCAGTGCGTGATGGGTGCGCGGTTCCACTGCACCGCCGATTGCGCCGAGAATTGGGCATGAGCCGCGGCCGCGTACCGCTCCTGCAGCGCCCGCAAGTTGCGACCCTCGCCGAGCATCTCACCCTGTTCGCCCTCAACCACAAACCGAAACAGGAACACTTCGGGCAACCGCTCCATCTGCCACGCATCTGCCGGAATCCGCACGCCGGTCATGGCGAACAACTTATCCGCGAGCGCCGGTAGCAAAGGCTGCTCCGTCTCCTGTAACGCCGCGGCGCAGGCTGCCGCGTATTGAGGAACCGGCACGAAATTCTTACGCCACTGCTTCGGGAGCACCTTGATCAACGCGGCGATTTTCTCGCGCAAGTAGCCCGGCACAAGCCATTCGAAGGGTTCCGCCGTTAACGCGTTCAACGCCGCCAATGGCACATGCGCCGTGACGCCATCGGTCGGTTGACCCGGCGAATAATCATAAGTCAGACGTAATGTTACGCCGCTCACTTCAAGTGAGTCCGGAAATGATCGCGGCGTGACGAACAGGCCGGCGGCTTCGGCAAGCTGACCTTCGTCGAGGCGCAGCACTGCGTCGACGGGCGCCGGCTGCGCCTGCAACCAGTGGCGCAAGCTTGGCCCATCGACAATCTCCGCCGGCAAATGCTCGGCGTAGTGTCGCGCGAGATCGTCAGCGCCGGGCGCGATGCCGTCCAAGCGGTGCTTGGCCTCGAGACGCTTGAGCGCCGCGACTACCACCTGGTTATGACGCAGAAAGTCCGGCGGCGCGGCCATGCGCCCTTCGACCAATCCCTCGCGAATGAACACCTCGCGAGCCTGCGCGGGTTCATGGCGGGCGAAATCGATGCGCTTTCTTGGCATCACAATCAACCCGAACACGCTGATCTCGCAAAACCCCCTCACTCGTCCGCTGCGATGTTCGAGGTAGGGGTCGAAGTAGCGCTCACGGCGAAAGTCTCCCGCCGGCGCTAAGACCCAGCCGGGTTCGATCTGCGCGCAGGTTCGCGCGAAGAGTTGTGTCGTCTCGACCCACTCCGCGGCAACGATCCATGGCGGCGACGATTTGGCGGTGCACGACCCCGGAAAGATCCGCAACCGCCGTTGCTGCATGCCTTCATACATCCCCGCCGGCAGCTTGCGCGCCACGTGATCCACCAGCCCGAACAGCAATGCGCGATGAATGCTGTCGTAATCCGCGTCGGTCTCATTGAGTTTCATGCCTTCGCCGGCGGCCAACTCCAACAACTCACGGTGAACGTCGCTCCACTCCATCACCCGCGTCGGCGACAAGAACCGCTCCAAACACAGCGCGCGAAACTTGCGCTTCGACAAATGGCGTCGTTGCTCGACCAAAAAGCGCCAGAGATTCAGCAAGCTGATGAAGTCGGAACGCGGGTCGCAAAATTCCTTGTGACTCAGATCGGCCTGCTGGCGCTTGTCAAAGGGCCGTTCCCGCGGATCGACAATGCTCAGCGCGGCGGCGATGACCAGCATCTCGCTCAGGCAGCCGTGGTCCTGGCCGGCCATGATCATGCGGCCAAACCGCGGATCAACCGGAAACCGCACCATCCGTCGACCCAGCGGCGTCAAACGATGTTGGTCATCGAGGGCGCCGAGCAAAGCCAATTCCCGCACACCGCTGCGTATATGCCGCGCATCGGGCGGATCCAAAAACGGAAACTGAAAAACATCGCCGATGCCCAAAGCCTTCATACGCAAGATGACACTGGAGAGATTGGTGCGCAAAATCTCCGGCTCCGTGAACCGAAGTCGCGCTTGGTAATCTTCTTCGGAGTAGAGCCGCACGCAGACACCGGGGCCAAGGCGACCGCAACGCCCGGCCCGTTGATCGGCGCTGGCGCGGGAGATGGGTTCGATCGGCAAACGCTGAACTTTGCTCCCCTTGGCAAACCGGCTGACGCGCGCCGTGCCGGTATCGATCACGAAACGCACCCGGGGGATGGTCAGTGACGTCTCGGCGACGTTGGTGGCCAGCACGATGCGCCGCTGCGACGACGGCGAAAAGATGCGATTTTGGTCCGCGGCGCTCTGCCTAGCGTAAAGCGGCAGCACGTCGGCTTTGGACTTGCCCAAGCCCCGCAGCGCTTCGGCGGTTTCGCGAATCTCCCGCTCGCCGGGCAGAAACACCAAGATGTCGCCTTCAGGATGGGCCGACAGCAATTCGGCGGCGGTTTCCGCGACCATCTGAGCCGTATCCTCGACCGGCGAGTCCGGCGCCCGGTAACGCATCTCGACCGGATACAAGCGTCCTGGAATCTCGACCACCGGCGCGCCACCGAAGAATTCAGCGAAGCGCGCGACATCGATGGTGGCCGACGTCACGATGACTTTGAGGTCCGGCCGCTTCTTGCGCAAACCGCGCAAATATCCCAACAGAAAATCGATATTCAAACTGCGCTCATGGGCCTCGTCGACAATGATGGTGTCATAAGCGTCCAAGCATCGGTCGTGGTGAATCTCGGCCAGCAGGATGCCGTCGGTCATCACTTTTATCAATCCGTCGCGGTGCGACGAATCACTGAACCGCACCTTGCACCCGACGGCGGTCGGCGCCGCGCCCATCAACTCCTCACGCAATCGATTGGTCAAGGCACGCGCCGCGACTCGACGCGGCTGGGTGCAGCCGATAAAGCCGCGGGCGCCCTGGCCGGCCGCCAAACAGAACTTCGGCAACTGGGTCGATTTGCCCGATCCTGTCTCGCCGGCAACGATTGTCACGGGATGGGTTGCGATGGTGCGGGTCAACTCGTCGGCGTAGTCGGTAATCGGCAATTCAGGAGGGTAGTTAACCGGCGGCACGTTCTGTCGGCGCGCGGCCACCGTCGTCAAGGACTCGCTGATCAATGCTTGCAGCTTCTCATGCGCCGTCTGTCGCGCCGCATCTTGACCGTCCATGCGCTTGAGTCTATCGATGGCATGCACGATACGGGCCCGATCACGCGTGCGACAACGCACCACGCTGTCGTAGTAACTTTGAAGCGATTGCCGCGATGAGTCCGTCATGGGAGTGAACACTCAGTCTAGTTGCTTTGCGCCCGAAAAGCAGCGCAAATAATCGAACACTGCACGAAACTCTGTCTTTGTGTTTTTTGTCACGCAAAGGTTCGCGAGTTCGTTTCGAGCCTTAAAAACAGGGCAAAATGAACGCATGATGCGAAAAAGCGCTTATTTTTCTTGACAAACACATACTGCTCATTTATATCATCCGTGTTTTCGCTAATTACAGGAGTTCACGATGGCTGCGAAGAAGAAGGCAACTTCAAAGAAAGCGATGAGTGCAACCAAGAAGGCGGCGCCGCGCAAAGCTAAATCCATTAAGGATCCGATGAGCAAGACCACGCTCTTCACGGAGATCGCGACGGGCACCGGTCTGAATCGGAAGCAAGTTGCCGCGGTGTTTGATGAGTTGAAGTCACTGGTGGAAGGTCATGTGAAAAAAGGCGGACCTCAACTGTTCACTCTGCCCGGACTTCTGAAGGTGAAAGTCATTCGCAAACCCGCGACGAAGGCACGCAAAGGGATCAACCCGTTCACCGGCGAAGAAACCGTCTTCAAAGCGAAACCCGCTCGCAATGTCGTAAAAGTGCAACCGCTCAAAGCTCTGAAGGAAATGGCCGCGTAGTTCCATATTCGGCACAAAGGGCCCAATCATCGATTGGGCCCTTTGTTTTATGAATCGGCAACATACGTTCGGAAATGCAGACCGACTGTGAAGTGGGCAAGCAACGCCCGTAAAGGTCGTGTTTTAGCTGATATCCGCCGTTGTATCGGCGACCGCGGCGGGCTGTTGCTCCTCGGGCGCCGGGGCTGATCGGTGCGCCAACCAGCGCCGCAGCATGGAGCGCAAGGCCGTGGGTTTCACCGGTTTCGAAAGAAAGTCATCCATGCCGGCCTGACGGCATTGATCCCAGGTCACAGCGAGACTATGCGCGGTGAGCGCAATGATCGGGACACGCTTACCGGTGCCTGCCTGTAGTTCCAGACGTCGAATCTCCCGCGAAGCCGCATAGCCGTCCATCTCCGGCATCTGACAGTCCATTAAGATTAGATCGTGTGCCTCCTTCTGCCATAGCACGACGGCATCGCGGCCGTTTTCCGCAACATCGACATGGTAACCGCCGCGTTTGAGCAAGCCGACAGCGACCTTCTGATTGACCAGATTATCCTCGGCCACGAGAATGCGCAGCCCTTCGCCGATTGGTTCGCGCACCGTGGCCTGCGGCGCCATGGCTTGAGCGGCCCTGCTGCCAAGCAGTCGACTCACGCACTCATAAAGCTGATCTTGCGACAAAGGCTTGTTGACGTAGGTGGTTATGCCCCGGCGTGCCCACTCCGGGGCAAACTCATGCTCACCCACGCGTCGCAGTGCCACGATGCCCAGTGGCGGAGCCGCGTGGTGCGTGGAGAGCGACTCGGCGATGTCGAGAAAATTCTCGAACCGGGTGCTCAAGAATACGGCCGAATAGGGGCGGTTCTGGTCCGATGACGACGCCAGGCGCGCCAACGCATCACTCGCCGAATTAACCTGGTCATACGGAATCGCCCATGCGTCGAGCAGGGCTTCGAGTCCGCCGTGATCCCGGCTATCTTGATCCACAATTAGAAAGCGCAGATCCCCGGCCGCGCGCTCGTAAACAAAGCACAGCGGCGCCAGATGGCTGCGTCCAAACCGCACCGTCACCCAAAACACGCTGCCCTTGCCGGGCTCGGATTCGACGCCGACTTGGCCGCCCATCAGCGTCGCGATTTGCTTAACAATGGCCAATCCCAGCCCCGTGCCGCCGTATTTGCGCGTCATGGACCCGTCGGCTTGCATGAACGACTCGAAAATCTTGCCGCGCTTGTCGGCGGGAATACCGATACCCGTATCCTCGACTTCGAAACGCAGCACGATGTGCTCGTCCGATTCACGCTCCAGCTTGACCCGGAACACGACCTGGCCATGGTCGGTGAATTTGATCGCGTTACCGACGAGGTTTATCAGGACCTGCTGCAGGCGGGTCGGGTCGCCCGAAACCTTCGCGGGCAAGTTCTCTTCGAGTTCGCACTTGAGTTCGACGTTCTTAGCGCGCGCCTGATCGGAAAACAGTTCCAACACGGTCTTGATTTGTTGGCTGAGATCAAGCTCGAGGTCCTCAAGCACCAGCCTGCCGGCTTCGAGTTTCGACAGATCAAGGATATCGTTGATGATATTAAGCAGAGTGTCGCCCGAACGCCGAGCCATATCGACGTAATCGAACTGGTCAGGGCTCATCGGCGTGTCGGCGAGCAGGTCCAGCATACCCAAAATACCGCACATCGGTGTACGAATCTCGTGGCTGACGTTGGCGAGAAACTCCGATTTGATCCGCGCCGACGCCAGCGCCATATCCCTCGCCCGTTTAATCTCCTGTTCGATCCGCCGCCGGATGCGCACCTCTTTCTCGAGTTCCTCGTTACTGTCGGACAGGTTCTCGTACAGCCGGCGCATCTCGGTGGTCATGCTGTTAAAGCCCGCGATGAGGCTGCGGACATCGGCGTTGCCCCGCTCTTCCATCGTCTCCCCGAGCCGCCCGCGATCCTCCCGCATGCGCGCAAGCTGGGCGGTCAAACGCCGCAACGGCGCCAATACACTCGCCCCAATGACCACCAAGGACAGCAAGCCGCAAAGAACGGTGGCAACCAAGGCCGACCCCAGTACGACCGCTTGGTTGCTCCGCATGTTGGCGTGCAGCTTGCGAAGATCGCGCGCCGCGGCGACGATCAACCGCGACCGAGGGTCGATCTCGATCATGGTCGTCGCGTGAACGAACTCTCGCGCGTGCTCGGGCGCGGGCCAAAGGTCCGATTCGTACAAAGCCTCATCATCGAGGACTGCGCGAAGGGGATAGCCGACCAGTTCCTCGAGTATCCCCAGCCGCTGGCGAACATCGGCGAACAAATGCAAATAGCCGGCTACGTTAAACGCCCCCACCGGCAGCGTGACATGGAGCCAGAGTCGTCCCGCGTCCCGACACCACCCGGTGTGGATCTTGCGCCGGGTCATTTCGTCGCTCATGAAATGCGGCGTCTCGCCCTCGATGCAAGCACGCAGCCGCGGCGCCTCCTGGTCTGCACGGGCCTGAGCGACAACCGCGAACGCGCTGTCGCTGATGGCCATTTCATCGAGTTCCAGACCTTCGACAGTCAATGGGTATTGGTAGAAACGGTCTTGCAGCAGTGTGGCAAGGGATTCTCGATCGCCGCCGCGCAGCGTATCGCGAAAACCCGCGTCGTTTTGAATGACGAGGCCGATTTCGGTCAACTTAGAGGAGAATTCGCGAAACTGCTCCGAAGTGCGCGTCGCAAGCAGGCTGGTGAGAGACTCTTCCTCCTGCGCAATGATTTGTCCTTTGAAGGTGTTCCCCGCATACAACACCAGGATTACCGCCGTCATCCCCATGAACACGACGGCGAAGACGACAGTCGCGCGGGTTCCCATTATACGCCGCCACGCAGACATGGCCGCTACTTAAAGGGCTAAGCAAGGGTTGGGAATGTGAGGGCGAGCTCCTCGGCAACCATTTGGCGGAATCACAGTGCTCAACGTCTTCGACCTCGCGTTATGGCTCCCTCACGTCGTCCGGGGTCCCGTTGCTACACCGTTATTCCTTGATGTACGGGTACTTCTTCTTTTTCCACTCTTCGAAGCCGCCGCGAAACCAGTAGACGTTTTTGTAGCCGCACTGCAGCGCGATATTCACGGCCACCGCACTGCGCCCGCACTTAGGACCATTGCAGTAGAACAGCACGGCCGCGTCCGAGTTGGGGGCGTGCTCGTGCAACGTGTCGCAGGTCGTTTTCTCGTCCGGCAAACTGATAGAGCCTTCGATATGGCCTTGTATCCGGTCGCTGGCAATCCGCGAGTCGATAATGATCAATTGCGGGACCTTATCGACCAGTGAAATCAATTGCTCCGCATCGACCTTCTCGCTGCCCGGAATATTGTCAGGGGAAACGATCTCATCGGCGGCGAAACTGTGAGTGCTCACTGCGAGGCACCATAGTCCGGCCAAGAGGAGCAGGAAAAACCGATTGTTATCGCGTCGAATTTGGTGAACTCGCATACAATGAATTTCCTAACTAACGGTGCGCCGTCCTCACGATACTGCCTTCCTTATCGGATTTCCCAACCGCAGACTTAAGCGCGTTTTCCATTATAGTCAGTACAGTTTAATGTGCGGAGTGTTCGAGAACGTGTTCCTGAACGACGGTAAGGCTATCGGGACCATACCAGGGTAGAGTCAACGTAAATTGGGAACCACGCCCGGGAGTCGAATCAACGACGATATCCCCCCCGAGCATTTTGCAGAATCGTTTGGTTATAGCCAACCCCAATCCCGTGCCTCCGAAACGTCGCGTCGTGGATGAATCCGCCTGAACGAACTCACTGAACAAGCGCTGCTGCTGCGCCGGCGTCATACCGATCCCCGTGTCGCTCACCTCAATAAGCAACCAATCGAACCGCCCCCGCCGTTCCCGCTGGGCCACCAATACCACACCGCCCTTTTCGGTGAACTTGATGGCGTTGCTCAGCAAGTTGAACAGCATTTGGCGCATCTTCACCGCGTCCCCGCGCATTACGCCCAACGGCGCCTTTAGGTCCAAGCGAAGATCAATCCGCTTGGTATCCACCATCGGTCGAACCGTGCTGGCGACCCCTTCGATCAGCTCCGCTGCGTCGAAATCCTCCGTATGGATCTCCATCTTGCCCGCTTCAATCTTCGACAAGTCCAATACGTCATTAATAAGCGTCAGCAGGTGCTTGCCGGCAAAATTGATCTTTTCCAGATCCTTCACGTTCTGCGACTCTTCGACGCTCCTGATTTCATCGATAACCATCTCGCTGTAGCCGATGATGGCGTTGAGGGGTGTGCGCAGCTCATGACTCATGTTGGCGAGGAAGCGGCTCTTCGCTTTTGTCGCCTCCTCCAACATTCGGTTGCTCTCCCGAAGCTCGCTTAGAATCCGCTCTTTCTGCTCGTGACTCTCGCGCAATGCGCCAGTCATAAGGTTGAAGGATTCGGCGAGGTTGCCCAACTCGTCCTGGGTTCGTATTTTGACGTCATAGCCGAGATCGCCTTCCGCCACCCGTCTGAAACTCGTTTTGAGCGCTTTTAGGGGCCTAAGCACATTGAGCATGAATGCGACATAAATCGTCGCCGCCAAAAATACGGTGATGGCCACATTGGCAATCATCTGCCGGTAGAAGATCTCATTGGCGGCGTCGACGATCCTTTTCTCGTTCACGCCCACAGTCAAGCGGCCCAACTCGCCGGCGTCATAGTCGATAACGAACTCCTTGACCATCACGGGCGATCCCGCAGGCTCCCCGGCATTCCCCCCATCGTATTTGGCGCGATCGCTTTCGGGGCCGTGAAATGCGATGACCTTTCCGCCTGCATCCCGAATGAGGGCGTAGTCTATGTCCGGCTGACTGGCGATGTCCCGCACATGGCTTTCCAGTCCGATAAAGTCCATGCTGAGTATCGAGTCCGTGGCGACGCGCGCGATAAATCTCCCCATTGCGTCCACCCCCGCCATGCGTTGTTCCATGCTTTGCGCCTTGCTGTGGGTCGCGGTGGTGACAGCCGTGATACTCGTCGTAGCCGAGAGAATGACCACGACGATGGCGACAAACTTAACCCCGAGATACCGCTTGAAGATGTTCACGACGCGGCCGCACTCATAGCTCCTCCCCGGTAACGCGCAGAATTATTCTTCGGCAACCGTCATAGTCCGCGTCGTTCGCCTCGCGAATCCCCGTCAGCCCGGCTTGGCTTAGAATCTGCTTACCCTCCACGCTGTTGTTGAGTTCGAGCAGCGCATCGACGAATCGCTTGCGCTCCTGCGCGCCAAGCCCGTCGCGAACGGCCCAGGGCAACTGCGGGAGTTCCTCACCCTTGGCGATAATCTCCATCTGATCCATGTCTATGTTCCGCCCGAGGGTGGAGAAGTTCGGGGCCACATCGCCGATGCCCGCGGCCATCGCCTGGTCGTAGAACACCGCGATCATGGCGTTCGGGGGATTGAGCGCAAAGTCCTCTTGAAACGACCCCTCGGCCAAGCCCAGATCCATAAGGAGGTACTTCGCCGCCACATAGGACACCATCGCCGTGGGGCCGCCGCCGAAGACGACTTTTTTGCCCTTGAGCTGTTGAACCTCGCGAATGCCGCTTTTCTTCGTAACGGCGATCGCCGCGGCGATGGTCGTTTTGCCGAACTCCTCGTTCTGCAGCACGACGTCATAACCGAACTGTTTTTTGCTCTTGAGGTAGTGCAGCTGATTGAAGTGCACCATGTCGTAGCGCTTCGCCGCCACGGCTCGCCAGAATGAATCGAAATCCTTGGAGGTTTCCAGCCGAACCTCCCGGCCGAGGGTTGCGGACAAATAGCGAACCATCGCGGTAAACTTGTTGTGCGTCTCCTTCGCGCTGGTGCGGGGAAACACACCCAAGACGTAAGGCTCCTGCGCACACGCGGGCGGCGGGCCAAAAGCGATGGCAACTAAAAGTCCCAGCGAATAAATTAGTCCCCGCGACATACCGACCCTATACCGTTTTGACTTTTTCCATCTCGGCCTTCGTCCAATCGACGATTTCCGAGAAACCCGCCGGCGTCAGACCGATCGCCCCGCAGAGCGTATCGCGATCGTCCCGAGGCGGATCCGCCCCCTCGAACCCGGCGCTGATCGCCGCTGCGTCGGCGCAGGCGAGGATCAATTGCAATTCGTCGGCCTTGTCGAGATTCGAATGATGGACGGAAGCAAAACTGATTGCTCGCTCGTCCATGTTCCACGACATCAGGGTCACCGCCCCCAATTCCTCGTGCACGGCAACCAACACGGCCGCGATCTCCTCCTCATCCAAACGGTCACCGCCGTTTGACTGCTCAATGGCCTTGACCGCCACGGCCATCCCGATATCGTGAAGCAGGCCCCAGGTGTAGAACTCATCCCCCTGGCGACCTTTTGTTTCCGCGATTTTCTTCGCCGCCAGCGCGCAGGCCAATGAATGCAGCCACACCCGCTCCATTACCCTGCCGGTGGACTTCATATTGCAATTAAACGCCTGCTTGTGGGCTATGGTGGTGACATAGTGGCGCGTCTCTGCCATTCCGATGCGCGTCAGGGCATCGACGATCTTGTGGACCTTGGCCGCCCCTTGGTAGAAGGTCGAATTGGCGATGCCCAACAGCTTCGCGGTCATCGCCGGATCCATCTCGATGATCTTGGCAATTTCCTCGATCGGCGTGGCCGGATCCATGGACAACTGGGTAACGGTCGTTGCGATGTCAGTGGGCACCGGCAGCTCGACGCCCACGTTCTTTACTGCTCGTTTGACCGATTCGATCCAGCCGGTGACACCCTCCTCGGCCGCATCAACCTTTTTTGCATACCCTAGAAAACCTCTGATGCGCGCCTTGAGCAGCACATTGTCAAACGGCTTGACGACGTAGTCCGCCGCGCCGAGCTGGAGCGCCTTCTTGATGCTGCTTTGTTCATCCACCGAGGAAATCATCAGCACAGGAATGCCTTTGGTCTTCTTGTCCTTCTTGAGGTGGGCAAGGACCTGGTAGCCATCCATCTCGGGCATCATAATGTCGAGCAGAATCAACTGCGGCGTCTTTTGGGCTAGGATCGCCAGGGCTTCTTTGCCTGAGCGCGCGCCAACCACCTCCAAACCATACTCCGTCAAGCGACGTTCGAGCACTTCCCGGTTTAGGTCCACATCGTCGACAATCAATACCTCGCCGGACATGGGTGCGCTGAAGTCATCCGCGCCCTGTGGTTTCGCCTTACCACGAGACAGCAAACGTTGAACGCGGCTGCGCAGCAGGTCCGGCTCGAAAGGCTTCGTGATATAGTCGGCGGCGCCTTTCTTAATGCACTTGACCACCGTTTGCATGTCGTTGACGGCGGTAACCATCATGACCGGGATCGACTTTGTCTTGGCGCTTTCTTTGAGCTTGTCCAATACTTCGTAGCCGTCCATCACCGGCATCATGATGTCCAGCAACATGGCATCGGGCGCTTGAATGGTCAGGAGTTCCAACGCCTCCTTGCCATCCTTCGCCGTGATGACGTTGTAACTCTCGTGCTCGAGCCGACGACGCAGGACGTCCCGATTCAGCTCGTTATCGTCGACGACGAGAATGGTGAGCGGCATAGGCGTTCTCTAGCCCAGAGCCTTTTCAACTTTATCGAGCAGCCGGGCGAAGTCGACCGGTTTGGTGTCATAGTCGTCGCATCCGGCCTCCATGGCCTTCTCCCGGTCGCCCGCCATGGCATGGGCCGTCAGGGCGATAAGAGGGATAGCCTGAGTCGCGGGGTTGCACTTGATCTGACGAGTGGCCTCCCAGCCGTCGATCTCGGGCAGGCTCATGTCCATGAGGATGAGATCAGGCTTGTGCTTTTCCGCCAGGACAATTCCCTCTCTCCCGTCGACGGCCATAATCACCGTATAGCCCTTTTTCTCAAGACGCCGCGACAACATGTCCCGGTTCATCTCGTTGTCTTCCACAAGCAGTATCGTCGCCATATCTCTGTCCTTACATCATCAACAATAAATTACTACACCGACATTCCCGCCGCGGACGGGATTTTGACCTTAAACGTGGAGCCGCGCCCCACTTCGCTCTCAAGCATAATGTCACCGCCCATAAGCTGGGTTAAACGCTTGGCGATGGCCAAGCCAAGACCGGTACCGCCGTGCCGCCGCGTCGTCGATTCGTCCGCTTGGAAAAAGGGTTGAAACAAACGCCGGACCGCCGCCTGATCAATGCCCTCGCCCGAATCCATGACAGCGATTTCGATCCAATTGGCATCGCCGTTGGTAACCGAAACGACGACTTTGCCATCGTGGGTGAACTTCGCCGCGTTGTCGATGATTTTGTGCATGACCTTTGCGGTCTTCTCAGGATCGGCAAACGCCCAGCGGGCCCCCTCCGAGCGCTCAACGATCAATTCGTTCTTGTTGCTGAGCATCCTGGGATTCGCGGCCGTGACCACGTCATCAATCAGCCGATTGACGTCGAATTTCTCACAATAGACGGCGACTGTGCCGGCCTCGATCTTGGAAATCTCGAGGATCTCATCGATCAGCCGCAACAGACCGCGTCCCGCACTGACCATTTTCAGAAGATCATCGGTGGTCCGTGAGTCCTGCTTCGCGGCGAACTCGTCTCGTAAAATCTCTCCGTAGCCGATTATCGCATTAAGCGGAGTACGCAATTCGTGGGTCATGTTGGCAAGAAACGCGCTTTTTGCGCGATTCGCTTCCTGTGCCTCTTTTTCCGACTTGATCAGCGCTTCCTGAGTCTCACCGACACGCTTAATCATCATGTCCAGCGCTTCCCCAAGCAAACCGATTTCGTCGCGCTTCTGCGGCGGCACCTTGATGGCATAGTTTCCGTTGGCGAAATGACGCACCGCGGCAATCATGTCGGAAAGTCTAGACATATTCCTGCCGATAACCGCTAGCGCGATAACAAGGGCAACAAATACACCGGCAGCGGTCACCGCCGTATTACGCAGCGTGTTGTTGTTCAGCGAGCGAGCAAAATCGGTAACGTCTTCCCCAATCAGCACGTTCCCCAACACCGCGTCTCCGTGACCTCGCAGCGGCAACAGGCTCGCCTGCCACACTACACTATCGCGTTCCACCATCGCGCGCTGCGCATCGGCGCCAAAATGCTGCAGCGCCGCATGGAGAACCGACGAATGCGCCTCATCGCTGATCATGGTCAGCCCCGACGACCCGGCGCCAGCCGCGGGCGTTTGCACGAAGCCGGCGATTCCGTTCACGGTCTTGGCAAAACCGCCGATCACAGTCGCAAGTTCACCGCTGCCTTCTGCTACGCCAACCAACTCGCCGTCGGTGTAGACGGGCCAGACAACGGACACTGCGACCCCGTCGTCAACCGTTTCCATCCCGTGAAGAATCTTGCGCTGAACCAAAGCGTCGCGAATCAATGCCCGCGGCTTTCGCCCGACGATTCCCGCCGGATCATGCACATTTAGAAACGGCTCGCCGTCGGTCGTGTAGAAACTCAGGCGGGTGAAATTGGTCAACGTGCTGATTCGGTTGAAAGGCGGCAGGGCGTACTGCATCAGGGCGTCGCGATCGCGCTTACTGAAGGCGTCCACCACGTTGCGCGTCAATATCCGCGACAATCGCTCTTGAATCGTCTCGTATTCGGTATCTATCAGCTTTTTGAGCAAAATGGAGTGGCTGTTCAACGCGCTGCGATCCATGGCCGCAGTAAGATTACGCTGACCATAGTAGCTGGACGCGTACATGACGGCGACAACCAAACACAGCACCGTCCCTAGCACGAGCGTGATGCGGCCATTGAGACTACTCAAGTAGCTGATGCTGCCGCCGGCTGTCTTTTCCTTGTACATAGGCGTTGGCGATGGGCCCCGGTTATCTACTCGACGGGGTATCCAAGCGAACTCCACTCGGGAATTCCGCCGCGAAACCAGTAGACTTTGCGATAGCCCCACTCGATGGCGAGCGCCGCCGCTTTATGGCTTTTCAAGCATTTCGGGCCGTTGCAGTAGAACAGCACCGGGTGTTCCTTATCCGCCGGCAACACCTCCCGGTAGAGATCTAGATTGTCCGCATTCAAATGGACCGCGCCGGGCAAATGCCCGTCCAGATACTCATCTTTGATTCGTGAATCGATAATGAGCAGCGGTTCCTTTTGATCCAGCGCCCGCTTGACCCAGTCGGCATCGACAAGTGTGCTGCCCGCCAGGTTCTCGGGGGCATGTTTCTTGTCCCCCGCGATGCTCGCCGGCGAAATAAGAATCACGGCCAATAGGCCGAACCAACCCCAAAGGGATGAACGCGCGCGCTTCATCTTCATGATCGTCACCCTACCGCTCAGCGGAACAAAGCCAGAAATTCAACTAACGTATCGTCCACGGCCCATTTCTCATGATGTTCGAGGCTTTACTCGTCGTCATCATGGTATTTCTTGCGGACCCGCACGAAATCATCCTCGATGGATAGGAATGCCTGCACGACGATCGGATCGAAGTGCGACCCCATGCTCTCGACGATGATGCCCTTGCTCTTTTCGTGACTGAAGGCGTCTTTGTAGCAGCGCTTGGACGTTAGCGCATCGTAGACATCGCCCAAGGCGAGAATGCGCGCGGCCAGCGGAATGCCTTCACCGGATAGTCCTTTTGGATAGCCTGAGCCGTCCCACTTTTCGTGATGACACTCGGCGATTTCAATCCCCATGCGAACAAATGTGTTCCCAGGATGCTGCCGGTCCACCGCCCGCAACGTGTCCGCACCCACGCTGGTATGGGTTTGCATAACAACCCACTCATTCGGGTCGAGTTTGCCCGGTTTTAAAAGGATATCGTCGGGGACGCCGACCTTTCCGATGTCGTGCAATGGGCTGGCGGCGAAAATGTTGTCGATGAATTGATCGTCCACCGCTTTGTCGTAGGCGTTGTTGCGCTTGAGCTCGACGGAGAGCAAACGGCAGTATTCCCGCATGCGCTCAAGGTGCGCGCCGGTTTCCGGATCCTTGGACTCGGCCAGTTTGGACATCGCGAAAATCGCCGCCAATTGCGCCGAGGCGATCTCTTTTACCTGTTCCCGAACGCGCTCCTCGAGCAGATGATTCTGATCCTCTATCAACCGTCGGTGGGTCGCTTCAAGATCATGTAGACGTTTCTTCTCAAGGGAGGCGTGGATGCGCGCGCGCAGGATAACGGCGTTGAAGGGTTTCGGAAGATAATCTTCGGCGCCCATCTCGATACAGCGCACCACGTTGTCGAGTTCGCTTTGAGCCGAGATCACGATCACCGGCAAGCTGCGCAGTTGCTCGGATGCCTTCATACGCTCGAGCACGCCGAATCCATCAAGGACCGGCATCTGAATATCGAGCAACACTAAATCAAAGCCATTGCTCTCGATCTTGCTCAGCGCCCGCGCGCCGTCCTCCGCCATGTCGACTTCGTACCCTTGTTTTTCAAGTCGACGCGACAACATGTCCCGATTCAGTTCGTTATCATCAACGACCAATATGCGCGCCATAATCTTCCCGCTAACTCCAAATTAAATAATTCATTCCCGGAATATCCGGCAAACCTGCTATTACGAAGCGGGAATCGGGTTGAAAACTTTAGCGCGAGACGGCTAATCCGCGTTTTCATCCAAGGGAACGATGGTCAGCGGGCCGCCGAAACAGGCTCCGGTGTCAATCAAATGGACGTTGCCCAGGACGGCGGGTTTGGATAGGGGCGTATGACCGCAAAACACCTTGGCGACGCCGCGCACCGGTGAATCGTCCGCGCCGTGAATCCGGCTGCGACTCCACAGCGCGTACTCCACTGCATGGTCTTCCCCGCTTCGCAGACTCGCCAGGAAGTCCTGCCAAGACAATCCCGAAGGCACGTCCGCGTGCACGATACCGACCTTGCCGCTACCGGTCATGACTTCGATGGCCAATGGCAATTGCGACAGGGCGCCGATGATCTCATCCTGTGTCGTCGGATCCGTCCCATGCCACCACTCGCCGCCATTGGTCGCCAGCCAGTCGTCGAGTTGTTTGCCCGCAAGGCGAATCAACATCTGCTCGTGATTGCCCAGGACAGCGTGGAACCAGCGACGACCCAGCCAATTGTGCACCTGGGCCGACTGCGGGCCGCGGTCCACCAAGTCGCCGACGGAAAATAGTCTGTCGCGCCGTTTGTCAAAAGCAAGTTTGGCCAGCGCTGTCTCGAGCTTGGCGAATTCGCCGTGAATGTCGCCCACGACATAGTCGCTACCACGCCGATTGGTTCGAAATCGTTTCACAACCCGCTGAGTCATGGATCACTCGAGTCCGGTACTGCGCATTTCAATACAAGTGTAGTCCCGCCGCGGCCGCTGTCGCGGGATATGAACTAAATCGGCGCTTTCGCGGAGAATTTACCGGGGTATTTACTGTGGAGTTAAAAACGACCGTGGCGGCGTTACCACCACTTCGGACCGGAGCCCGCGTGGGGAATGCTGTGGCAACGCTCGCAATTGAACAGGCTGAAAGAGACTTTGTCGTGACAACGGCCGCAGAACTGTCCCTTGAGGATCTTTTCCATGGAAATTTCGTTGGCGTTCTCCTGCGGCAAGAAGATCGCCGGATGACAGTTGCTGCACGCCAACCACTCCGTGTGCGCTAAATGAGGAAAGCGCACATGGGGCATCTGCTGAGTGTTCTTCATGATGATGTCGAGATCCATTTCCTGCATGACTTCCTTGCCGCCGTAGTCATCGCCGGAAACGCTGCGCCGCGGCGAAATGAATCCTTCGCGCAACGTGCGCACCCAATCGACTTCGCCGCGACGGTCTTTCGGAAAATCCGCCATGGACTGTTCGGGATGTTGCAGACTGCGAATGGCTGGATTCTTAGGATCGTGGATGCCGTCTTGCGCTAGCGGCGTAAGGGGTGCCGCAATTTCTTCGGGCGCGGCGGCAAACGCGGCGGTCCATAACCCCGCGGCAACGCTTAATTCGAGTACGGTGGCAATTATTGTTTTTCGCGCACCCATTTATGCTCCCTCGCGCTATGGAGCCCTGCGTGCTTGCTCGAAGCACAGCATTACTGAGCGGTCAGTCGAAACTGCTGGCCTTGATAGTCCAGCACAACGCCTTGTGTTTCGATGGTGGCCACTCGGGGCCCTTCTCTTATTTCATCGCCTTCATGATATTTGTTCATGTTGATAAATACAAACCGCTGGTCGGCTTGCGGCGAAAACACATGAACGTCGAGACGCAGGGGCGCCAGGGGCGGAGAAAACGTGTCTTTAATCTCCGCGATGTCCGGCAGTTGATCGTCCGCCGGGGGTGACGGCGCTTGCGCGACGGGATTGCCTGCGCTCTCTGGTACGTCTCCATCGGCGTTGTCTGCCGAGGCGGCCGCGAGATCCGACGGAGGCGACTCCTTCCGTGACGGGACAACGGCCGTCTCTGTCTTATCCTGCCGGGCCGGCACCACCCGCGGCAATCGCGTTTGCTCATAACGCCGAACCGCATCGATGTCCTCAAGGCGCGGCGCGACCGCAACCGAAGGCGGCTCCGCGGTTGGAACTTCCGACGCAGCGAGCGCGGTGCTTCGCACACCAGCAAGCGGTGCAGAGGCGGCCTCTGCAGCCGGCTGGTCATCCGTCGGCGTCATTGCGCGCGTCGCATCGCCGGAAATCGTGCCGCGCTCAATGAGAAAATACCCGCCCACGGCAACCGCATTGAGCAACAAGATTCCCAGGGCAGCCACCTTCCAACGCCGCGCCGCGGTATGACTCTCCATCAGCACGGCGTTCTCCAGACCGGGAACGCGCCCGAGATTTCGCTCGTGTTCGGATTTTTGCAGGGCTTCAAGAATGAGTGACATTGCGTGCCGCCTCGATCGGCTAGTCGTCCGTCAGCAACAGCGGCACATCGTCCGAATTGGTCAACGATGTCAGGTGAATAAGCGTCTTCTCGCCGACCAAGCCGTCGGCGTTCAGTTCACGGGCGCGCTGAAAGGCCAAAACCCGCTCCTTCAGCTCGCGGTCAAAAATTTCGGGGTGAGCGTTTGCGGTCTGTTTGCCGTCGAGGCGCTCTAAATTGCGGCGCAGCCATATCACCAATTCGCCGCGGTCACCCGGTTTGATCAAACGCACGTCCAGCGCCGGCGGGCGCCACAGCACCAGAAAACTGCCTGTCCACACTTGTTCCATGACCGACTCCGGCACGCGCACGGTATGTTCGCCGGTACGCAGTTGAACGCCGTCGCCGTCCATCCCGTGAACAATGGCGTAGCGCTTGGTGCCGTCATCCGGGTGTTCAAACCAAATCAGAGCCGGGCGATTGAGCTGGACAAACTCCTGCCAGCTTCCGCTCGCCCAGTGACAGTGCAATCGCGCCCCGATGGCCCGTTCGCAGCCCGTAATCCCCGCCAGGCTGGCGTACTCCAGTCCCCACCGCGCAAACAAATAACCGAATGCTTGATCAAGCTCCGCCGCAGCCGGCGTATTCCAAACAAGCTGACGCAAAGACTCCGCGGTAAACTCCTGCGCAAGCGCCGCGTCGACTTGGATCGGTTCCTCCGTCTCCGCGGCCGCGATCGCATCGGCAAGGGCGGAGTCGTTGCTTGCCGATTCGGGTGCGGGCTCCGACCCTTCGGCTGCGCGCGCAGATTGCGCCGCGGTTTCGGTCGAAGTGATCGGCTCACGCGAAAGCGGTGCACCGGGCGGCGCCGTTGCGGGCGCCGAAAGCGCGGCGGCGGGTTCAATGGCGTTTGCGGCCAGGTCATGCACCGAGACCGTCGATTGCGACTGGAACCACGCCAGCGTGGACAGCACCAACGATGCGGCGACGGCGGCGCCGATGGTCCACCGGGAAGGATCGAGTTTTTTCTTTGGCGCTTCGAAGCCCAACTCGGCGATGGCTTCGTTCACCATTGACGCCGTGATTTGTTTCTTGTCGCGGGCATATGCACCGAGCAGCGCGCGATCGCACAAAATGTTGACCAAGCGCGGGACGCCGCCCGCAAAACGCCAAACGCGCTTCATCGCACCAACGGTAAATGGCTGGATGCTGGCGCCCGCCACCTTCAACCGATGCTGGATATAGGCCTGCGTTTCGGCGAGGGTCATGGGAACCAGGTGATAGCGGGCGGTGATGCGCTGGGCAAGTTGACGCAGTTCCGGCCGGGCCAGCATTTCGCGCAATTCGGGCTGACCCACCAGAATGATCTGCAGCAGTTTTTGCTTGGTGGTTTCCAGATTCGTCAGCAGCCGAATCTGCTCCAGCACTTCGATTTGAAAGTTCTGCGCTTCATCCACAATCAACACCACGCGGCGCCCGTTGGCGTGCGCCGTGAGCAAATAGGCGTTCAATGCGTCGATGAGCTCTTTGATGCTTTGCGTGCCGCGCCGATAGGGAACGTGCAGTTCGTCGCAGGCGGCGGCCAAGAATTCGAACGCGGTCAGGCGGGGATTGAATATCAACGCGACGTCGACATTCTCCGGCAGCTGATCGAGCACCGCGCGGGTCAGGGTCGTCTTGCCCGTTCCCACCTCGCCGGTAAGTTGCACGAAACCGCCGCCTTCCTTGAGTCCGTATAACAAATGGGCGAGCGCCTCTTGATGGCGGCCGCTCATGAAGAGGTAGCGCGGATCCGGGGTAATGGTGAATGGGCTTTCGCTGAGACCAAAATAATCCGTGTACATGGGGCGCAGTATAACGCAACCGGCACCAACGCTCCACCGGGCCGGCGCGGTAAACCGTCCTTGTTTCAGAGGGTTATGGCGTCGGCAGCGGACTGAGACGAGGATAGAAGTAGACGTGCGGGCGCAGCCCCATCACTTTTTCGCTGAGCGTGAAGTATCCCGACCCGTCCGCCGCCCAGGCCACCGCCTCCCCTTGCAGCTCGCGCACATAGGGCACCCGCTGGGGCGGTCTCTGCAACGTTTCCATCCAAGTCGCGCCTGCGGCCACACGCCAATAATAAATTTCGGACATCGTCTTGAGGAGAATTTCGCCGCCGTCGGGCGACACATCGCCGGCAACGACCCCCGACACCGGCAGCTCCCCTTCGGGCGCCACGTCGAGACGACCGCCGAAGGGCTGCGGGTATGGCAAGCGATAAAGAAGAACCTGCGCTTCCCGTTTCGTAACGATGTAGATGTCTTTCGTCCGTGGGTCGACCATCAGCGCTTCGGCGTCGCGGGGACGATCGGTGAAGCGGACTCGCAATACGTCGGCGGACGCATGCTTCGAAAACACCTGTTTGCCGAGCGTCAACGCCGGTTCGGCCACGCGGCAAATCTGTCTTTCGGGGAACTGCGCAAGATTGTCGCCGACGTCGCCTACATAAAGATAATGCTCGTCGGGTTGCGGTCCCGGTCCCGCCGCCAGATCTTCCCAATCGCGCGCGGAACAGCCATCAAGCCACAATTCGCCGTAGTACTTTCCGTCGCGGTCGAGCAGGTAGAGCCGATTGGTATCGCCTGAATCGTTGTGTACCCACAGCAGTCCCGGATAGCGTCGACTCGCCGCGACGCCGGAGATTTCAATGAGGTGCGCCGCCCGCACTTCGCCGCCGTCGACGCGATCGCCGATACGCACCTCCGTCAGTGGCGCCATTGGGACGAGTGAACAGCCGCCAAGCACCAGCGCGCAACAAATGACAACGCCGCGAACGATTGGAGTGATCGTCGAACAGAACATGAAGGAAGCTTTCGCTGCGACTAAAGCGTCAACGTATCAAACGCGTTAGCGCCGATCAACCGGCGAGGCGCTAGCGCTCGGATTGGACAATTTGAGCTACCAGTCCGTCGATGCCCTCTTGCTGCTCGTTGAGACTGGCCAGCGCCTCGTTGGCATCGTCGTCCGTGAGCCCGAGGGCAATCAGGATATTGGCCGGCAGCGCGTCCAGTTCGCCGTCGCCGCCATGCTCCTTTTTCAGCAACGTGTCGGCCAAAATTGCCAACCGCACGTAGTTGGCCCACTCACCCTGGTAATAAACGTTGTGATGATTCAGCACCACGGCGAGCACTTCTTGGGGCATCTTCCACTGACGCAACAATCCAACGCCCAACTCGGCGTGGGTCAAGCCCAAAGTTTCAACTTCGATCTGCGTGATCGGCGCATCCGGATTCTCCTCGACCGCGCGATTGAGAATATTGAACTCCGGCTCCAACAAATAGCCCAGCAGCAAGAAACCGATGTCGTGAACCAAGCCGGCGAGGTAGAGCAGTCCCAGACTCGGACGTGGCTGCGTGCTCGTCGATCGAGCCAGCGCTTGCATCAAGTGCGCGGACTTGAAGGCATGGGTCCAGAACGCACGCAGGCCCAGTGGACCTTCCCGCGAATGACTCAAGGCTTTTCCCGCCGCCAACCCCAAAGCGATGTGCATCGCCTTTTCAAACCCGAGCACGCGACCGACGGCATCCTGGATCGATTCGATTTTTCCACGGTAGCCAAAGAAGGCCGACCCGGCGTACTTCATGATCTGGCTGGCCATGCTTGGATCGAGTTC
The DNA here is from genome assembly GCA_021821045.1 of Pseudomonadota bacterium. Classification (GTDB taxonomy): domain Bacteria; phylum Pseudomonadota; class Gammaproteobacteria; order JAADHS01; family JAADHS01; genus JAKACW01. The sequence goes on from JAKACW010000022.1 coordinate 42,814, forward strand.
AATCAGCGCGGCAAGTTTGCGCGCGTCCGCGCCGGGGTCCTGCTTGAGTTTCAGCAAACCGTGCGCGACCTCCGGCAACGGCGGTAATTCCGTGACCTGGCTTAGGCGACGGTTCAGGTCCGGCAATAGACTGTTCAAACTCCAAGACATAGTCGACTTCGAATCCTCTAACTCGGTTACGGCGAGAACACTGGACACCAGAAAATGATGATTGCGATCTCCCCGGCCTGCCCATGTCATCGGCCCACAGCGAAGGGATTTGATACCGGATAACCATTAAGCGCAATAAATCCGCACTTTCCTTCCCTGGGCGGGAGTTACGTCGCAAAAAATACCCGGTCGCACGGCTCGAAACAGGCGGCATGGTGATATTACGTAGTTACGGGCCGTAATTATTAGTGTTTACTTGCGCTCGGCCCGGTTCGACTTGGTCGATTCCCGGCAAGCCGATAATGACACGTGCAAGGGATGCCGCCTCAATGTCACTCGCGCAAGCCACAGGGAAACTCGCGCGCTTGGCCGTATGCCTCATGGCCGGCGTATTGCTCGCCTGCGACGACGGCCGGCCGGCGCCGCAGGCGGCCGCCGAGGCGAGTCCCTTCATCGCGGCACCGCCCGAAGAAATCATCATCGAATGCAACGGCGACTGCGCCAACGCGGCCGCCAGCGTGCGCTCGCTGGGCGGTACGGTGACCCACCAATTCCACAACGTCGCGGGATTCGCGGCATCGCTGCCAGCGGGAAAGTTGCTCGCGCTGAGCCGGTTGCCCGGCATAAACAGCGCCGGCAAAGACGTCCTGCAAGCGGTGCCCAAACCGACGCTGCGCTTGGGCATCGACGCCGCTCAAATCGTTCATCAGTCCGCTTACCCTGATGGCGCCGCGTCACGCAATGGGACAATCTCACCCAACGATTTTTCCTACGACACGGTTCTGACCGGGGCCGCGCAGCTGCATTCGGACGGCAACTTCGGCGGCGACGTGATCGTCGCCGTCATCGATTCCGGCGCCGCCAACAACGCCGAGGTCGTTCCCGCGCTGGCCGGCACGATTATCGGCGGCGAGTCGTTTATCGACGATCCCGCTGAACCCTCCGCCACCAGCACTCGCAACGACGAGCACGGCACCTGGGTCGCCACCATGATCGCCGGTCACGGCGCATTCGCGTTGGCGAATGATTCGCCCCTTGCTCAAGCCGTGAGCACGTTCCAACCGGAAAGCGTCTCTCCCCAGGCCGATGGGACCCTGCTGGTGCCGATGCTCGGCGCGGCGCCGGAAGCCAAAATCTACGCCATGAAAATCTTCGCCGCCGAGGGCGATGGGGCTCCGCGCTCGCGCACATTGGCGGCCCTCGACCGCGCTTTAACGCTCAAGCGCAATTTCAACGCGGGTATCGCCACAACGCCCGTCGGCGGCGACGGCTCGGAGGGCGACCCCTACGTGTACGATGCGCTGAACATCCAGGTCGTCAACGTCAGTCTCGGCGGCCCGACGCTCTATGCCGGCCGCAGCCTCGAGGATCTGCTTATCGCCGAAATGCTCGATGAAGGCATCGTGGTCGTGGCCGCCGCCGGCAACGAGGGTTTCGCGGCAATGACCGGCGCCAGTCCGGGCGCGGCCGTGCCGGCGCTCACCGTCGGCGCCGCCAACGTCGCCAGTCACGAACGCATCTTACGCGAGCTGCAGCTCGGACCCGGCGGCGGCCTCGACTTTCGACCAACGGACAATATTCAAGTCGCCGATTTCAGTTCCCGCGGCCCCACCGCCGACGGTCGTCCAGATCCGGACCTCATCGCCAATGGCTTCGCCGTCTTCGTGCAGGGCACCAACGGCGACACCGCGCTGGTTTCGGGCACCTCATTCTCTGCCCCGACAGTGGCCGGTGCCGCGGCGCTGTTGTTTCGAGCGGCGCCGCAGTCCTCGGCGGCCGCCATTCGGGCCGCCCTGATCGAGTCCGCCAACCCCGATCTGGTTGGCGGCGCGGCCAGCAACTTCGATCAAGGCAACGGCTTCCTGGACGTGCCGGCCGCCCTGACATTGCTCCAGCAGCCCGGATTCGATCCCGAGCCACCGCGACTCGTGCCGCCGGCGCCACGTCCCCAAGAGGTTGCCGATGCAATCGAAAACCTCGGCATCACGCTTCTCGAACTGGAAGAAAACGGCGGCATCGATACCTCGCTGCGACTTATGCCTGGGCAGGTTGTTCAGTTCTTCATCGAAACGCCACGGGACGCGCGATCGCTCACCGTTGAACTCACCCAAATCACGCCGGAATTGCCTCCGGAACAGCAGAACAAGTTGTTTGGCGACGATATCGGATTGACCGTGGTCGACGCCCCGCTCTCGTTCAACGAAACCCGGGTTCATGAATTCCTATCGGCCGACAGCACCTTCGTCATCGACTCAGTGCAGACCGGATTGATGCGGGTCGCACTCATGGGCGACTGGACCAACGCCGGCGCCGTGCAAGCCAATTTGAGGCTTAACTTGATCACTGATGAGTTGCCGCGCGCGTCGTTTCAGGGTCGGCTCGGCGACGGTCAGGCCGACGAATTTCAACTTCGTTTGCCCGAAGGGATAAATGCATTGAATGTGGAACTGGCCTGGCGCGGAAGTTGGGCGGTCAATCCAGCCCACGATATCGATATCATCGTAATCGATCCGGCGGGCGAACCCAACTTCGACGGCGCCACGCTGGCCAGCCCGGAGCGACTGACGATTACCGATCCGGCACCGGGGGTATGGACGCTGCTGGTGGACGGCTTCATGCTGCACGGCTTTGATGACCGCTTTCTAATCAGGGTGACCGATCAGGACGAGAGACTACTCGTCACGGATGACTAAAAAGGCGTCGCGGGAAGTGAAGGCGACACGTCCGTGTGTCGCGCTTGATGGTGCCGTCCTTCGCCCCCAAATCGATCAAGACGCGGACGCGCTGCTCAGGTTGGCGCCATCGTCGTCGCGGCTGTTTGCTTTTGCACCAAACGCGGCGGAATCGTCATCCGAATTCAACGCCTCGACGCGCAGAACGAAGGCCTTTTGGAAGCGCTCCAGCTTGTCCGCGAGCCATTCGTGCTGCTCTTCCCAGCTTTGGCGAGTTTCAGGATCGACCCCGTACTTGCGCAGTAAGATGCGGCTTTCCGTTTTTTCCGGCAGTTCCTGCCATTCCAGCGGCGCACCAATCTCGCTCTCGATGGAGACCTTGGAATGTTGCAAGAGCTGGAAATTGTTCTTTGCTTCCGCTCCGCTCAGTACCAATCCAACCGCGATGAAGTGATCCCGCGGACTGACTGTGGCGATCAAACTGAAGTTCGGGCCACCCATGGGAAAGCTCATCCAATTCGAGGACGTCGGTTTCTGGCCGATGACCGTGCTCTTGCGATGGAGCAGATTGCCGTTGAATGCCAACCAATACTCGAGGAATTGCGGCGCGGCTTTCGCCGTCGGCGCGCTGCTGGCGGTCGCCGGGACAGGCATGGGCGCCGGCTTTTGGCGCGAACTTTCGACTTGTTTGTGCGCCTCGTCACCGGGTCGCACCAACATGGTGAGCGTCGGCGCCAGGGCGGAGTCGCCAATCTGCCAGAAGTCGACTTCCAGCCCGTAGACATTCACGCCAGCAGGGGTGATGCGATTCAACCAGCGCAACGCCGACAAGTGCTGATCGCTGACACGGTCGGCGATCAACACCAACGTCACTTCGTCCAGACCGGCCGCTGCGGTGACTAACTGACCGAGCTTCTCGTCCGACGTGTCATCGAACTGAACCTCGACCAGCACCGGCCGCTGACTCGCCGCGTCTTGGCAGTGTATATCCGTCTTAGCGTTGCTCGGGACATCGGCCAGCTTCAAATCGGCGCCGAGCGCGTTGCCCAAAAAGGAGATGTTGCCCGCTTGCTTCAACCAATCAATGAAGTCGTCGGCATTATCGCCCCAAACCTCTCGCAGCACGACCTTTTCCAGGCGTGCAAGTTTTTTTTGTGCCACTCTCTTCTCTCCTCTTGCCGATCGACGATGAATCAACGCGTACACGCCACCCGCTCAAGCAGGCGGCGCCGTGCATCCCATAGCTTCGTCCTTGATTTGACCAGACTGCGAACGTGCCCCAGTGGGTGGCCCACGGTCATTGGTCCTTAATTGAGCCCTGCACAAACCGGCGCGTGTCGGCTGCTGCAGCCTGCTCTCACAGATCATTTACTTGGCGCGGAACCCGGAAGGGTCACACCAAAAAACGTTCAGAACGGTGCGCATTATGGCCGGGACGGAGGGTGTCATTCGCGTCGTCCGCATGTTGCCCAATGCGTGGCCCAAGTTTCCCAACGAGAACCCCCAATTGGGGTGAAGATTTGCATAGGCATAGGGCTTTCGCAATAGCGACAATCCCTGATAGCCAAAAAAAAGGGCTCGGTCATGTGACGAGCCCCTGCCGCCGTAACACCGCGAGCGACTTACGACATGGAGATGAACCTACGGAAAACTGTACTAGCGCCCGTTTTGGCGCCGTTGAACGGCAACGTGGGATAACTGCATCCCAATGACGCCGCCGATTACACCACCCACAATGAACGACACAACGATGATTTCGACAAGAAATTCTGGCATGAGCGTGCCCCCCGTTAGTCAGCTGTGGTGAAGCCCCTACAAGTGAGTTAGCGGCCCTGGCCCTTGCGTGTTTAGAGCAAAAAATAAGCAATCGGCGCGATCAGCGGCGCATGACGGGGGAATTAATCACGATTTCATGAGGATCAGGAAATAATATGACAAAGCACTTCGCTTATGGGGAAAGTGAAAACTTCAACCTGTTTTGTTATCCCACACCTCGTCGTGAACCGCGCCCTCTTCCCGCGTCCAAACGAGCTTGCTGATGTGCTTGAATTTGGCGACGGACATGGCGCCGCGCTTGTTGCGTTTGCTGCCTTCGGCATCCTGCAACGCAGCGATGATGTCGGCGCGTTGTGCTTCGTAAATCTCGTAGGCTTCGTGATTGTCATCCATCAACACCAGCACCACGCTGTCCCACGGCTGTTCGATGCTGAGCTGACCGATGCGTTGTCCTTTCTTGCCCTCATCAAAAATGGTCCGACCTTTGATCTGAATGCGCTTGCCTTCGCGCTCGCCATGGCCGACGGCGTCGTAGCCTGCGGCCTCGTTGCGGACCAGTTCTAAATTAAGCAAGCGGGCGGCGTCATACTCCGCGATCTCCACACTCACCCCCGCCAGCGGCTTGCCCGTTGCGCGGCGGAAATCGCTGGCGAGCTTGCGCGCCTCGGCGATGAGTTTGTCTACCGAATAAACACCCACGAAGTATCTCTCTGTTGCGACAGCCTTTTTATAGCGCGTATGAGAAAAAAATGCCAGTGATCCTTACGCTATAATGAGCCCCCGTCGCAACGTGTCGAGTAGGGAGCCATGGAACTTATAGAGGCCTTGCGCCAACCGCGCTGCTATCCGCATCCGGTCGGCCCGATTCGCGTCATAGAAACCCATATTTCCTGGATCGTTCTGACCGGCGACTTTGCCTACAAAGTCAAGAAACCCGTCAACCTCGGTTTTCTCGATTTCACGGAACTGGAGCGGCGACACTTTTTTTGCCAAGAAGAATTACGCCTCAATCGGCGTCTCGCCCCCGAATACTATCTCAACGTCGTAACGATTACCGGCTCCGCCGATCAACCGAAGATTGGGGGCAGCGGGCCGATCGTCGACTACGCGCTAAAAATGAAGCAGTTCCCCGCGGGCGCGTTGCTCAGCGAGATCTATGCCCAGCGCGCGCCCGTGGACGCTGAGGTGCAGCGTCTCGCCGAAGACATCGCTGCATTCCATCGCGCCATCGGCAGTCACCCCCCGCCACAGGATTTCGGCGCCGCGGAGATCACGCTGCATCGCTCCGAGGAGAATTTCGAAGCGCCGCTCAGAACGGTCGCCGATGACACAGCGGCTTTTCTGCTGCGCGATCTTCAAGCATGGAGTGAACGACAGGGCCAGCGATTGCGGCCGGCGATCGAACGACGCCGCGCCGAGGGATTCGTACGGGAAGGTCACGGCGATTTGCACTTGGGCAATATCTTTTTGCGCGATGCCACGCCGATCATTTTCGACTGCATCGAGTTCGCGCCGGATTTGCGTTGGATCGACGTCATCAACGATCTCGCGTTCTTAACCATGGATCTGCGGCGGGCCGGACATGCTGACGCGGCGTACGACCTGTTGAATCGCTACCTTCATGTTACCGGCGACTATTCCGGCGTTGCACTGTGGCGCTACTACGAAATCTACCGTGCCATGGTTCGAGCCAAAATCGCCGCCCTGCGTCTGGAACAGACTGCCGACCAAGCGTCTGAGCATGCGCGCTTTGAAATGCTGGGCTACATCCGCCTCGCCAGCGCCCTGCGCCACCCGTCACTGCCGCGGCTGATCCTGACTCATGGCTTCTCCGGCAGCGGAAAAAGCACGGTATGCCGCGCCATTGCGCCGGGACTGCGGGCCATCTGGGTGCGCTCCGACGTCGAGCGCAAACGTCTCCATGGACTGCGTGCCGAGCAAAGATCGCAAAGCGACCTTAACGCCGGCATCTACCAAGCAAGCGCGACCGAGGCCACGTATGCCAAGTTGCAGAGTCTCGCCCAGGATCTTCTTCGCGACGGCTATTCCGTCATCGTCGACGCCACATTTCTACGTCACTGGCAGCGCCAGTTGTTCTTTCAAATTGCCGCCGTGTATTCCGTGCCGCTGATCATTTTGCACTGTCGCGCGCCCGAGACCACCGTACGCGGCTGGCTGCGGCGTCGAACGGCCGCCGGGGCGGATCCCTCAGAGGCCGATGAGCACGTATTCGAAGGGCAGCTCGAACACCACGACCCCCTGACGACGGAGGAAAAACACCACACGTTAGCCATCGATACCAGTCGGACTCTGGATCCAGGCCTGATCCGCGAAGCGATTGCCGTACGGGCCGCGCGAGACACTAAGGCACACCAGAACAATCTCCTAAATAAAACAGGTGATTAGCACACAAGGTTTAAGTATATAAAAGGCGGGTCCGATAGGTTAGGCAGGAAGGTTAACACCTGTTTCGGCACTCACTCACAACGGTTGTTCATGTCCAAACTGCTGCGCAATTTGTCGCTGTCGAGTCTGGCGACACTTAATTTAACGTTACTTGTCCTGGTCATATATCTGCTCAGCGACAGCGGCACCCTGAGTCAGAAACCCGTAGGGACGCATGTCATTTTGGCTCTTGGCGCAGCGACCGCCCTTGCCGCATTAACTTGGTTCGTCGCCCGCCGCCTAGAGCAAACAGCCAATGCCAACAAACTCGCCCACGGCCCGTTGTCCCTCGTTTCTCTCGCCGATGGCGGACTGTCCCGCCGCTCCATTCTCGACAGCTTGGACGAGGGCATTATCACTGCCGATGCCAGCGGAACCGTGATCGACATCAATCATGCCGCCGAACACATCCTAGGCTGCACCCATGATGACTTGGCCGGCGCCAGCAACATCGGCGCGCTTATCCGTGAAGAGTGGCCCGTCGCCGCCGGACGCGGCTACCAGCGAAAAACCGCCTATCGCAAGAACGGCAGCGCGTTCACACTGGAGTATTCGCTTAAGTGTGTTCCCCTCGATTCCAAGTCGATTCACATTTTGGTGATTCGCGATATTACTCAGCGCGTGAGCACCGAGCACGAACTCTCCCGTCACCGCGAACGTCTGGAAGAATTGATACGCAGCCGCACCATGGACCTCGCGCGCGCCCGCGACGAAGCGCTGGACGCCAGCCGGGCCAAGAGCGCGTTCCTGGCCAATATGAGTCACGAGTTGCGCACGCCGTTGAACGCGGTCATTGGATACAGCGAAATGATTCTCGAAGACGCAGCGGAAAAATCCGAGTTCCCGTATTTGGACGACGTGGAAAAGATCCGCATGTCCGGCAAACACCTGCTGGATCTGATCAACGATGTGCTTGATTTGTCTAAAATCGAATCGGGCAAGATGGAACTCCATCTCGAGACGTTCAAACTGACACCGCTGGTGGACGAAGTTATCACCGGTTTGCGGCCCTTGATCGAGAAAAATCACAACCGCCTGCGAACATCTCACGCCGCGGACCTGGGCAAAGTTGAAGCCGACGGCACGAAGGTTCGGCAGATCATTATGAACTTGGTGAGCAACGCGGCGAAATTTACCGAGAACGGCGTGATCACGCTCAGCACGCGCCGGCACAAGCGTTTCGGTATCGATTGGATCACCATAGAGGTCACCGATTCCGGCATCGGCATGAGCCCTGAACAGATCTCCCAGCTGTTCATCGAGTTCAATCAAGGCGACACGTCGACGACGCGCAAGTACGGCGGAACCGGACTCGGGCTGGCGATCAGCCGCCGCTTCTGCGAAATGATGGGTGGTGAAATTCGCGTCGCGAGTCAATTGGGTCAGGGGTCGACCTTTACCGTCGAGATTCCGGCCAAGGTCATTGGGCCGAAGGTCGACCCAAAAGAGATTCGCTTTGCACCCACCGCTCATGGGCTGGAACAGCGTCGCAAGAAAATCAGCCGAGTCCTGGTTATTGACGATGATCCATTCGCCCGCGATCTGCTGGAGCGCTTTCTATCTCGAGAGGGCTTTCAGGCGGATATCGCCGCCGACGGCAAGACCGGCTTGCGCATGGCGCGCGAAAACCAGCCTGATGTCATCATTCTCGACGTGAAAATGCCCGACATGGACGGCTGGAGCGTCCTAACCCAGATCAAGGACGAACCCGCGCTGCGCGACATCCCCGTCATCATGGTCACCATGACCGAGAACCGCGACTTGAGTCTTGCCCTGGGCGCCAGTGATTTCCTTCCCAAGCCCATCGAGCGACAGCGCTTGGTGGACATTCTCGTACGCCATGTGCGACGCCGGGACACAATGCCAACTCCGAGCCCCCATGTTTTGGTCGTGGAAGACGATCTCATGAACCGGGACATGTTGAAGCACGCTCTCGAGCGCGAGGGGATGAGCGTCGCCGTCGCGGAAAACGGCTTGGTCGCACTGCAGCAGGTAACGCTGCGAACGCCACAACTCATTTTTCTCGATTTGATGATGCCGGTTATGGACGGCTTCCAGTTCATCAAGGAAATGCGCAAGAACAACGACTGGGCCGACATTCCCGTTGTGACGCTCACCGCCATCGACCTCACCACCGAACAGCGCGCGTCCCTCGACGGCCAAGTCGAAATCATTCTGGACAAGAAACAACTCAGCCCGATCGAACTGCTGCAAAAGCTACGCGAACTGGTGGTGGCCTTCGTACGCAAAAACGGCTCAAAATCGGCGCAAAGCCAGCCGGCCGAAGAGCCCGCCGACGAAACCCTTTAGATCACACTAAAACAGCGTGTAGATAAACGGCGCCACCGCCGAGCCCTGCGCCAACACCAGCAGCGCCCCGAGCAGCATCAGCACCAGCACGATAGGCAGCAACCAGAACTTCTTGCGCTCGCGCAGGAACGCCCACATATCGTTGAGCAAATCGATCATTAAAACGGCCTTTCCATATCTTCCTTGCGTCGAATCTTCGCCACGACCCGATAGGTCGGCGCTGCTGGATCGAAACTGCGAGCCAGCACATCGCGCCCCGTGAGCCGAAACAGCAGCGCAAGCGGAACGAAAGCGATGACGAACACCAGTCCCAACAGAATTCGACTATTGATCGAGCCCAACACCAGCGCGAACTTCATCCACGCCCGATAAACCGGCGCCAGCCACCTTGGCGCGGCGATCCCCAGCGCCGAAAACCCAACGGCCGCGACCCACGGCCAAACCGGCCAAGCATAGCCGAACAGCCAGGGCAAAACGAGACCGAACATCAACGCCAGGGCGCCCGCCATGGTCAAACCGAACTGACGCAGCGTCTTAGCGCCGGCGTCTTTGGCAAATGCGTGTGTCATCACCCAACCTCCATCACAAGCCTCGGTTCGCGAGCATGCTCGCTCCAACGGTGTTGCGGCGGCCGACTCAATCCAACTCGAATTCCTGCTGCCACGTCTCGTCGCGCTCGACAGGCGTCTGGTCGCACTTCTCCATGACATAGTTCTCGACGACCAGCACATCCATTTCCGTGCGCATGAAACAGCGAAAGGCGTCTTCCGGCGTGCCGACGATGGGTTCGCCGCGCACGTTGAACGAGGTATTCACCAGCACGGGACAGCCCGTTCGCGCCTCGAACGCTTTGATCAGGCGGTAGTAGCGCGGATTCGTGTCCTCGGTGACGGTTTGAATCCGGGCGGAAAAATCGACATGGGTAATCGCCGGCAGGATCGAGTGCGCGACGTGCAACTTGTCGACGCCAAAGCGCTGTTCATAATCGTGCGGGAGGTCGAGCCGGTGCTGCGGCTTTACGGCTGCGACCAACAGCATATACGGACTGTCGGCGTCGAGTTCGAAAAAATCGCCGACTCGCTCGCGCAGCACCGACGGCGCAAACGGTCGAAACGATTCGCGGTATTTGATCTTCAGATTCATCACCGACTGCATTTTTGCATTGCGCGGATCGCCGAGAATCGACCGCCCGCCCAGCGCTCGCGGCCCAAACTCCATGCGCCCCTGAAACCACCCCACTACCGCACCGTCCGACAGCTTCCCCGCCAACCACGACAGCAACTCCTGATCAGGAACAAATCGCAGCCGCGCGCCCTGGGCTTCCAATCGAGCGCGAACGCCGTCGTTGTCGAAGCGAGGCCCGAGGTAACTGCCCTTCATTGCGTCGCTTTTAACTGGCACGCGGGGTTGCTCGGCGTAGTCGTGCCAGCCCAGATAGGCCGCGCCCAACGCACCGCCCGCGTCGCCCGCCGCCGGTTGAATCCAAAGTCCTTTGAACGGCCCTTCGCGCAACAGGCGGCCGTTAGCCACGCAGTTGAGCGCGACGCCGCCGGCTAGACAGAGGTTGTCCTCGCCCGTATCCCGTTGCACCGTCCGCGCCAGCCGCAGCACCACCTCTTCCGTGATCGCTTGAATCGATCGCGCGATATCCATTTCGCGCTGAGTCAGCGGCGACTCGGGCCGTCGCGGCGGCGCGCCGAACAGTCCGTCGAACGCCGCATTGGTCATGGTCAGGCCGGTGGCGTAGTTGAAATACGTCATGTTGAGTCGAAACGTGCCGTCGTCCTTGATGTCGATGAGGTTGTCCCGCATCACATCCACAAAACGCGGCTCGCCATAGGGCGCCAGGCCCATCAGTTTGTACTCCCCGGAGTTCACTTTGAAGCCGGTGTAATAAGTAAACGCGGAATACAGCAGCCCAAGGGAGTGGGGAAAATCGATTTCCCACAGCGGTTTCAGCTCCCGCCCGGCGCCGTGCCACGCCGAGCTGGTGGCCCATTCACCGACCCCATCCAAACACAATACGGCCGCCCGTTCGAAGGGGCTGGGATAAAACGCCGATGCGGCGTGGGACTGATGATGCTCGGCGAACAATAAGCGGGGCAGCCTATCGCGGGGCAATCCGGCCAAGTCGCCCAGCTCTTGTTTAAGGGTACTTTTCAGATAAAGCTTTTCTTTAAGCCATACCGGCATAGCTTTGACGAACGAACCAAATCCGCGAGGTGCATAAGCTAGATAGGTCTCCAACAGCCGTTCGAATTTCAGTAGCGGCTTGTCGTAAAAGACCACCAAGGCGACGTCCTCGAGACGGCAGCCGCCTTCCTCCAGGCAATAGCGAATCGCGTTTTCCGGAAAGCGCGGGTCGTGTTTCTTACGGGTAAAACGCTCCTCTTGCGCGGCGGCGACGATGTCACCGTTGCGCAATAGCGCCGCGGCGCTATCGTGATAATAGGCGGAAATGCCAAGCGTCAGCATGAACGAACCAATCTTCCAAATTGCGACGAGATCTGCGTCCCACTCCGGGGCTACAGAAATTGTAACAATCCGCCGATAATTTAGTTGACGAGATGAAAGGATACTTGGCCCCGGCACGAATTATCGGTACCATGTAGCCAACTTTTGAGCGTAAGCGGTCATGTTCAGCTATGACACTCAACAACTGCCGATGATCTTGTCGCTCGATCTGGGCGGACGCCCGGTAGAGTGGATACCTTGGCAGGATGCGGTATGTCTCTATGTTCGCGATCAAGTCGCATGGACAGCGGGTGAATCGTCCTTTGTGATCCACGGCGGCTTCAACGAGCTTCTCCGGCAACAATCCGAAATCAGCATCAATTCCATCATCGCGATTCGCGGCGCCCGTCCGCGGGTGGAATACAGTCATATTCCGTCGTTAAATAACCGCGAACTTTTCCGCCGCGACCGACACACCTGTCTGTATTGCGGCCAACAATTTGCCACGTCCGAACTCACCCGCGACCACGTCGTTCCGGCGGCCCTGGGCGGGCATGACAGTTGGGAAAACGTCGTTACGGCATGCAAACCCTGCAACCAAAACAAAGGCTGCCGCAGCCCGGAAATGGCCGCCATGCCCTTGCTGGCCCTGCCCTACGCACCGAGCCGGATCGAATATTTAATCCTCGCCAACCGGCGCATCCTCGCCGATCAAATGGCGTTTTTGGAAGCCCAAGCGCCGCGGCGCGACCGAAGATTCTAGGTTGCCCCAAATCCAGCCCCTAAAGAAATCCACAGCGGCGCCGATACTTTTATTGACTCTGAGGACCAGAGGCGACAACAATTCCAAAAAAGCCGTATCCGCCCGGGCCGGAACGACCCCGACGCTGCGACGGCGCCTAACTCGGTTTGGCAGGAGACAGGCATATGCGACACCACAACAAAAGACGTCCCGTAACCACGACAGTTCTCTCGGTTCTGACAGCCCTCGCTTTGGCTACCGCTGCATCCACCGCATCGAGCGCACCCATGATGTGCAAGAAGAAACAGGCCAAAATGGCAGTGCCCGCCGTGGCGCCGCCCGTTGCCCCGCTCGCACCCCCCGCTCCGGTTCCCACCGCAGCGTGGAAGGAAGAAATTAACTGGCAGGAAGTGGTTCTGAAGTAAGCCCCATCACGCTCGCTTGGCGAGAGAATCCAGCGGCGCGGCACCATTCCCCCGCGCCGCTTTTATTTTCTACGCATTCCCTAACACGCTCCCGCGCAGTTGGTCACATAGGTGCTTTGAAGGGTCGTTTCCACGCCTGAATTGGTTGTGCTTCGCACCGTTATCCTGAAGACATGTACCGGCACCGTATCCCCCGTGGCGCGATTGGCGTCGGGCGTGAGGTTCTTGCGGCCCATATATTCGATGGCATAGGCGCTGTTGCCATCCGGCGCCAGTTGATAGTTCGCGGGGTTGTTCCAGAATCCATGGGTTTTCACCGCTGGCGCAACGACGGTCGGCGCGGGGCCGCCGACATTGTATCTGCCCTGGCCGGCGACAAGGGCAAAACTCGCGGGTGCGCTCCCTAAGGTCGCCGCCATGACATCGGCGACATCGAACGCAGCAAGACGCAAGCTCTCCGCACCTTGAAACGAAAGCGTTTTCTGCGCGGAATCCGACGACAACCGTAGGGACGTCGAACTTAACTCGACCGCACTGACTCCGAGAAATGCCACAATCACCAGTAAAACTAAAGTAACGAACAAAAGCGCGCCCGACTGCTTGAAGGGCAGATTTCGCGGATTTTGTGGCTCATGCTTCATGAATCTGGCCCTACATCGCCGGACCGTCGGAAAACTGATTGCGCACGGCGAACGTAGTGGTAAATAGCTCATAGCGGTAGCCGCTCTCTGGGATGGTGGAGACACCGCCATAGTCGTAAGACGGCGTAGGATCCGTATAAGACGGCTCGCGCACCCGCAGCAACAGCCAAACGCGCACGGCCTTCATGGTCGCCCACATGGGCCAGCTTGCTGGATCGCGGAAAGAGCTGTCCGAGGCTAGGTAGGCATTGGAAAGGCCGTCCCCGTCGGTGTCTTTACCGTACTGAATCTGCATATCGATAACACCGTCGGCCACCCGTTCTCTCGACACCACGCCGCCCTTCCACAACCGCACGCGCATGAGCGACGGAATATCGTCCGCCGTTCCGCACACGCCATCGTCGCCCGTGCGCCCACAAGACGTCACATAATAAGTGACCGCCATCACGGGATAGATCTCTCCCGCACCCGGACCATCCGGCGGAATGCACCCTGTGCCGTCGGTGTGGCACTGAAACGCGACACCATCCCGCATGTCCACCCTGGCGTAAATGTCATCCTCGTTCAATGCGCTTCCCGCCGTAACACGGTTGGAGTCCAGATAATGACTGGAAACAACATCCGTGCCCGCCCGATGCTCCTGCAATGCGGAGCCGGTCGTGATGCAGCCGGAAAAGTTCGAACCGGCGCCATTCTCAATTAGCAGCTTCGGAGCTTGGTTCGCCGGCGTAAGACTGTCTTCATACAGCATCGGCCCCACCCACCGGAACTCGTCGCCACCGGGGGTGGTGGTAAAACACTCACCGCTGACCGTGCGCAGCTGTCGGGGCGGACTCGCGGTCTCACCCAGGTTCCAATAGTCTTGCAGGTCTCCCAAGTACCCGGCCATGCGAATGTCGTAACCTAATCGGTGCAGAGCAAACCGCGCATTTTCGTTCACCCAGTTCATATTCTCGACCGTAAAAAATCCGCTCTTGGTGGAGAGGTAGACGCGCGAAACGGCGCCGACGATAAGCACGGTCAATACAAGCGAAACGAGGATCTCCACAAGCGACACGCCGCGCTGGGCGGCTCGACGATTCGGCGACAGCCTGACTTCCATCATGGCACGCTCACCACAAGGCTTAGGCAACGGTAGCCCTGCTCGGTCAATCCGATCGTGCCGTCGCTATCGCAGTTTCCTTCGCCGGCATAGCTTGGCAACCAGCGTAAGGTGATCTCGGCGTCTTTTCCGCTCCACACGATCTTGGTGGCCCCGCCCGGAAGACCCTTCGTCGCATGACCCACGACAGCCAGCCACTGGGCGACGTCGTAAGCACCAATTTCACTTGGCGTACAGTTGGCAAGCGCCCCCAAACACATCGTTGCCTTATAGCTCGCCGGCAGCGAAGCATAGTCGGTCATCGTGCCAAGCATGTTGTAATTTGTACTTGCCGGATGAGCCGCTGAACTGTTGACCCGTATCCGCTCGGAAATGTCGTCTATGAGAAACCCGGCTTTCGACAACAGGTAGCCGTCCTTACCGGATTTCAAAGCTTTGCCCTGGAGGGCGCCCGCGCCGAGCAGGGCCACGGAGATAATGACGATGGAAACCAGAACTTCCATCAACGTCGAGCCGCGCTCGTTCGCCTCTGCCGCCAAGTTCAACATGACGCCGCCTGATCACTGGTTAAGCCGGTCAATTCCACGCTTATGCTTCGCGCCGCTTTCCCGGAACACACTTTGGGCTTAAGTTCGAACAGCGCGGCAACATTGGGCTCGCCGTTAGAAGCAAACGTAATGGCGCCCACACTTGCGGCCAATGTGTTACCCCCGCTGATGGCCGGCTCGGTCGCGAGTACGGTGCTGTTCGTAAGATCCTTGACCAACCAACCAACGGCCCAGTTGGTCGCGCCACTGCACGTCGCGCCGTTACTGCTTGCACAAATGCGGACTTGGTGCCGGTGCAACATCGCTGTGTCGCGACCCTTGACCAACGCGCTGAGCAGTGCGTGGGTTTGGGTACGGACGCGCGCTGCACTTGACCACTCGAGGTAACTCGGGGCTGCAAGTGCAACTAATATAGAGACGATGAGCAACGTAATGAGTAACTCGAGTAGCGTTACTCCACGGTCGCCGCGGCGGAAACAAAACTGATCAAGCAATCGCGATGGGTTATGCATTTTTCTTCTCTCCGCCTGAAGGCGGGAACCACCTGCTTCTCAATGCGTAGCGGCATAAATATATAAATATTTAGGGCTATATCGTATTTTGAGTGGGGGAAGCGGTTGTGGTTATAACGAAATTCCGTAACTATTTGTTTTATCTCTAAGAACGGACTCCGCGACAGGCCAAACGGCCCATCGGATTTCACCTTCAGATTGAACGCGAAATAACCTGGGTCTAGACCGACGCCAGCGATTGGCGCAGCGCACTGAAGCGTTTGCGGTACTGAGCCGGCGTGAGGTTCACCTTGCGCCGGAACAGCCGGCTGAAGAAGCCGGCGTCTTCGTAGCCGACTTCGTTGGCGATGGCCTCCACCGACAACTCGCTGGCTTCCAGCATTTGCTTGGCTTCCTCGAGACGCAGCGCGTGCACGTACTCCAGGGGCGACATGCCCGTGGCCTGTTGAAAACGGCGTTTGAAGGTTCGCTCGGCGATACCGGATAAGCGCACCATGGCGCTGACGGGGTTGGCCTCGTCGTAATGTTCCGCGATCCAGGTCTGACAGCGGGCAATCAATTTATCTTCCACCTGCCGGGTACGCGCTAAACGGGCGAAGGGTTGCTGGCCGACGTGATGCCAGTCGATGAGGTTGATGCGGGCGACCTGCATGGCTTCCTCCACACTCACCGTGCGCGCGATGAGATACAAGGCCACATCCATCCACGACGTGCCGCCACCGGCCATGACGATGCGCTGACCTTCACCCGTCGCCACCAGGGCGCGCTGTGGGTGAACCTTCACCGCCGGAAAACGCTCCGCCAACACATCGCACCACGCCCAATGGGTCGTCGCGTCCCAACCATCGAGCATGCCTGCTTCGGCGAATAACATGGCGCCGGAACACGCCGCCGCCAGAACGGCGCCATCGTCATGGCGGTGCTTGAGCCAGGCAATCTCCGGCTGAAAACGATCGCCCAGGGGCTCGCCCGGGATGACGTTGACCTCCGGGACCAACACGATATCGACGGCTGGACAGTCATCGAAAGTCGTGTGCGGCGTGATGAGGATATCGTTGCTGACACAAACCGCATCGTTCTGCCGACCCACAATGAGCGGGCGCATCAACTCTTTGCCCGGCCGGCCTTCCGTGATCGCTCGCCAGTCCCGCCCCGTTTGCCGGAACAGATCGTATAACCCATACACCACCGCGGCGGTGGTTTCCGGAAACACGAGGATGGCGATGCTAACGGGCGAAGCGCTCATGGCAGATTTGTCCGGTTCCTTGCACAAATGGCTTTAGTGGCTCCTGGCCGCGGGACATATCGTAGAGACCGTCAATTTAACCTCAAGGAGATATGTCATGCCAACCCCTATGGAATTATTGCTCGACCCTATATCGATTACTGTTTTCGTTATCTTCGGCACGCTGATCTTGTGGGAGGCCCTGGCTCCCGCCCGCCGACTACCCGCCGTGCACTTCTGGCGCCTGCGCGGCCTGGCGGCGTTCATGGTGTTTTTCTTTCTCTCATCCTACTTGCCGCTGTTCTGGGGCGAGCATCTCGCCCAGTATCAACTGCTCGATCTGACCGCCCTCGGCACCTGGGCTGGCGCGCTGGTGGGTCTGCTGCTGTACGAAGCGGGCGTCTACGTCTGGCACCGCGCCATGCACGGCTCGACGGCGTTGTGGCGCGTTTTCCATCAAATGCACCACAGTGCCGAGCGGCTCGATACATTCAGCGCCTACTGGTTCAGCCCTGCCGACATGGTCGGCTGGACGGTATTGGGCAGTATCTTGCTGACGCTCGTCATCGGCGTATCGCCCGAAGCCGCCACCCTCGTGCTCTACGCCACCACATTCATGGGCGTCTTCCAACATAGCAACGTCCGCACGCCACGCTGGTTGGGCTACGTTGTGCAGCGCCCCGAGAGCCATTCGCGCCACCATGAACGCGGCGTTCACGCGCGCAATTACTCGGATCTGCCAGTTTTCGACATCATCTTCGGCACCTTCTACAACCCGCGTGATTTCGCCAAGGAGACCGGCTTCTACGACGGAGCGTCGGATCGAGTGGGCGGCATGTTGCTGTTTCGCGACGTCAGCAAGCCCACCCAAGCCCGCTTGATAGAAGCGCCGGCGAATTGACCATCATCAACCACGATTCAAGGAGACATTGTCATGACCAAGTATGGCAACAAATTGCCCCAACTGGGCGACACGATGTTTTTAACCGACGGCGGTTTGGAAACCACGCTGATCTTCCATCAAGGCGTCGATCTGCCCTACTTCGCGGCCTTCGATCTACTCAAGGACGAGGATGGCACCGAGACGCTGCGGCGCTATTACGCCCACTATGCCCAGATTGCGCGGCGGCAAAACATGGGGTTCGTGTTGGAAGCACCGACATGGCGAGCCAACCCGGATTGGGCGGCCAAACTCGGCTATGACGCCGTGACCTTGGCCGACGCCAACCGCCGCGCGATCGGTCTCATGCTCGAAATCCGCGATCGCTACGAAACACCGCGGGCGCCCATGGTCATCAGCGGCAATCTTGGACCGCGGGGCGACGGTTATCGCGCCGATCTCAGAATGACCAGTAAACAGGCGCGCGAATATCATGGTCGGCAGATCGAGACGTTCGCCATGACCGACGCCGACATGGTCGCCGCGTTCACTCTCAATTACACGGAGGAAGCCATCGGCGTGGTGCAGGCCGCCCGAGATCATGATATGCCGGTGGCGATTTCGTTCACGGTGGAAACCGACGGGCGCCTGCCCAGCGGGGAACGATTGGCCGATGCCATTGCCCGCACCGATCAGGCGACCGACGACTACGCCGCCTACTTCATGATAAACTGCGCCCATCCAACGCATTTCGAGCGGGAGCTGCGCATGGGCGGCGAGTGGCGGGAGCGCATTCGTGGTATTCGCGCCAATGCCTCCAAGCGCAGTCATGCCGAACTGGATGAAAGCACGGATCTGGACGCCGGCAATCCCGAGGAACTGGGCGGGCAGTATCGCGAGCTGCGCGCCATTCTGCCGAGGCTATCGGTCATCGGCGGTTGTTGCGGCACCGATCATCGTCATGTCGAGGCGATGGGACGGGCTTGTCATCCCCATGGGTTGGCGGTCAACGCTTGACCACAGATAGGTACATCGATGTCACAGTTGTGGGAGCGTATTCACCCGCGATGGAGCCAGCAAACCCATCGCGGTAGGAAACCGCTCCCACAACTTCGCACCGACCGTCAACGACCTCCATCGTGGGAGCGGATCATTCCGCGATGAATCGAGCGAACCATCGCGGTAGTCGCTACGGGCATCCTGCCCTCTCGCGACATTCGCACATCCCTGTGCATCAGAAACCGCTCCCACAATGCAGGCGCCAACAATCACTCGCCCGGCTTCACCGCCTCGATGGTCGCTGACAGCACATACTCACCAATATCCGCGCCGGGCACCCAGTCGCCGAGGAATGTCCGGCTGCTGTCTTTCGGGGCCACGCGAATTTGTTTGAACCCGCTGTCTCGGAGCATGGCTTCGATTTCGGCCACGGTCGAGGCGCCGGACACGCACCCGGTGTAATGGGCCATGTCGTTGCGAATCTCATCGGGCATGTCTGCAAATGCGACGATATCGGCAATCGCCAATCGGCCGCCCGGTTTCAACACACGATGGGCTTCGGCGAACACGCGCGGCTTATCCGGCGATAGGTTGATCACGCAGTTCGAGATGATCGCATCCACCGACGCGTCCGCCACCGGCAAGTTCTCGATTTCGCCGAGGCGAAACTCCACGTTGTTATAGGCGACTTTCTCCGCGTTGGCGCGGGCCCTCGAAACCATGTCCGGCGTCATATCCACCCCGATGACCCGCCCGGTATCGCCCACTTGGCGCGCGGCGAGAAAGCAATCGAATCCCGCACCGCTTCCCAGATCGAGCACGACTTCACCGGGCCTCAGCGCCGCAATGGCCTGCGGGTTGCCGCAGCCCAATCCGAGATTTGCGCCCTCCGGCACGGCGCTGGTATCGTTGGCGCTGTAGCCCAAGCCTTGAGACACGACTTCGGCATTGGTGGACGGGCCTGCGCAACACCCGGATGCACCGCCGCAGCCGACGCCGTTGCTGCGAGCCACCTGACCATAGCGTTCCCGGACCGCCTGACGGATCGCCTCGTTTTTCATCGTTTTCATAGGGTTCTCCTTGCTTAGATTGTGCGGCGCAACATGCGCCGTACTCTAAAGACGGAGAACCTTCGAAAAAGACGCAACGGGAACGCAAATTGATCCGCTGAAACCACAGTCACCGTGGGAGCGGTTTCTTACCGCGATTCTTCGCCGCGCCAATCGCGGAATGATCCGCTCCCACGACGGGCCGGTTTCATCTCACTGTGGGAGCGGTTTCCGATGCACAGGGATGTGCGAATGTCGCGAGAGGGCAGGATGCCCGTAGCGACAACCGCGATTTCAATCAGCCGCAATCACCACCACAGGATCCGCCGCCCCCGCCGCGCCGCTTGAAATCGGCGATGCGCCCCCCTTCGCACTCGATGTCGCAGCATTCCGACAGCCGCTCCCGCAGCTTCTCCCGGCCGCGCAGTATTCTCGACTTCACGCCGGACACCGAAACGCCCAAGCGTCGTGCCACCTCCTTTTGCGGCAGGCCTTCCAACTCGGAAAGGACAAGGGCCGACTGATAGGTATCGGGCAGCGTACCGATGAGCGGCCGCAGACACTCGGCCAACTCCGCCGCGACGTTGCGTTCCGCTTCCGGCGCGACCAAATCCGCCGGCAGTTCTTCCGTTGGACGTTGCGCGCGGTAATAGTCGGTGATGGCGTTTGCCGTGATGCGATACAGCCACGCCGACACGCTGCCTTCCGACTTGAGGTTACGGAGACTGGTGTGCGCCTTGAGATAAACATTCTGCAGAATGTCGTCGATCGCGTCTCTTTCACGCACCCGTTTGCCGACGTAAGCCCGCAGCCGTTCTTTGTGTTCCTGCCAAAAGTCTTGCACCATGCAACGCTTCCTGTGCCGGGGGACGGGGGTCACTGAGTCACTTGCCGCTTGAGCGCCTCGCAACGGCCGAGCAAACCGCCGGCGCCCATATTCCTAAACGCGCTCTCCGCCGACAGCCGTTCCAGTTCCGCGCTGTGATGCTTGCCCTGCGCGACAAGCAATTGGGCCAACCGCAGTCGAAGCAACGCCACGTTCAATGGCGACCCCACCGCCTGCCAGGCTTGGATCGCTTCACGCAAGTGGGCCGCGGCCGCGTCGATCCGACCTTCATGAACAGCGAGCTCGGCCCGCGCCCGCAACACAGTCCCATGATGAGCCTCGGTGCCGTAAAGTTCCGGCCGCGCATCCAATTCCGCCATGGCCACCTTCGCGCCGCCCAAATCATTCGCGGCCAGATCCACAATCACCAAATTGGCGAGCAACAGCGCCCGCCGCTGCTGGTTGGCCCAGTTGGCAGCTTGCAGACTATGTTCCAGTGTTTGTTTCGCCGCTGCGACGTCGCCCCGTTCCAAACACAACAAGGCATAGCCCGGCTGGGGATCCCACCCCAACTCATGGGTGCGCTTAAACGCCGCCTCGGCCCGATCAAATTCGCCGCGCAGCAAATAAATATCCCCCAGCACGTGATAGGCATTGCCTTCCGCCCACGGCGCCTGCGCCTGCAAGGATTCGCACACGGCCTTGGCTTCGGTCTCCGCTTCCGTCAGGTCGCCGCGAATGGTTAACACCTCCGCTCGGTGCAGACGGCAGGTGCCGGGAAAGTTGTGCAGCGGGCTCGACTGACACCAGCGCGTGAACTGATCGGTCCATTGGGCGGCGCGCGCCCAGTCGCCGCGGTTGCGGCAACTCCAGATCACCCCGCAATAGATGAGACCGCCGACCAGCGGACTAACGTCACCGGCCAGCACGGCGGCGGCCGCTTCGTCCTGCAACGCCGCGCCCCGTTCGATTTCGCCCTTCGACTGCAATGCCACGCCGAGGTAGTTAAGCCCGAGGGTTTCGATATCCGGGTCGCCGATTTCGCGTCCGATCTCGAGGGCCTGTTCAGCATAATGTTGTGCCGCGTCCAACTTGCCGTCCGCCGCGGCGAAGCGACTGCTCAGCCACATCAACTGACCCTGTTCGCGGCAGCGCTCGCCCGATGCCAACACCCGCGCCGCCCGCTGTTGCCACCCCCTGGCCACGGCGTAGTCGCGTTGCTCGAATAGAATCTGCGCCAGACCCAGCATGGCCCGCGCGGCGCCATAGTCATTCCCGTCGGTGGTGTGGGCGGCGACCGCCTGCTCCAAGGGCGCAATCGCCTGCGCGAATTGGCCCGCGCATTGAACAGCCGCGGCCCAGCGCTCCAAATCCGCGTCGCCGAGGGGCTGCTCCCCGTTTGCCCTTTCGAAAGCCGCGACGGCGCTCTCCCACTCGCTCGACTCGTAGGCCTGCCGAGCCACTTGAATGTATGGGCGCAACGCCGCAGGGGCGGTTACCTCACGACTCTCCACGCCGTCGTAGGAGAATCGGTATCCGCTGCGCGCATGGGTGCGAATCGAATTATCCAAGCCACCCTCGCGCAATGCCGAGCGCGCCAGACTCACCGCGCGCTGCAGCGATCCTTCCGTGACAATAACGCCGGGCCACAAGGCCTCGAACAGTTCATCCTTGCCCACCACGCGATCGCGGTGATGAACCAGATAGCACAGCAGGTCAAACACGCGCGGTTGCAGGGCGATTTCGCGCCCACGCAAACGCAGCTCGCGTCGACCCTCCTCGAGTTCAAATTCTCCGAATCGCAGTGTACTCATTCAAAAATGATAAGGGATCGGTAAGGATTCGCAAAGGACTTGGCCTCGCGACGTGGATAACCTTTCAAGCGTCAGTAACGTTCAACAACTCATCAAGGAGATGACTGCCATGAAACTATTTGTGATTCGTCGCCGCAATGCTTGGAAAAGCGCGCAAGAACTCGAAGCTACCGCCGCCGTGTCC
>JAKACW010000089.1 GCA_021821045.1 Pseudomonadota bacterium
GCCGTCACCGACTGGCCTGGCGTCAAGCCATCGATGGTCATGCGTAGCAGACCTGAGAGGAAGTCGACAGCCGGCTTGGTGTCCTCATCTACACTGGGGTCGGTGTCGGCGATGAACATGACGTCGCGCAGCACGGCGTTGGGCGCGGCCTCCCGGTCGAGCGTGACTTCGGCCAGGTCGCCGGTAGTGGCGACCGATGTCGTCGTCGAATACGGGTCGAGATAGTTCAGCACCCCGTCGATGTCGTCTTTGCCTTCGCACATATCCGTCACGCCGTCGAGGTCCGTGTCGACGGCGGGCGAGAAGGGCGAACCGACGGGGTGGGTGAAGTTGTCGATGCAGGCACCATCCTTGTCGCGCACGACGACATTGACATGGGTGCCGCCGATGACATCGACGCGAGATAGTCGAGTAGTGAGGTTATTCACGCTATTATGATTTTGCGTCGCAAGCGTTATTACGGCAACGACAGGAGCTGACGGCACGATCATCGGATTTTCAGTCAGCATTGTCAACGCCGGCGAGGGTAAACCCTATATGATTGTCATGGCTTATTGGCGATCGTCCATCCTCTCATTGGGCCGAGTCTTCATTCTCACTAACACTGTCTTCGATAATGGGGCAGCAGTGCAACGCCCGTCTCAGCACCAGGGTTGAGGGCGAATTTCAGCAATGGTCAAGCGGAGCGCTTAGGTGTTTCTAGTCTTCACAGAAAAGGTAGTATATATTTCTGACCCGCTCTGATTGCTCAAGATTCTCGAAGGCAGAATGAACATGGACGTTCGTGTCGTCACCGACCTCGCTGGGTTTGATGCCCTGAGAAGCGACTGGGATCGCCTATTCCAGGTCGATCCCGAAGCAACGGTTCATCGTTCTTGGGCGTGGATGAAGGCCTGGGCCGCGACCACTGAGTTAACATGGCGAGTGTTGTGCGCTGTGCAAGCGAGTAGTGGTGATTGCGTTGGACTGTTTCCAATTGCGTTACAGAAGGATGACGTCCCCGGCGCGAACGGCATGCGAACGAAGACGGTGCTGTTTCCAGGCGGGCACCCGCTGGCCGCGCACACGGGGTTTTTATGTAAACCTGATTGCGTAAAGCAAGTATTGCGTGTTTGGCGTGAGTATCTTACTCGCCATGTGACATGGGATGAGTTCCGGTTGAAAGATGTGTTGGACTCGCGTCTGCCAGAGTTTATAGACGGATTCAGATCGTTTCGATTTTCCGTTAGAAGCTCTGATCCGACGACGTGTCCAACTGTGACGTTGCCATCGCGGTGGGAAGATTACTTAAGCACCAATGTCGGGTCAGAAACCCGCAAGACCTATAGAAAGCGATTTTCGCGTCTCGAACGTAGCGCAGAGATCACGGTCTGTACCGCAAGCGAGGAGACCCTTGACGAGTGCCTCGACGCGTTGTTGACTCTGTGGCAACTTCGTTGGGGTCAACAACCGCTCAAGTTTGTGACGGCGGTCAAGTCAATCTTGTCGTCCTGTTTCGAAAATGGTCTGTTGCACCTGCGAGTGATGCGGGCGCACGGAACGCCGATTGCCGCCGTTGCTGTCTATATGGATCCGCATCACAAGACGGCTCAGTGTTTCATGAGCGGCTATGACGATGCGTTTTCGCGGCTTTCTCCTGGCAATATGCTGATTTTTGATAGCGTCAACGCGGCGATTGATCTAGGTATGAGTGAGTATAACTTTGGGCGAGGACCGCAAAACTATAAGTACTCCGTATTCGGTGCGCGAGACAAATACAATTCCAACGTGACGGTATTGCGTGTGGGCGTTGCCAAGAAGTTGAAGTCGAAGATGCGAATGACGCTAAACAAATTTGTTCTCCGACAGTCGAAAAGTGGGTCATCAATCGGGAAGTCAATAAAAATGAAGCTAACGACAAATTCATGCGATGAAATCAACCAACGCACGTACGGCAACAAGGGCAACGTACTGAAGTACACGTTTGAAAAACTGACACCGCCGGAGCAGGTGATTCTCGAGAAATACCGAGAGACACTGGCGGGGAAAGTTTGTCTCGATATTGGTTGCGGATACGGTCGTACAAGCGCATTCCTTAAGGATCTCGTGGCGGATTACACTGGCATCGACTATTCGGCAGCCGCGATCGAGGTCTGCAAAGAGAGGTTTCCGGGTGTTCGTTTCCTGCATTGTGACGCGCGAAACCTCGCGCCGTTTGCCGATGGTCAGTTTGACGTTGTGGTATTTCCGTGCAATGGCATCGATTCCATGGATCGCGCCGGTCGAACCGCTGCACTTGGTGAAATAGCAAGGGTTACGAAGGACGGGGGAATCTTCATTCTCGCCACGCACAACAATAACTTCCTGATGCAAACCTGGCACGGCAAGGTTCCCTTTCCTTCCTTAAAGTTCTCTCGGCGCCCGAAGCGAATGTTCAGGAATCTCAAAGAATACGGTGAGTCAGTGTTCAATTGTCTGCGGCACCGGGGCCTGCAGCGGTTGGGCGAGCACGAGTCAATCGTGTTGGGGGTGGCTTACAACTACGGCTTGATGACGTACTACATTGATAAAGATCGGCAGCGAACAGATCTTGAAAATGTCGGTTTTCATTTAGACGAGATGTACGATAGTAGCGGAGCCGCGGTAAATGACCAGGGCAATGACGGCCATTCGCCGTGGATTTTTTACGTTGCGAGCAAAGTGTGTTTGGCGCAGTCAGGTCTGGAGTCGCGGCCGATCCAACCGGACCGGGACGCGACGCGACAAGAGCGTTCGGATCGTTTGGGTGACCTCGGCGGGTTGGACACGGCGAGACCGTCCACGATCGGCCTGTAGCGGTGCGATGTCTCGTTCAGGCGGAAAGCGCTTGTGGGCCGCGTGAATCTAAAAACTCGCGCATCGATGTCGTTTGTCGTTCCTTTCCCCTGGTGCTATTTCCTCGGCGCCTTGACATAGCGCAAATAAGGCAGCTTGATGTCGACTGATCCGAATTTCTCTTTCGCCTGACTATCATTGAGGCTCAGCGCCACGATCACATCCTGTCCTGGGACCCAGTTGGCGGGCGTGGCGATGGGGACGCCGTCGGTTGCTTGAATCGCGTCCAGCGCGCGCAGGATTTCGGCGAAGTTGCGCCCGATGGACATCGGATAGGTCATCGTGAGGCGGATCTTTTTGTCCGGGCCGATGATGAACACGGTTCGCACTGTGGCGCTGTGTGCCGGCGTGCGGCCGTCCGGCAGATAGGCATCGGCGGGCAGCATGTCATAGAGTTTGGCGACCTTCAGTGACGTGTCATCGATGATCGGGAAGTCCGCCGGTGCACCGGCGAAAGCCTCGATGTCGCGCTTCCACTTTTTATGATCGTCGACGCTGTCCACCGAGATACCCATTACCTTGGTTTTGCGCTTGGCGAACTCGGACGCCAGTTTGGCCACCGCACCGAACTCTGTGGTGCAAACAGGCGTGAAATCCTTCGGATGGGAGAAGAGGATGGCGTAGCTGTCGCCAATCCAATCGTGGAGCGTGATCTTGCCGGCGGTGGAGTCCGCCGTAAAGTTTGGAGCGACGTCGTTAATGCGCAGTCCCATATTGATATCCTCAATTGAATAGATTGCCACGTGTACGGCATCGGTGATTGAAATTTCAGAGCGCTAACAATAGTGTAAACAAACGCTCGCTGTCAAAACTTGACGGACCCGGAAACGGTCCGATAGTCAAACGGCGAGTCAAGCGCTACTCCGCTCAATGGGCGGAGCCAATCTCGCCACTCAGAACCCGCCTTAACTGTCTGGTTAAATCTCTTCCTTGAGATTACCGGGCCAGTTCGGCAGCGGACAGACAGGCTGTGGTGTCACGTGACCGACGCTGCACAACGGAATCCGACATCGACAAATTGCGCCATAGGATCGACCGGGGATCGATATGCGGCTCGGACAAAATGACTGAATGTGTAGTGTCCGATTCCACCCCACCCGCCGCCGCGCGCCACTTTGTATTGCTCACCGTAGCGATCGCTTTGGTCCTTCGACTGGGGATAGGGTCGATACCAGTCCTGAACCCACTCCGAGACGTTGCCGGCCATGTCGTATACGCCATAAACTGACTTTCCGGCCTCGTAACTCATGACCGGCGCGACGCCATGTTCCCACTCGGCGCCGCCACCGGAATTCAGCTTTTTGGGGTCCCACTCATTGCCCCACGGGTATTCAAAACCGTCGGGACCGCGCGCCGCCTTTTCCCATTCGCCTTCCGTCGGCAAGCGTTTGCCCGCCCACTTGCAGTAATCGCTCGCGTTGTGCCAAGTGACGCGGGTCACCGGCAAATCGTCGAGCGCCCGGCGCTTCTGTTCGATGGCATCGATCAAGACGGACCTGTCGACGCTTCGGAAATCGAATTCTAGTTCGAATACCTCGCCAGCCAGACGGTGCAGGATGGCCGGGTCGGCCTGTTCCAATAATTTTCGCTCGAGCAAGTAGCCATTCTGACGCCAGTTCGGATTAAGTTCGTAACCTTCGGCGATAACAAAATCCCGATATTGTCGATTCGTCACTTCGTGGATATCAATCAAGAACGCGGGCAGATCTACTTCATGCTGCGGATGCTCGTCTTCGAACCAGGGTTTAGTAAAGCCGAACTCTTTCGATTTATGTTCAGCGTCGACACGATCGCTGCCCATGATGAAGGGTCCTGCGCTCACGAGCGCCATATCGCCGTAGCCGCTGTTATTGATCGCGGGGCTTGACACAGCTGCCGCGCAGGTGAAGAAGCCCGTGAGAAGACCGCACGTGAATCTGCTCGATGCGCGTCGGCTAAAGACGCGTGGTTTCAACGTGTGTCCGCGAGCCGTTCTGGGCTTGCCGCGTTTCGATTTTCGCTTATGCAAAGACTCCCCCCGCGGACAAAATTGCCACCCGCCGATGTAATGCTGCCTGAGCAATCGTCTGCGCGACCATTTCCCGCGATGTTTCGATCGATGATTGAATGAGAAATTTCCAGTTTCGCGGACCCGTCTTGCACGAATAGGCCGGCCCCGCGACCGTTCGTCTTGACCGCGTTTGCGACGATCGTTGTGCTGTGAAGTTCACTCGGATTGATGGAGAAGTATCGGATTCCTCCGCCGCGCGACGTTGCCAAATTGCTAGACACATCGACGTTCACCAATTTCAGTTGCGCGGAAAAGTGCGCGAATATCCCGCCGCCTGACGAAGTCGGCGTTCTGTCCGCTGCATTCCCGGATAGTGTGCTATTGCGAATATCGGCTGAGCCAACCACGTGCAGCCCGCCGCCGTTTGCTGCACGGTTGTTGCGTATGCGGACATTTCGCAGCACCATCGCCCGTGCGTTGTCCAAATTCAATAACATCTTTTGTTTGGGGGGCGGTGTGGCGATACCGGTTTGCTCGGTCAATTGTTCCACCAGGCTGGCCTCGCGACGGCGCGTAAACACAGAGTAAATCCCGCCACCGCTATTCATCGCTTGATTATCGCGAATTTCTGTGTTCGATATACGTAACGGCGCGTCGCTGAATATTCCGCCGCCGCCGTATTTGATGTTGTAGGCATCGTTTCCCAGCGCCACATTGTTAGCGATCGTCGCCTGTTCTATCGAGAGCTCGGATGACATCGAGCCGCCGCTGAATATTCCACCGCCGCTCAGCTCCGCGATATTGTCGCTGATCGTGCAGTTGCGAAGTGTGAGCTTGCCTTGGTTGTATATGCCGCCGCCGTTTTCGCCATGACCGTTTGTTACGGTCATATTTTCGAGATTTACGTTGACGACGGGGTTGATACGAAAAACGGGATCCCGTCCGCCACCGTCAATGACCACGTCACTGCGCTGCGCCCCGACAATGGTCAATGATTTGTCGACGACCAGGTTTTCCATGTAGTGGTGAGGTTCGAGTCGAATGACGCTGTTTGGTGGCGCCTTCTGAATGGCTGCAGTCACGCTGCAGAACGGCGTACCTGTCACATCACTACATGCGCGGTTACTTGGCGAGACCATGATATCGGCGATCGCGTTGGTAACCAGGAGTGGACCCAAGATCATCGAAGCTGTAATGAGCGGTGAAAACTTCACGGATGAATCTTTCTCGACCGGCAATTGATCGGATACCTAGATCTTCCAAAATGTAATGAGTAGATCGCCAGATAGCAAACAAAACGCCGACATGTGCGGGCAGGTCGAATGAAGGTAGGTTGTGCGCCTTACGTAAAAGCCGAGAGCGGCTCAACTTGAAAAGTGACTTCGTGAAGTGGTTGGTTACGAGCGAGGAGCGAGAGTTTTGCCGGTCGATTGTTTCGGATTTTGGCGAAAAATCATATTCCAAGGCGTGACCCCAAGCCTCGGAGTGTGTAGGATATTGGCGAGAATTGACGACCCAAGACGTAAGCCCATGCTTCGATTACTCATTCTGCTACCCTTCTGCCTCTACGCCAATCCGGCGAGTGCTGCGCTTATCGATTTTTTCAAAGATTCGACGGGTGCAACGCGATGGCAGTATGTGGCCAACTTCTCCAGCGGAGTACTGATTATTCTGCTTTCGCTGGTGACGCTGAATCTGTTTTTGAGCCGGCGCCAGGCGCAGCGCGCCAATCGGGAGCTGGAGCGGATTCGCGACGATCTGGAGCGGCGGGTGCAGGAGCGCACTGCTACGCTTAATGAATATAACCAGCTCCTCAAGGATACCAACCAGCTGCTGGAAGGGGAGATCGCCGAGCACCGGGAAACCACCGCCCGCCTGCAGGCTTCCGATGCCTATATCAATGGTATTCTTGAATCGATGCCGCTGGTGCTGATCGGCTTGGATCGGCAGAACGTGGTCACCCACTGGAACCGGCTGGCCGCGGTGGTCTCCGGAGTCAATAGTGACAGCGCGCGGGGTAAGAATCTGTGGCAGGCCTATCCGGCCATCCCGCTGGACCCGAAAAAACTGGCCGAAGTGGTCGAGCGCGGCAAACCGGCGACGATTAAACATTCTCAACGCGGGCAGTATTACTATGAAATCACTGTCTACCCGGTGCGTGCGAGCGCCGAACTCGGAGTGGTGATTCTACTGGAGGATGTCACTCAGCGAAGACTGTCGGAGAACAGGCTGATTCAGCGCGACAAGATGTCTTCGATGGGTGAGCTGGCTTCGGCGATGGCCCACGACATCGAGCTGCCGCTGAAACGGATTCGGGACACGATCGAGTCCGTCAGCGAGTCGCTGCAGCACTACCGGTCGCAGCAGGAGTCCGCCGGCGCTGCGCCGGATCTCCAGCGTTCCACCGAGCTGCTGGTCGAGGCGAAGCAGTATGGCGACCGGGCGTTCGAGATAATCAACAATCTGCTGGACTTCTCCCGCGAGTACGGCGACAACAAACGCTACGTCTATATGCCCGATCTGCTGGAGCATACCCTTGAGGTGGCGGGAAATCTGATAGCCGAACCCTCCGGGTTGCGTTTTCGGGATATCGCCATCGAGAAGCGTTATGCCGACGATCTGCCCAATGTGCCCTGCTATGTGTCGGAGATGCAGCATGTCTTTCTCAGTCTGTTCCGTCACTCACTGGCCGCCATGGGCAAAGTGAAGCGCGAGGGGTATGAGCCGCGTCTTCGGCTGGAGCTGGCGTTCCACTACGATGCCTTGTGGATAAAGGTTCAGCACAACGGCGTTGGCCTTACGGGTGAGGAGCAGGATCGTCTTTTTGAGCCCTACTATGTCGAGAACGCCGGCGCCGATGCGGCGGAGGCGGGGCGGCGCCTGTCCTTCTCCCACTTTATTCTCACCGAGCACCATAAGGGGCAGATTGCCATTACCTCCGATATCGACATCGGCACGACGTTCCACATCCAATTGCAGTTGAATTGAGGGTTCAGATGTTGAACCATAACGCCAATCGGCCAGACCTCCTGCCAGATGTTCGCGATGGGCTGACCAGGGCGGAACGAATCGTGTTGTATTGTCTTAACCAAATTCAAAACGAGCGGGATGGCCGTAACGTGCCGACTGCGATGCTTTATGGCCGGGTGGTGGAGCACGTGGACATCAGCGAGAGTGAGTTGCAGGTTATTTTGCAGCGGCTTGAGTAAAGGAGAAACACGATGGCGCACAAATATCTGAGCGGCTTCATTGCCGTAGCCCTGCTCGCGCTGGTGGGCTGTTCTGAGGAACAACAGAACCGTCTCGCGCGCTTGGGAGTGACCTGGCTGGAGGGCAACTATCGTGTCACTTACGCCGATGGTGAACACGCAAAGAGCTGGGTCGTCCGCGAAGGCAAGATCACAAGCGAACCGGAGAAGGGCTATTACTATTTCTGGACGGAAGTGGGCGGAAAAAATCGTTACGTTCAAACGCCGATCGCGCGAAGCTACATTGAGGAGATCGAGTAACTGGGAATCGCGGAATGATCCGCTCCCACGGGTTAATCGGTGACGTCCTTCCAAATCTCCCGTTTCCAAAAGTACAAAATGACCGTGAGGAAGAGCAAATACCCGATCACGTAGTATCCCAGTGTGACGCGTTCGTTCGCTTTGGGATCGGCGGCCCATTCCAGGAAGGCGGTGGCGTCGTGAGCAGTTTGTCGGATTTGGGACACCGTCTGTTGATCGGTTGCGTAGCTGATGCCCAGGATGTCAGGCATGCGCGTTCCAGCAAAGGCGTGGTTGTCGGTCGTGCCTTGCGGCGTTTGATAAAAGCTTGTAAGCATGCGGTAGATGTAGTCGGCGCCGCCTTCGCGCGCGCTGGCCATGAGCGACAGGTCCGGCGGGATGACGCCGTAGGTTTCCTTGGCGACGTCCTCTGGCAGTTGGGCCGCGATGTGAGACAGGAGATCGTTGTCGCCGCGCAGCTCGTCGAGCTGTTGTTTGCCGATACCAAGATTCAAAAGATCGTTATAGGCGATGTACTTGAGGCTATGGCAGGCGGAGCACGTCTGGACGATCGTCGTGGCGCCGGCTTGGGCGGAGCCGTTGGACTCCTTGCGCGGGTCCTCACGAGCCTGGCCGATCGCGGTGACCGCAGCGAGACCGGCAAGTAGCGAGATCGACAACACAGCTCCGCGCATCACGCTGTTACCCCGCCGGCGCCGTCGGTATTCGCCGATCGCGCTCCGATGTTCGCCGCTCCTTGCGCGTTCTGCGCCGATCCCTTGGTTTGACGAGTTCGGCCAGTTCGTCCGGCAGACCGCGCGCCACCAGCCAGCGTTCTTCGAGCCGTGACAGCACGGGCAAAAAGAGGAAAACGGCGAAATACACGAAGGTCGCAATGCGCCCGGCCAGTATCCAGCCCGCTTCCGGCGGCTTGGCGCCGATGTACGTCAGCGCGGCGAGATCGACGATGAACACGTAGAACAGCACGCGATAGGCCGGCCGGTAGCGCGCGCCGCCGGGAATCTGGGAGTGATCTAAAAACGGCATGAGGGCGAAAATGATGACGGAGATGGTCATCGCCAGCGCGCCGCCCAGCGTGTCCGGGATCGCCCGCAGAATGGCGTAGAACGGCAGGAAATACCATTCTGGTTGGATGTGCGGCGGCGTCTTGAGCGGATCTGCGGGATTGTTATTGATCGGCGAAAGGAAAAAGTCCGGCGCGAAAAACACGAAACCGCAGAAGACAATCAGAAAAACGCCCAGTCCGAAAAAATCCTTGGCGGTGAAGTAGGGGTGAAACGGGATGTTGTCTTTCGCCGCCAGATTGAGCCCCGACGGATTGCTACTGCGCACATGATGCAGCCCGATCAAATGAATGATAACGACGCCGACAATGAGAAACGGGAACAGGTAGTGCAGGGCGAAGAATCGTTTGAGCGTCGTGTCGCCGACGGCGAAATCGCCGCGTATCCAATACACCAGTTGTTCGCCGATGAGCGGAGTGGCTTTGAACAGGTTGGTAATGACTTCGGCGCCCCAATACGACATCTGGCCCCACGGTAACAAGTAACCCATGAAGGCGGTCGCCATCATGAGAATCAAAATCACTTGACCGACCCACCACATCAGTTCGCGCGGCGCGCGATAGGAGCCGTAATAGAGGGTTCTTGCCATATGGATGTAGACCACGATGAAGAACGCCGAAGCGCCGGTGGCGTGCAGATTGCGCAGCAGCCAGCCGTAGTTGACGTCGCGCACGATGTATTGCACGGAGTCGAAAGCGCCCTTGGTGGTCGGCTCGTAGTGCATGGCCAGAAAAATGCCGCTGACCATTTGCAGAACGAGCACGAAACCGGCCAGGAAACCGAAGTTCCACCAATAACTGATGTTCTTGGGCGTCGGATATTCCGTCAGTTCGTGGCGAACGAACGACGTGAAGGGAAAGCGCTCATCGAGCCAGGCAACGATCCGTTTTGGCATCGGGGTTTCCTCTCATGCGCCGCTCTAGGCTTGTTCGCCGATAACCAGTTGCTCGCCGGCGACGATTTTGTACGGCGGAACATCCAGATTGCGCGGCGCCGGACCTTGAATGACACGGCCGCTGTTGTCGTACTGGCTGCCGTGGCACGGGCAAAGCCAACCCCCTTCGCGTCGATTGGGAATGCAGCCCAGGTGCGTGCAAACGCCCACCACCACCAGCCATTGCGGTTCGACGACCCGCTGCGAATCGTTCTGCGGATCGAATCCGCCCGACGAGTTTCGCATTGCGTCGATTTCCGCGGGCGTGCGGTGGACAACGAAAACCGGTTTGCCTTGCCATGCGATGATCTGGCTGTCGCCGGGCTTGATATGACTCAGCGTGACGCTGGTGATGCCGCGCGCCTGCGCCTCCGGCGTCGGATACATGCTGCGGGCAAAGGGCCAGCAGGCCGTCGCGAATCCCGCGCCGCCCACAATCAAACTCGCGTTGCGCAACAACACGCGACGTTTTTGGTTTATGGGTTCATGGCCGGACATAAGGCTAGCAAGCATAAACCAAACGGGATGGAGATCAACTTCGAGATGAGTTTGTCGGGATTGGCTGCTCTGCGCAGTGCGCCGACAGGTACTGCGGAATACGCTGCTCCAGATAGTAATATGGCCGCCAAGGGGAAGCGCCGCCGATGAAGCCCACATGGCCGCCATGTTCCGAGAGTTCGAGCGTCACACTGTCGGAAACGTCGACGGCGCGCGGTACGGAGTCGCGCGGCAGGAAAGGATCGTCCAAGGCGTGTACAACCAGCGTCGGCACCGCGATGGAGGCGAGAAAGGGCCGCGAACTGGATTGGCGGTAGTAGTCGCGCGCGTCGCGAAAACCGTGCAGGGGCGCGGTGACCGCATCATCGAAATTCCACAGCGTGCGGACCTTGGCTAAGGCGGCGGGATCTATACCGGCCGTGTCGCGGCTGGCGAATTTGCGTCGGGTCGACCGGAGAAGTCGACGCAGGAGATAGCGTTCATAGACCCGCGCAAAGCCTTGCTCCAGCATCTTGACTGATCGATCCAACTCGAAGGGTACGGAAACCGCAACGGCGGCGGTCAGGGGATTGGCCGCGCCAGTTTCGCCGAGCCATTTCAGCAGCACATTGCCGCCGAGTGAAAACCCCACCGCGCACAACGGCGAATCCGGGTGACGCGCGCGCAAGGTGGCAGCGACATAAGCGAGATCGCTGGTTTCACCGGAGTGATAGCGACGCGCCAGGCGATTGGGTTCGCCGCTGCAGCCGCGAAAGTGCATCAACACGCTGCGCCAGCCAGCGCCCGACAGTGCCGCCAGCATGCCGCCGATGTAGTGCGAATCAATCGAACCTTCCAAGCCGTGCAACAACAAGGCGGTTGGCCCAGGTGTCGATGGGCAGGGGCCCCACGCCAAGTCGATAAAATCCCCGTCCGGCAGCTCCAAGCGTTCCTCAGTCAAAGTAATTGGCGCTCGACGGCGCAGCAGCACCGGCCAGATGGTCTGTAAGTGACGATTGCGTAGCCACCATGCCGGCTTGAAGCCGGTCATTGGGTTAGTAGACGTCGAGGCGTGGTCGATAGTCATGGGTTCGCGGCGATTAGACTTCAATGTACACTTTTCTTGACAACAAAAAAACTGAACAAACAACCGCGTGATGAGACACAAGACGATGTGGACAATTCCCTGGTTGTTCGTTTTTCGTTCCAGTCGCGCGCGCCAATGCTGCTATAGTTTTACATGGTCCGCCCTGCAGTACGTGGAGTGGGTGTGGAGGAACGCCATAATGTCCAAGTACTCGACTTCGCCTTCGAAGCGAGTCGCCGAGGTTGAGCGACAGCTTCGCATACAGCAGGAGGCGCTGCTGCAGCTCTCCAAATGGCAACCGGGCGCCGTCGCGGACATCACGGATGTGATGAGGTCGATCACGCAGACCGCGGCTCGCAGCCTGAACGTTGAGCGCGTCAGCGTCTGGCTGTTCGACGCCGATCGCAGTCGTATGAAGTGCCTCGATATATACCACCTTGGCCGCGACGCACACGAATCCGGATCGGAACTCGTCGCCAGCGATTATCCGGCCTACTTTCGGGCGCTGGAAGACGGCCGCGCCATTGCCGCCGACGATGCCCACTCCGATCCGGCTACGTTCGAGTTCTCGAAGGGATATCTCACACCCCTGGGCATCACGTCCATGATGGATGCGCCGATTCGCCGTGGTGGCGAGGTGATCGGCGTGCTCTGCCATGAGCATGTCGGCGTTCAGCGGCACTGGAGCGTCGAAGAGCAGAACTTTGCCGCCTCCCTTGCCGACACGGTGTGCTTGGCAATCGGGTTTTTCGATCATAAGAAAGCAAACGATTCTCTCAAACGGGTCGAACATGCGCTGCGGACGATTCATGAGTTGACATCGACGACGTCGCTGACCTTTACCCAGAAGGTCCAGGGGCTGCTGGAAATGGGCTGCGCCCAATTGGGCCTGGACATGGGGATACTGGCGCGGGTGTCGGGTGACGTCTACCGAGTGATGGTTGCCGTGCCGATCG
Source organism: Pseudomonadota bacterium (assembly GCA_021821045.1). GTDB lineage: Bacteria > Pseudomonadota > Gammaproteobacteria > JAADHS01 > JAADHS01 > JAKACW01. The sequence continues at coordinate 12,871 of JAKACW010000089.1, forward strand.
GAGGTTTCATCGAGAAAGATCAGGAGTTCGTGCTCGACGATACCTATTGCTGCGAAGTGGTGCGCACGCAGCAGCCCATGGCCGTCGAGAATGTGGGGCAGTCGCCGTGGAAAGCCCATCCCGCCTATCGGCAACACCGTCTTGAAGCCTACATCGGATTGCCCGTGGCGGTGAACGGCGCGGCTTTCGGCACGTTGAGCTTCCTTAGCGTCGAACCGCGTCAGACGCACTTCAGCGCGACGGATCACGAGATCGTTCAGCTTGTTGCACGCTGGATCGGCGCAGAGCTGGAACGCCAGGAAAACGAAGCCCGTATGCGCAAGCTCTCCAGCGCACTTGAGCAGACGGCTGATGCCGTGATGATCACGGATCGCGACGGTACGATCGAATACATCAACCGGGCATTCGAAATGATGAGCGGCTACACGGCCGACGAACTTAAGGGCCGCAATCCCAGCATCTTGAAATCGGGGCAAGAGACGGACGAGTTCTATGCTCGGTTACACGAGGCGCTGGCACGAGGCGAACCTTTCAGCAACGTGTTTATCAACCGTCGCAAGTCCGGCGAAGTCTACTACCAGGAGGAAACGATTTCGCCGCTGCGCGATGACAGGGGGAGCATCACCCATTTCATCTCCACAAGCAAGGACGTGAGCGAACAGGTCGAGTCGAAAAAGCGGCTATTTCACCTTGCGCATTACGACATTTTAACGGGACTGCCCAACCGTGTGATGTTCGCGGAACGATTGGCGCATGCGCTGCGCCAAGCACAGCGCAACCGGCAGAAGGTTGCCGTTATGCTGCTCGACTTGGATCACTTCAAAAACGTCAACGATACCTTGGGCCATGCCGTTGGAGATGAGCTGCTCAAACAGGTCGCCGGGAGGCTGAATTCGTCCGTGCGCGGCACCGACACGGTAGCTCGCCTGGGTGGCGATGAGTTCACCGTGCTGCTGGAGTGTCTCGCCCAGGTGGACGATGCGGGCAACACGGCTGCGCATCTGATGGATGCGTGTCGCAAGCCATTCATGTTGAACGGCAATGAGGTGTACGTGACGGCAAGCCTGGGCGTTGCGGCTTATCCCGATGACGCCAAAACGGGCGACGATTTGATGAAGGCCGCGGATACGGCGATGTATCACGCCAAGGAGAGCGGCCGCGACGCTTATCGCTTTTTCACGCCCGATATGACGGCGCGGGTTTTGGAGCGGGTCTTGCTGGAAAGCCAGCTTCGCCGCGCTTTGGAGAACGACGAGTTCGAGGTCTATTTTCAACCTCGGGTCAATCTGCGCAGCGGCCGGGCCGTCGGGGCGGAGGCATTGCTGCGCTGGAATAGCCCGACGCGGGGACTGGTTGCGCCCTCGAGTGTTATCGGTGTCCTGGAGGAGACCCGTCTGATCATTCCGGTTGGCGACTGGATTCTCTCCAAAACATGCGATCAGATCCGTGACTGGGAACAGCGCGGGATCGACGACCTGCGCGTTTCGGTCAATCTGTCCGCGGTTCAGTTTCGCCAACCCAAGTTGGCCGAAAGAATCGACGACATCTTGCATCAGTCGGGCGTGGCGCCCGAGAAGCTGGAGTTGGAAATTACCGAGAGTGTGCTCATGGACGACGTCGAAGATTGCAGCCGCGCCCTCGGAGAATTTCGCGAAATGGGCATTCGCGTTTCCATCGACGACTTTGGAACTGGTTTTTCGTCGATGAGCTACCTCAAGCGCTTTCCGGTACAAAACCTAAAAATCGACGCGTCATTCGTGCACGATGTGACCACCAATCCCGACGATGCCGCCATCGCCGAAGCCATCTTGTCGCTGGGTCGCACCCTGAAAATGGATGTTACCGCGGAAGGCGTGGAGACGGCGGATCAATTGGAGTTTCTGCGCAGCCGTGGCTGCGACGAGGGGCAGGGGTTTCTCTACTCCATGCCCTTGGCCGCCACGGGATTCGAGGAGTGGCTGCGCCTGAGTCGGGTGTAAGTGTAAGATAGGAGGATGAATAGAGACCGAGCACACATCGTATTAATCGGCGCGGGGATTATGAGCGCGACCTTGGGCGTTCTTTTGCGACGGCTCATGCCGCACGCCAGTATTTCCATTTTCGAATGTCTTGATCAAGTCGCCGCGGAAAGCTCCGATGCCTGGAACAACGCAGGGACGGGTCATTCTGCGTTTTGCGAACTCAATTACACGCCGCTCATCGATGGCAAAGTGGACATCGGCAAGGCGCTTGATATCGCCCAACGCTTCGAGGTGTCCAAACAGCTCTGGGCTTACCTCAAACAAAAGGAGCTTATTGCCTACGACGATCCCTTCATCAATTCGATTCCCCACATGAGTTTTGTGTGGGGCGAAGAGAATGTAAATTTTCTCAGAAAGCGATTCGAGGCGATGCGCGAGGCGCCCATTTTCCGGGATATGCGCTATTCGTCCGATCGAAACGAAATCGCGGAGTGGGTGCCCTTGATGATGGAGGGGCGCGACAATAGCGCCCCGTTGGCGGCGACCAAAATGGATGCAGGCACGGATGTCAACTTCGGAGCGATCACCCGCGGCATGATCGACTATCTTAACCGGAGTGATCGTGTCGATCTTCAACTGGGCCACAGCGTCGCCGGCTTCGAGAAACAGCCGAACGGCCGTTGGAAACTCGAAGTCGAAAATCTCGGAAGGAAGGAAAAGCGCGAGGTTTACGCCGACTATGTGTTTATCGGTGCCGGCGGCGGCTCAATTCCGCTGCTGGAGAAGACGGGAATCGAAGAGGCGCAGGGTTATGCCGGGTTTCCCATCAGCGGTCAGTTTTTGCAGTGCACCAACACTGAAGTCATCCAAAGACACAATGCGAAGGCCTACGGCAAGGCCGCTGTCGGTTCGCCGCCTATGTCGGTGCCGCACCTTGATACGCGCATCATCGAAGGGCAGCGCACGCTTTTTTTTGGGCCCTACGCAGGATTTTCCACCAAATTCCTCAAGAGCGGATCGTACCTGGATCTGCCGTTGTCCCTTGAAATGCACAATGTCTGGCCATTGATGGCGGCGGGAATTCAGAACGTTGGTCTGACCACGTATTTAATAAAACAGGTTGTGCAATCACCGGAAGATCGCTTTGCCGAGTTGCTTGCTTACTATCCCACGGCCAAGATGGAGGAGTGGACGTTGACCATCGCCGGTCAGCGCGTGCAAGTCATCAAGAAAGACAAGGACAGCGGCGGTGTTTTGAAATTCGGCACCGAGATCGTCTGCGCGGCAGACGGATCGATCGCCGCATTGCTGGGGGCATCGCCGGGCGCCTCCACCTCCGTATCGATCATGCTCGAGGTGATCGCGCGGATGTTTCCCAATGAAATCGCCAGCCCGGAATGGCAACAGACCATACGGGAAATGATCCCTATCTTCGGTACATCGCTTATCGAGGATGGGGATCTGTGCCTGGCGACGAGAAGACGCACCAATGCGATTCTTGGCTTGAAGGGCTGAGCTTTCCACCCTCGTATCGCCGTATATATTAGGAGTCGCCGGGGAGGGCCCTGGGCGGCCGGCCGCAAAGTGTGACGTCCGT
>JAKACW010000023.1 GCA_021821045.1 Pseudomonadota bacterium
GCCTAATTACGAGCTGCGCAAGCTGCGCGGGCGGCAGATTGCCATGGTGTTTCAGGAGCCGATGACGTCGCTCAATCCGGTGCTGACGATCGGGCGGCAACTCACCGAACCGCTGCAAGTGCACGAGGGAATGAGCCGGCGACAAGCTGAAACTCGCGCCTGCGAGTTGCTCGATCGCATGGGGATCGCCAAGCCGCGGGAACGGCTGCAGTCTTATCCGCACATGCTGTCCGGCGGGCAGCGCCAGCGGGTGATGATCGCCATGGCGCTGGCCTGCAACCCGCGTTTATTGGTGGCCGATGAGCCCACCACGGCGCTGGATGTCACGGTGCAATGGCAAATCTTGCGCCTGTTGGACGAGCTTCAGCGCGACTTGAATGTCGCGGTGATATTGATTTCCCATGATCTCAATCTCGTGCGCCACTTTGCCCAGCGGGTGTGCGTTATGCGGGAGGGGGAAATTGTCGAGCAGGCGCCGGTCGAGGAGATCTTCACGCGTCCGGGTCACGACTACACGCGGCATTTGCTTGCGTCGCAGTTGACGCGCATGGTCGGAGATCCGCTGGCGCAGGCGTCGTCGACGCTGCTGACCGGCAAGCAATTGCAGTGCCGCTTCAGTGTACGTGGCGGTCTGCTGCGCCGCGAATTGGCGGTGATCAATGCGGTCGATGGCGTCGATATCGCCGTCGTGCAAGGGGAGACGCTCGGCATCGTCGGCGAATCGGGGTCGGGGAAGTCGACCCTGGCTCATTGCTTGTTGCGCTTGCGCGACTGCGACGGCCAGATCGAGTTCAAGGGGCAGCGTTTGGACGGGATGGCGCCCGCCGCCCTGCGACCGTTGCGTTCGCAGATGCAGTTGGTATTTCAGGATCCTTATTCGTCGTTATCGCCGCGCCTGACGGTCGAACGAATTGTCGGCGAGGGTCTGCTGATTCACGAGCCGCAATTGAGCCGTACAGAGCGGCGCAAGCGGGTGGTGGACATTCTGCGCGAGGTGGGGATCGCTGAAGACGCGCGCAGTCGCTATCCTCACGAGTTCTCCGGCGGGCAACGCCAGCGCATTGCCGTCGCGCGGGCGGTGATTCTGTCGCCGAGTTTGCTGATCCTTGATGAGCCCACCAGCGCGCTCGATGCCTCGGTGCAAAAGCAAGTGTTGGAGTTGCTCGTCGAGCTGCAGCGCCGCCGCGGTTTGACCTATTTGTTGATCACCCACGACCTGAATGTGATCCGTGCCGTCGCCCACCGGGTGATTGTCATGAAGGACGGCAAAACGGTCGAAACCGGGCCGGCGTTGGACTTTCTCAGGGCACCCCAAACGGACTACGGCCGGACTCTGGTTCGAGCCAGTCTCATAGATATACAGTAAAAACAGATAGATAGCTGATTTTCGGCAGTCTGCCGCCCGAGCGCAAAAAAGCCCGAGAGCCCCTCATTTTTTGGTGTAAAATTAGCGCCTTATCAATTCGCCGGTGGATACGTCCACCAGCGAGCAACGAGAGCGCGCAAGCAAGCTGTCGCCAAATGGCGACAATCCTTCGAGCGCACCGCCGCAAGAGGTAACAGTCATGGGTAAGGGGCTTCACTTTACTTACCGCCCAAAGTCGTTTTTCCAGTTTGTGCTTCTCGGTTTCACCCTGGTTACGCTGCCGATGATCGTCGCTGTCATCAACGGCGGATATCACGTCGAGAATTTGTTCGTGCAGAGCGAGTTCGCTATTTACCGCGCCGCGCAAGCGTCACAAATGAGCCGCGCCTTGGTCGGACAGATTTCGGACATGGAACGCAACGCGCTGCAGTACCAAGTCTTGAACGACAAGACGCTGTTGACCACCTATGCCAATCGCCACGCGCAGTTCCTTGAAACCGCCCAGCAGCTCGGCGATTTGGCGGAAAGCCGCTCCATCAAGCAGCAATTGGAAACATTGACCGAAAAGGAAGTCGCCTTATTCGAATATTTTGCCGCCGGGGCCAAGGGCGAGCCGTCCGCCGCCGGACCGGCGAAGGACTTCGCGACGCTGAGTCAACTGGCGCAGTCCATCGTTCAGGAATCGCAACAGTGGATAAACAATCAAGTTGAATTGCTGGGCGCCATGGCCAACAGCACTAAAGAGTTTTTGCTGTGGCAAACCGTGTTTATTGCCGCCGGTACGCTGGTGTTCGCGGTGTTTTTGTCGGCGATGATCGCGCGTCCGATTTCGCAGATCGATCAGGCGATCCGCCACATCGGCGACGGGCGCCTCGACGAGGAGGTCGTGGTGACCGGCGGCACGAGGGACTTGCAGTACGTAGGGACACGTCTGAATTGGCTGCGCCACCGCCTCACCGAGCTCGAGGAGAAAAAAGGCAGCTTCATGCGCCACGTTTCCCACGAACTCAAAACGCCACTCACGGCGATTCGCGAGGGCGCTTCGCTCTTGGCCGAGGGCGTGCTCGGGCATCTCAGCAAGCAGCAGCGCGAGGTTACCAACGTCATTCAACGTAACAGCGTGACGCTGCAGAAAATGATAGAGAACCTTCTCAATTTCAACGCCCTCGAGGGCAAGCGCACGACGTTGAGCGTGCGTCCGGTGCGACTCGACGAAGTGGTGGAAGACGTGGCGGCAGATCACAAGCTTGCACTGCTGTCGAAAAGCATTCAGTTGCGGCTCCACGTGCCGCGGGCCGAAATCGAGGGCGACCGGGAAAAATTGCGGGTGGTCGTGGACAACCTATTGTCGAACGCTATCAAATATACGCCCGAGCGGGGAACATTGGACGTTATCCTACAGCCCAATGACGACCAGGTTGCGCTGGATGTGAAGGACAGCGGACCGGGAATCGACCCCAGCGAGTGCGATAAAGTGTTTGAAGCCTTTTATCGCGGAAGACTGACGCCAAACGGCGACATCCGGGGCAGCGGCCTGGGTCTGTCCATCGCCAAGGAGTTTGTCGAAATGCATCAAGGTGCCATTAGCGTGATTCCGGACAGCGGTCGGGGTGCCCATTTCCGAGTTGTCCTACCCCGCAACGTTGCTAAGGCAGTGGCATGATGCTTGCAAAAGTGGGTATAAGGAATGGGGTCGTCGGCATACTCGCGGTGGCCGTTATCGGCTGCAGCACAGTCGAGCGGGTGATCCTGCCGCGCGCCTCGGCGCAACGGGTGGTGGTCCAGCAAGACTACATTGATTTTGAGCAGATCCAAGAGCTTAGTCGTTTCAGCACGGAGATGCTCCACATGTCGGCGACGGCATTGGCAGCGCGCCTGCCAGGCGCCGAACGCGAGTTTGCCGCCAATCCGAATGCGCTCAACCGCTTTAAGTACGCGCTGTTGTTAATCCATGCGGGGGAAAATCAGGAAAATTATGCCAAGGCACTGTCTCTTTTTGACGACAAGGCCGCCGCGGACCTGCAATACAATTTGTACTGGGCCTTCTTTGCTGAGCAGTTGAAAGCGCTGATTGCTTCCGAAGCGAAGCTTATCGAAGCCAACAACCGTCTGCTCGAAGAGCGAACCAAGGTGTTGGCCGATTCGGAACGGCTCACCAAAGAACTGCAGACCAGCTCAGCCGAACTGAATAAGGTGCAAGAGCAACTTAACGCATTGAAATCGATCGAGAAGAGTATTCTGGAACGGGAAATCGGAGAGGAGAAGGGTACACCATGAGCAATGAGCGTAACGAACGTCCGTTGGTGCTGGTCGTGGACGACGATCGGGATCTGTTGCAGTTATTATCGTTTCGCTTACAGACCGCCGGCTACCAAGTCGTCGCCGTGGAAAGCGGCGAAGCGGCCTTGGACCAACTGGCGGTGATTCGGCCTCAGGTCGTGATCACCGATTTGCGCATGGGCGGCATGGATGGTTTGGCCTTATTGGATTCCATTCGCAACGTTAACTCGGCCCTGCCGGTGATCATGCTGACCGCGCACGGCACGATTCCCGATGCCATCACGGCGACGCATCGGGGTGTTTTCGGTTTCCTCACCAAGCCCTTCGACAGCAAGGACCTGCTGTCCCAGGTCGCCAAAGCGGTCGAGTTAAGCGGCGGTGTCAGCGCGGCGACCCCGAAGGGTTCGCAGTCGAGCGCGGCCTGGCGGCAAAACATTCTGACCCGCAGCCCCATGATGGAAGACTTGCTGCAGCAGACTTGGCTGGTGGCGCAAAGCGACGCCAGTGTCTTTGTCCGCGGCGACAGCGGCACCGGCAAAGAACTTTTTGCCCAGGCCATCCATTTGGCGAGCAACCGCGCCGACAAACCGTTCGTGACGATCAATTGCGCGGCCATTCCGGAAAACCTGCTGGAGTCCGAATTGTTCGGTTACACCAAGGGTTCGTTCACCGGCGCGACGCGCAACTACAACGGGCTGATCTTGGAAGCCAACGGCGGCACATTGTTTCTCGACGAAATCGGCGACATGCCCCTGGGCCTGCAAGCCAAATTGCTGCGGGTGATACAGGAGCGATCGGTGCGCGCCATAGGTTCGCCGCAGCACGTTCCGATCGACATTCGAATCATTTCCGCGACGCACCGCGACATCGATGCCGAGGTGAAAAACGGCGAGTTCCGCGAAGACTTGTACTATCGATTGAACGTGGTGTCGCTGCGCATCCCACCCTTGTCGGAGCGCCGCGAAGATATTCCCGTGCTGGTGAACGCGTTTCTTACGGAGTTGGGCCAACGTTACGGCAAGCCGGGCCGGACGCTGTCGCCGGGCGCCATGGAGCTGCTGTTGCAGGCGCCGTTGCCGGGGAATATTCGTCAGTTGCGCAATATTGTCGAGCAGGCGTTTACTCTGTGCACGACCCAAGTCATTCCCGCCACCCTGATCCAAGGGGCGCTGCGCGAAGAGCCGCAGGACATGCCGTCTCTGCGCGATGCCAAGACGCGATTCGAGCGCGACTACATTTTGAAGCTCATGAAGATCACCGGCGGCAATGTGAGCCAGGCGGCGCGTTTGGCCAAACGCAATCGGACTGAGTTTTACAAGCTGCTGCATCGCCACGAGGTTGATCCATCGACGTTCAAGTCGGCGATGGGCTAGGCATCTATCGTTGCCGGAGCTGCAGATGTGGGAGCGATTTCCTACCGCGATTCGAACCGGTGATCGCAAACAGTCTGGCGAAAAATCGCGGAATGATCCGCTCCCACGACGAATTCGGAGTCCCGCTGTGGGAGCGAATTCCTTTCGCGATGAATCGGCGCCGGCGCTCAGTCGGACTCAGCATCGCGGAGTGATCCGCTCCCACGGGAATCGGATGATCCTGTAGCAGCGGGTTTATCCGCGAATCTTGGCGTTGCTCCTACAGGCCAAATTCCGAATAGGGATAGAACTCGACTTCGTTGCCGGGCTTGATCGTTCGATCGGCCTCGATTTTCACCAATCCTTCCGACCATGGCACCGACGAAAATGCGCCGGAGCTTTGGTTGGGATGAATTTCCACTTGCGTTTGCTGCCCGGACGAATGATCGTGCAACGTTCTAGCCCGCACGTATTCCTCGCGCACGCCGCGATTAGTGCGTGAGAAGCGCGCGGCGGCTGTGATCGCTCGCGGAGCAGCATAGTCGGCCCCTTGGCGCAGGCGAATGAACGGCGCGGCGAACAAACAGAACGTCACCCACGCCGAAACCGGATTGCCCGGCAAGCCCAGGAACGATGCGCCACCGATGCGGCCGAACGCCAGCGGTTTGCCCGGTTTGACGGCAATGCGCCAGAAGTCCAGTTCACCCAGTTGGAGTAACGCGGTGCGGACGTGGTCTTCTTCGCCGACGGACACGCCTCCCGATGAGATGATCAGGTCACAGCACGTTGCCGCGTTCTGTAATGTGTGGACTGTGCTATTCAGTTCATCGCGGACCATCCCGAACGATATCACCTCGCAGCCCAGCTTTTGCAGCGCCGCCCATAGCAGATACAAGTTGGTGTTGTAGATCTGCCCGGGCGCGAGCGGTTGACCCGGCATGGCCAATTCATCGCCGGTGGCGAACAGGCCGACACGTAGTCGGCGCTTCACCGGGAGCGTGGCGATGCCGATCGAGGCGGCGAGGCCGATGTCTTGGGCGCGGATGATTTGCCCGGCCCGGGCGACGATGTCGCCGCGGTGAATATCTTCGCCCGCCTCACGCACGCCGTCGCCGAGGGAAACCGGACTGTTTACGGACACCGAGCCCAATGATTCGTCGCAGTCTTCCTGCATCACGACGGTGTCCGCGCCGTCGGGCAGGGGGGCTCCCGTGAAAATCCGCGCCGCGGTACCGGGCTCCAGCGGCGAACCCATGATCCCGGCGGGAATGCGCTGACTGACTCGCAATGTCATGCGTTTGGTCTGGTCAAGGTCGACGTGGCGCACGGCATAGCCGTCCACTGAGCTGTTGGGCCACGGTGGGATGTCAATGGCGGAACGCAACGTGTCAGCGCAGACGCGCCCAAGCGCGTCGACCAGCGTTACCTTTTCGACCTCACTGACTGGCGCGGCGGAATGCTGCAACCGTGCGATGGCCGCAGCGATGGAAAGCAGGCCGGCCGTTGGGGAATCGCAGTTCGGCGCGGCGTTACTTTTCACGCGCGCGTGGCAGAATTTCGATGAAATTGCACGGGCCGTGACGGATGTCCAGCTGATGACGCAGAATCTCGTCCCAGCCCAATCGGCAGGCGCCGCTGGAACCGGGCAGGCAAAAGATCAGCGTGCCGTTGGCGATGCCACCGATGGCGCGCGACTGCAATGTCGACGTATTGACCTCTTTGAAGGACAAGTAGCGAAACAGTTCGCCAAAGCCATCAATGGATTTATCCAGCAGTGGCAGTACGGCTTCAGGTGTCACATCGCGGCCCGTCACGCCGGTTCCGCCGGTAGCGATAATGGCCTGCACGTTGTCGTCGGCGATCCACTGGCTGACTTGGGCGCGTATCCTATATTTATTGTCAGGCACAATGATTTTTTCCGCGAGACGGTGACCCTGAGTCAGAATCCTATCCACTAATAGCTGACCCGACTTGTCGGTTTCGTCAGTTCGAGTGTCGGAGACGGTCAGCACGGCGATGTTGATGGGCAGAAATTCGCGAGACGATTTATCCGTGGCGGACATGGTTGCACCTTCCAAGTGTTGCAGTTCGTGGAACTGTTTATATTTAAGCACGCGACGCAACGATGCGCGAGTGTTCGCGCGCAACACATTAAGGTTATTTGGACTCGGTCAAGCAAACTCCAATGTGGCAATTCCCAACAAAATCATTTATAACGGGCTATCCTTAGTTCAGGGATGCTGCATCATCATTCTGGCTTGCGGGGTTTGAGCATGGATGTGTCACCAGACCAAGCGCGCCGCGGTACAGTCGTTTTTATCGTTCTCCCGGCGGGGTCCGCATTCCCGTATGTCAGTTCAGCGTTTCAGCAATTGGGGGTAGTTTCGTTCTAACGTAAACCGCGATAAGGAGTCATCGCATGAAGAAACCGACAAAAGGGGTCGACGCCAATGAACTCACCGTCGATCAAATCCGAGGGATCATAGTCGATAACGGCGCCGAACCGGCCGTCGTCGATCAGTTCGACGAGTTTGTATCGCGGCGCCGTTTCTTCGGTTTATTGGGCAAAGGCAGCGCCGCTGCGGCATTGGTCGGCATCGGCGCCGGATCCGAAGCGGTTCTCAGCGGCGTGTTTGGCCGTGGCATGATTCCGGTGGCGTGGGCAGAAGAGGCAGCAGGTGAGGCGCCGCTGACGCTGGAAGGCAAGCCGGGAATGAACGTCTACAACCTCAAGCCGATCAACGGCGAGTATGATGCCCACATGCTCGACCAAGACGTGACGCCCATTGAGCGCCATTTCGTCCGCAACAATGGTTTGGTCAGCGAGCGCAAGGACGTCCAGGATTGGTCCTTGACCATCGACGGCGAAGTTCACACGCCATTGAAGCTCAGCTTCGATGAGTTGAAAAAGTTTGAGCAGGTTTCCCTAGTTGCACCCATCGAGTGCGGCGGCAACGGGCGCGGTTACTTCGAACCCGCCGTGCGCGGAAATCAGTGGAAAAACGGCGCCATCGGTTGCAGCAAGTGGACCGGCGTGCGTCTGCGTGATGTGTTGAAGAAAGCTGGTCTAAAAGACTCCGCTGTCTACACCGGGCACTACGGGGAAGATCCGCCGATTGCCGGCGAGGCGTTCTCCCGCGGAATTCCCATCGACAAGGCTATGGAAGAGCACACCATCATTGCGTTCGCCATGAACGACGAGCCGATTCCGGCGCTGCACGGCTATCCGGTGCGCCTTGTCGTGCCGGGTTGGATCGGTAGTTGCTCGCAGAAGTGGCTCAACCGCATCTGGGTGCGCGACAAAGAGCATGACTCGTCGAAGATGGTGAAGACGGCCTATCGTGTGCCGCCGTACCCGGTAACTCCCGGTGAGAAAGGGCCGGATGGCGGATGGTTGGTTGCGACCAGTTGGCCGATTAAATCCATGATCACTTCGCCTGCGGCCAACGGCGCCGCAAAAGCCGGTGAAAAGGTAACGGTGCGCGGCTCGGCATGGGCTGGCGAGGAGAAGGTCGACAAGGTCATGGTGTCCATGGACTTCGGCGCGACATGGACGAAAGCCGATCTGAAGAAGCCCGCCAACAAATACGCTTGGGCGCGGTTCTCGACGGATGTGAAGTTCCCCAGTCAGGGCTACTACGAAGTCTGGGCGCAGGCGTATGACAACAAGGGCCGCGCACAGCCGTTCCGCCAAGCCTGGAATCCGAAGGGCTACATGGGCAACATGGTGCACCGCGTACCGGTGATGGTGTCCGCGTAGTTTTCAGCAGAAGTTTGACTCGAAGAAGGCGGCGGCTCCCAAGTGTCGCCGCCTTTTTAATTGGTGTCGGTGACGACGCGGGCGAAAAATCGCGGAATGATCCGCTCCCACAACTCAGGCCCGGATCGCATTTGTGGGAGCGGTTTCCTACCGCGATTCTTCGATCGACTCATGGCCCGACTCATGCCCCGATCTAACGCTTCTTCTGCATTGTGAACACAATCGGCTCGCGGCCGTGGACTTTGTCCGCGTACATGTGCATCTGGACGATTTCCAAGCCGTTAGGCTCGATCATGGCTTTTACCTCGGGGAGGTTGTCGATCACGCCGGCTTGGTAGTAAATGCGTCCCTGCGGCGTCAGATAGTTGTTCACTTCCTTGAAAAAGCGCCGGTGAACTTCCCACAGGTGGTCAGTCGCTTTGCTGAACGGGTAGACGAGATTAAAGATGATGACGTCGAATTTCTCATCCGGCTTGATCGGTCCGAACAAGTCGCCTTCGCGCACGTCGACCACTTTTTCTTGTTCGTAGCGCTGGACATTGAGGCGCGCGTTCTCGACCGCTTTAGGGTCGATATCGGTGGCGACCACTTTCTTGGCCTTGTCGGCGGCGAAAATCGCTTGGATTCCACTGCCTGTGCCGATGTCCAGCACGACTTCACCCGGATTGATCTTCGTATGTTCGAGCAGAATGACACTGTGCACGGTGGGCGCAACCACACCTTTGAACACCAAGAAATATTTCGTGTGTGCTTTGACGAGGTGGCCTTGGGGATCCGTGTTTTGCCAGCCCATATCGATCAGTTCCAAGGATCCCGGGCTGGGCACGCGTCGTTCAGCCGCTGTCCCTTGGGGTGACCATAGTGCGACGAAGTGGACGAGGGCCAGCGCGAGCGCGATATGTTTGGTTTTTTCCACGAAACGACCTCGATGGTATAAGGAATCGCATTGGGCGACGGACAGTTTGCCGCCGCCAACATCACCTGTATTGTATTGCTAGGAGCGGAAGATGTGGAGCGCAAGCGCCACGCAGCGAAAACAGGGGTTTGCGCCAGACGCGGAATCTTCGAAAGGGGCTGATCTGATCGAGACGAATTTGGCCGGACACGCCATTGGCGCGTCAGCGGCGTTGGGCGCGGCGGCGTGCTGGGCCTTGGCGTCCATCTTTTTCCGCTGGGCCGGCGACCGCGTTGTTCCGGGCGGTTTGAACCTGGCCAAAGGCGTGATCGCCTTGTGCAGCTTGGGTTTGGCGCTGGTGTTTGCCGGGTGGCAGCCATCGCCGACCCTCAGCCTATTGTTCCTGGCGGCGAGCGGCATCATCGGCATTGCGGTCGGGGATACCTTGTATTTCACCACCTTGAACGCCCTCGGGCCGCGTTCGACGCTGATGATGACCTTGTTGGTGCCGGTGGTGACAGCAGCCGGCGCGCTATGGCTATGGGATGAAACGCTGTCGGCGGCGGCCATCGCGGGCATCGGCATGGTTCTGCTGGGCATCGGGTGGGTGCTATGGGAGCGGGCGCCAAATCGTCGCCTTGGTCAAGGACGCTTGGTCGGAGTGGGCGCGGCGTTGTTGTATGTTCTCGCCGAAGCGGCGGGGATTCTTATGACCAAGTACGGCGTCGCCGAGATGAGTGCGGTCCAAGCAACCTTCGTCCGGCAGCTCGCCGCGGTGGCCGTGTTGGGTGTTTGGGCGGGCGCGCTCGGTCGACTGACGCCGTGGTTGGCGCCGCTGAAGGATCGTCGCACGGCGCGACTCGTTCTCGGCGCATCGTTGATCGGAGCGTTTGGCGGCATGTGGCTGGCGGTGCTGGCGTTGAAGTATACCTATGCCGGTGTGGCGGCGACGCTAAGCGCGACCAGCCCGCTGTTTATTCTGCCGCTGGGCGCTTGGCTAATGAAAGAGCATGTTTCCATGCGGGCGATCGTCGGCGTGGCGGTTGCTATCCTCGGGATTGCGCTCTATTTTTCGCAAATTTCTTGACAGATAAGTCCGCCTGCGCTGAAATTCCCGGGCAGTGGATGTTCAATAGAATCCTTTTCGAACCTTTTGCCGAGGAGAGTCATGAAAAAATTTCGCAGACTTGTTGTCGCGCTGATCGTCGTTGCGTTGTCCTCCCCGGTTGCAATGGCCGAGATGCTGGAAGTTCCCGTGGGCATGTCGCCGGTGATGAGTTCCGCCGCCATGTTCATCGCCCTGGAAAAAGGCTATTTCGAAAAGCAAGGCCTCAAAATCGCACTCAATCCGTTCAAGGCGTCCGGCGCCAAGATGACGCCGTTTCTCGCGTCGGGGCAACTGTTCGTCGCCGGAGGCAATATCAACGCTGGGCTGTATAACGCCATCGCGAATGACATTCCCATTCGACTCGTCGCCGACAAGGGCACGGTGTCACCCAATCACGGCTATCTCGCTCTGATCGTACGCAAGGACCATGTCGATAGCGGGCGCTACAAGGGCTACAAAGATCTCAAGGGCATGAGCATGGCGGTCACGGCCAAAGGCGTGTCGCAGGAAATCGTCACCGAAATGTATTTGCGCAAGGTCGGGTTGACGCTGGACGACATCAAGCTCATGACGTTGGCGTATCAGGACATCAATATCGCCCTGGCCAACAAGTCCCTCGATGCGTCGGTCCAGATCGAACCCTTTGTCGCCCGGGCGGTTGCCGATGGCATCGCCGTGCGCGTCGAGGGCAATGACGTGATCTATCCGAATCAGCAAAGCGCGGCGATCATGTATTCGCCGGTTTTCATCGAAAAGCATCCGGAGGCGGCCAAGAAATTCATGGTGGCCTATGTGCAAGGCATGCGCGACTATAATGACGCCGTCGAGAAAAACAAAAACAAAGAGGAAATCATCCAGATCTTGATGAAGCACACCAGCATGAAGGATCGCTCCACCTACGATCAGGTCGTGCCGGTGGGCTTGCATCCCGATGGCGCCATGAACCTGGAGAGTCTGGAGTCCGATGGCAAATGGTTCTATAACCATGGCTACATCGACAAATTGCCCGACATGGACGCCATTGTCGATACGTCCTTCATCGAGTATGCCCGTGAGCAGTTGGGCGAGTATAAATAGTTGTTTTTTATGTGGTAGTTGATCAGCCCCGCGAGTTTGGTTTTTCCTAATGAGATCACAACCGGCGGCCGTTTAAATGGTTGGGCCGTGCCACGGTGAATCGCCGTTCGAGCACGGCCCGGTAACTCAGGCTCCGGTGATCTTTGGTCTGTTACGGACTCCCCGCATGGTATCGCGCGATCGCCTTTTGTACATTGCCTGAGATGGGCCGGCGAAGACGCGCATTTCGCATGACCGAAGCGCCTGATATTGCACCGGCGACGCAAGCTAACTTAGTGTAGGTGGTGACCGTGACTGATACGGCAAAGATGTGGATTGAGCGCGCCCGCGCCGGCATCGAGCAGCTGGGCATTCCCGAATTGCAGAAGACCGGCATTCTGCCCGAAGCCGGCAAGAAGTTCTTTCCCGTCATAGGTTATCCACCGTTAACCATGTTTCGCGACATGGACCAGGACACGCTGTTCAAAGACTTCGAGCGGCGACCTGTGTCGCCCACTATCGCCTATATTCACATTCCGTTTTGTCCGTCCCGATGTACGTTCTGCCACTGGATCACCAAGACGAAAAGTCCCGAGGAAGCGGTCGACGAGTACCTGCACTATCTCGATCAAGAAATGGCGATTTACAAGCGCAACATGGGGATGGATGCAATTCCGGCGCGCTCGGTATTGGTCGGGGGCGGCACGCCAACCTATTTGAACGCCGCGCAGATGGAGCGGTTCATGAAGTCCATCCACAATCACTTCGATCTGACCACCTGCACCCAATTTTCCGTCGAGGCGGAGCCTGGCACGCTGCTGGGCGAGGACGGCGCCGCGAAACTGAAGGTCATGAAGGAACACGGCGTGGACCGCATCAGCATGGGCGTACAGTCCTTCGATGATGACGTGCTGCGCTACATGGGACGTGTTCACACCCGCGCCGAAGCCATCGCGGCGGTGGACGCCATCCACGATGCCGGTATACACAATGTCATGATCGATTTGATTTATGCCTATCCCAATCAGACAGTGGAAAGCTGGGTCGAAAATCTTTTGACCGCGGCGTCCCTCAACGTGGCGGGTTGGCAGCTTTACCGCCTGCGGGTCAAGCAGCATGGTGATCGTCAGGGCCGCATCCTCAAAGTGATGAACCGCGAGCCTGACCGCTTTCCCAGCGTCGAAGAAACCCTTTTAATGAAGTACCTTGGTATCACGATGTCCGAGGAGCTGGGCTACGGCGAACACCAAACGCGAATCTTCGCCAAGAACAAAGACGAGATTTCCCATTACTTGCGCGATTGGTGCTGTGCGCTCACCGACGTAGTTGGCGTGGGCGTGTCATCCTGGTCGAATCTGCGCGGCGTGTTCTCGCTCAATGTTGGCGACCATGATTTGCAGAAGTACTATGACTACATCCGCCAGGGCAAAGTCTCGGTCAACCGCGGCAAGATTCGCGATCGGGACGACGAGCTGCGGCGCAGCTTCATCCTGCCGCTGAAGAACATGACGGTGAGCAAGAAATTCTACAAGGCGCGCACCGGTGTCGACGTCAACGACGTCTTCGGCGAGCAGCTCGTCTGGTTCAAGGAGCACGACTTGATCGCCGAGAATCAGGACAGCATCTGGCTCACCAAGCGCGGCCGCTTCTTTGCCGACGAAGTGTCGACACAGTTTTTCAATCCCGATTATTTGCCCTTCCCTGAAGTATTGCTGCACACTGCTCCCTTGGCGGCGGTGTAAGCTTCGTCCATGATGCGGCTTGGCGGGAAACTGCTCCTGCCGGCTGAAGTATCTCGCTGCCGGACTTGGCGCAGCGGACGCGCTTTGCTACATTGGCCGCCCTGATCACCTCACTTTTTTTCACGGGTATGCGACGTTGAACGACGATCTTATTGCCGCCATTGATTTGGGCTCCAACAGTTTTCATCTCGTCGTGGGCCGCATGCAGGGTGAGGCGTTCAGTTGCATCGATCGTCTGCGTGACAGCGTGCGATTGGCGGCCGGATTGACGCCAGAGGGCGATCTGGACGAGCCCACTCAGAAGCGGGCGCTCGAGGCGCTGGCGCGTTTCGCCGAGCGCTTGCGCGGCGTTCCCACCCATAACGTGCGCATCGTCGGCACCAACACGCTGCGTCAAGCCCGCAATCGGGATGCGTTCATGGCACGCGCCCAAGATGTCTTGGGCCACAGCATCGAGCTGATTTCGGGCATTGAAGAAGCGCGCTTGATTTACGTCGGCGTGCTGGCCGGCGGCCCGTTCAGCGGCGACCGGCCGCTGGTGGTGGATATCGGCGGCGGCAGCACTGAGATCATTGTCGGAAAGGGATCGGCGCCGCTGCACTTGGAAAGCCTCTCCATGGGCTGCGTCACCTATTCCAACGCTCATTTCGCCAACGGCATTCTGTCCGACCAGAACTTTTTCGATGCCAAGACCGCCGCCGCCCTGGAGCTGATCCCGGTTCGCGGCTTTTTTCGCCGGCAGGGGTGGGACGCGGTTATCGGAACCTCCGGTACCGCCAAGGCCATCGCGCGCATTCTCGCCGATCAGGGTTGGTCGAACGGGACGATCACTCGCGAGGGCATGGAAAAGTTGCAGGCGATGATGATCGCGGCCGGCAGCGTCGCGCAACTCCAGTTGCCGAACGTGAAGTCCGATCGAGTGGACGTGCTGGCCGGCGGATTGGCGATCATGACGGCGATATTCGACGTCCTCAAGCTGGATGTCATGACGGTGTCGGACAGCGCCCTGCGGGAAGGCATCGTGTTCGACCTGATCGGTCGCATGCACCATCACGACGCGCGGGACGCCAGTATTGCCGCGCTCATGCAACGCTTCAACGTCGATCCGGGGCAGAGCAAGCGGGTCACGGAGACGCTGAATCGGTTGCTGCTTCAAGTCGATACCAAGGAGAAGCAAGAGGCCGAATATTTTCTGCCCTTTTTACGCTGGGCGGCTCAGGTGCACGAGATCGGATTGGCGGTGGCGCACCAGCAGCATCACAAGCACGGCGCCTATTTGATGGAGAATGCGGATCTGTCCGGATTTTCCAGTTCCGAGCAGAAACTTTTGGCCATGTTTGTGCGTCTTCACCGGCGCAAACTCAGTGCGGACCTAATGAACGAAATCGAACCGAAAAGCCGCGATATCGCCATGCGCCTGGTGGTTCTTTTGCGTCTGGCGGTGCTGCTCAATCGCGGCCGCAGTGACGAGGCCGAGCCGGACGTCGCCATCGAGGTGGCGAAGCGGCGTTTGTCGTTGCGATTCACGCCCGGCTGGGAGAAGGAACGTCCGTTGTTGCGCGCCGATCTCAAAGCGGAGCAGAAGCGTTTGGCCAACGCCAAGTTCGAATTGACCTTTGCATAGGCAGTGCTGTGGGAGCGGATTATTCCGCGATTGACTCGGCGAAGAATCGCGGTAGGAAACCGCTCCCACGGCGCGAATCGATCATCCTGTGGGAGCGGATTATTCCGCGATGAGACTCAGCGGCCGGCTGCGAGTCAGGCGAAGAATCGCGGTAGGAAACCGCTCCCACGGCACGAATCGATCATCCTGTGGGAGCGGATTATTCCGCGATTCTTCACTTGTTAAAAACTACGCGCCGCCGACTTTCTCCGCTAACTTGTGTAACAGGTAGTGCTGGGCGCTACGCGGCTTCTGGTTGCCCGGTTTCGCCCGTTTGGACGTGCCGTCGCTTTGCAGCATCCAAGCGTAGGTGTTGTCGTTGAGATAGCATTCGAGCCCCTCTTTGAACACTTTCTCCCGTGTGCGCGCCTCGGTGACCGGGAAACAGGTTTCCACGCGGCGGAAAAAGTTGCGATCCATCCAGTCCGCGCTGCTGAGAAACATGCGCTCTTCGCCGCCGTGCTCGAAGTAGAAAATCCGCGTGTGTTCCAGAAAACGCCCCAAGACGGATCGGACGTTTATGTTTTCCGATACGCCGGGAACATTGGGGCGCAGGGCACAGATGCCGCGCACGATCAAATCGATTTTTACGCCGGCACGGGACGCTTCGTACAACGCTTGAATGATTTGAGGTTCGACCAGCGAATTCATCTTGGCGATGATTCGCGCCGGTTTTCCGCTGAGCGCGAACTGGGTTTCCCTCTGGATCAGTTCCAGCATGGACTTGTGCAAAGTGAATGGCGACTGCAGCAGTTTTTTCAGTTTCGAGGCCCGGCCCAAGCCGGTTAGCTGCATAAAGAGTTTGTGCACGTCGTCACCGATGTCGCGGTGGCAGGTCAGCAGTCCGTAATCGGTGTATAGGCGGGCGGTGCGCGCATGATAATTGCCGGTCCCAAGGTGGACGTAGCGGCGCAATCGCTTACCCTCGCGCCGCACCACCATGGCCATTTTGGCGTGTGTCTTGTAGCCCACCACGCCGTAGACCACGTGGGCGCCGGCGTTTTGCAGTCTCGTCGCCAACGCGATATTCGCTTCCTCGTCGAAGCGGGCGCGCAGCTCGATCACCACCGTGACCTCCTTGCGAGCCTTGGCCGCGTCGAGCAGAGCCTGAACGATGGCGGAGTCGACCCCCGTGCGATAGAGCGTTTGCTTGATGGCGAGCACATCCGGGTCGGTCGCCGCCTGGCGTATGAAATCCACCACAGGCGAAAACGACTCGAACGGGTGCATTAGCAGCAAGTCGTCGTGACGCAGGGCTTCGAAAATGTCCCGGTGCCCCTCCAGCCGCTGCGGGATGCCGGGTGTGAACGACGGATATTTCAAATCCGCGCGATCGACCAAATCGTAGATTGCGGTGAGGCGGTTGAGATTCACCAAGCCGTTGACCTGGAACAGATCGGATTCAGTCAAATCGAAATGCTTCAACAAGAACTGGGCGACATCGGGCGGGCAGTTGTCCGCCACTTCCAATCGAACGGCGTCGCCGAAGCGGCGCGAGTTAAGTTCGCCCTGCACCGCGCGCAGCAAGTCGTCGGCTTCTTCCGAATCGACGAACAGATCGCTGTTGCGAGTAACGCGAAACTGATAGCAGCCGGTCGCCTTCATGCCGGCGAATAGATCGCCGACATGGGCATGAATGATTGATGAGAGCAGAACGAAGCTGTCCCATCCTTTCGAGAGATCCTTGGGCAGGGGAATGATGCGCGGCAGCGAGCGCGGCGCCTGCACGACGGCCATGCGCGAGTCCCGACCGAACGCGTCTTTACCGTCCAATGAGACGATGAAGTTCAAGCTCTTGTTCAGCGTGCGCGGGAATGGATGGGCCGGATCAAGACCCATTGGGGTCAAGACGGGCAACAACTCGGTATTGAAGAAGCGCTTTATCCACGCCGCCTGTTTCGGCGTCCAATGGGTGCGGCGCACGATACGGATGCGGCTTTTCGCCATTTCCGGCAGCAGCACGTCGTTGAGGATGCGATATTGCTCGGTGACCAGACGATGGGCGGCGGTGCTGATTTGCTCCAGGAGCGCGTGGGGCGGAATGTTGTCCGGGCCGCACTGGCTGGACGAATAGGTGATTTGTTCCTTGATACCGGCGACGCGAATTTCGAAAAACTCGTCCAAGTTGGTGCTCGATATGGCGAGAAATCTCAGCCGCTCAAGCAATGGCGTTTGCTCGTCGAGCGCCATCTCCAGCACGCGTTTGTTGAACTCCAGCCAACTGAGTTCCCGGTTGATGTAGAGTTCGGGGCTCTTTAAGTCGACAGGCTGGACGGGCGCCGGAGGATCGACGGGCTTGGGGGTGATCGCCGCCGGTGGAATATCGGACGTTTTATTATTCATGGGTTGAAATCAAACGATTTTGTTATGGAGTAGCGGATCGAATCGACCTTAAACTCACATCAGTTTAGCGGCCCGCGCAAGGACTTTTATGAACGTTTTGTGACAGCGCAGAATCGCCGCGCCGGTCCGCCGGGCACGGCGCTGGATTTGGTTACGAAAGTCCGGTCTTTAGTTCCGTCCGGGGGTGGGCGCGTCGATCTCTCACGGCGGCCGCGAGATCGTTGAGCAGCAATTCTGTGTCCTGCCAGCCAATGCAGGCATCGGTAATGCTCTGGCCGTATGTGAGAGGCTTGCCGGGGATCACGTCCTGACGGCCGGCCACGATGTGGCTTTCAGCCATGATGCCGACGATGCGCCGATCGCCGCCCGCGATTTGACTCGCCACATCCTGTCCGACATTCATTTGCCGACGATAGTCCTTCTCGCTGTTGGCGTGACTGAAATCGATCATCAGCCGTTGCGCCAGACCTGCCTGTTCCAAGGCCGCCGCCGCCTCGCCGACGCTGTGAGCGTCGTAATTCGGCGTCTTACCGCCGCGCAGAATGATGTGGCAATCGGGATTCCCGCTGGTGGAGAAAATGGCCGAGTGCCCGGCCTTGGTCAATGACAAAAAGTGGTGCGGTCGCGACGCGGCGCGAATGGCGTCAATGGCGGTTTTCAGTGTTCCGTCCGTGCCATTCTTGAATCCGACCGGGCACGATAATCCCGACGCCAGTTCGCGATGAACCTGGCTCTCGGTGGTGCGCGCGCCAATGGCGCCCCAGCTCACCAGATCGGCAAGGTATTGGGGCGTAATGAGATCCAGAAATTCGGTGCCGGCGGGCACGCCCATGTTATTGATGTCGAGCAGCAGACTGCGCGCGATGCGCAGGCCCTTGTTGATTTCGAAGCTGTCGTCCAGATTCGGATCGTTGATCAATCCTTTCCAGCCCACGGTCGTGCGCGGCTTTTCGAAGTACACCCGCATGACCACCAGAAGGTCTTCCGCCAAGGCGTTGCGCATGGTCAGCAACTTGGCGGCGTAGTCGCGGGCGGCGGCCGGGTCATGAATGGAGCACGGACCGATCACTACCAGCAGCCGGTCATCCTCGGCGCGCAGGACCCGTTGAATGGCGCGGCGGGTGTTGTACACCGTGGCGGCCGCGGTATCGGTAATCGGATAGGCCACGCGCACCTCGTGGGGCGGCGCGACCTCCTTTATTTCCTTGATGCGAAGATCGTCGGTTTGGTATTTGGACATAGCGCGCAATTATACCGTCATTTGTGCCGAAACGGTCCCGCTCCGGGGAGGGTGTTCCGGTGCGGAAAGTTACTCTGGGGCAGTGGTAAAATCCAGACTCTCGCGAGCCACCGCGGGGTATCGGTTAAGGCTCTCCGATATCAAGAAAAGTCGGTAAAAACATGTATTTATCTGTAAATTGATGGGCAATTGTTGGTTTTTTGTTCAGATCGAATTCAGACCTTCCCCCTAAACTGAAGGGGAATTCAAACACCGTAGGAGGTGGGTCATGAAAAAGTTTGCCTGGGTATTGAGTATGGTTCTGTGGGGTGTGGCGGCGGCATCAGATCAAGAGTCGCCTCTAACGGTCGGCGGGGCGGTCACGATCACCACGGAAAAGGCCAAGGAATTGTTCGATCAAGGCGTGCCCTTCGTCGATGTACGCACGGACAAGGACTGGGATGCCGGACGCATTCCGGGCGCGGAGCACCTCGAACTCAAGAGTAGCTTCTCGCAGGCAGCGTTGGGCGCTTTCGCGGGACCGACCGACCCGGTGGTGTTCTACTGCAACGGCTCGAAGTGTCTGCGCAGCGCGGAGGCGGCGGAACAGGCGGTGAGTTGGGGCTACGGGCAGGTGTATTACTACCGGGATGGGTTCCCGGCCTGGCAAGCCGCGGGTTACCCTATTGAATAAGTGGTTCTGGCGCCAGGGATGGCGCCTTGGGTTTCTTTCAAATCAAAAATGATAGCGGGAAGGGGGAGTGCGTGAAACCGGGTGAAAAGGTGGGGATCGGCATCATTGTCGTGTTGTTGGGGTTCTTTTTTGCGTTGACCTTCGTCATGGAATCGCAACGCAAGGTGCCGGACGTTTCGCAGGCCGGTGGATCCGGCCGCAGTGCTGTCGTGGGATTTTTCCCCCAGGGGTTCACGCCGGAAAACCTGCCGGAACCGGAGTCTCGCGGGGCGAAGGCGCTGGGTTTGTATTGCGTGCAATGCCATGAGTTACCCATCCCGAGCATGCATACCGCCCAAGAGTGGGAGGCCATATTGGCGCGGATGCGCGGGCATATGGATGACCGCAGCGGCGGATTGATCGTGCGATTGCTGCGCCCATCCGAGCAGGAAGAGGGCGCGCTGGCGGAGTATTTGTCGTCGCACGCGTTACGCGGTATCGATCTGGCCAGCCTGCCGGAGGGCACGAGTGTCGCCGGGTCCACCTACGCCACCCATTGCGCGACCTGTCATGCTATACCGGACCCGCAACAACACACCGGCACCGAGTGGGCCCGTGTGTTGTTGCGCATGCGATCCTATATGGAGACGGCGGGTCGTGCATTGCCCTCGGAGGCGGAGATGGCCGCATTGCGCGAATACCTCGCCCGCGTGGGCGTTCACGGCTAGCCGGTCGACGTCATGCCGGCCCCGGCTGTTGGGTATTCGAGGGGTCGGCGTCGGACCGTTGTTCCCGCGGCGGCGTATTGGTGTCTGGGTTCTCCGGCCAACCGCTGAATGGGAACGCGAGTTCATCGGTGTTGAACGTCTGAAATCGGACGATCTGCGCGATGTAACGGCTGAGTTGGTCGCCGAAAGCGGTGAGGGAACTGATCGGGTTCTTGGTAGCCGCCTTTGCGATGAACTGGCTGACCATCACCAGGAACACGACAAGTTCGGCCAAGCGCATGGCGATAGCATAGAACACCATGTACAGCGCGCGCTTGCCGAGGTTGAGTTCGGCGCCGCGATTAGCGATTTCGGAAGATGCGTCCGTCATTGTCTCTTCTCCCTATTCTGATTTTAATTATTGAATTTCCACGCGCGCGACACAGGCGTTGCACGCGAGACCTCCTTCGCCATTGACATCGGGCGGAGGTTCCTTAGCTTAGGCGAGTCGGGAGAATTTTAGAACTGTCATTCCGTCGATGGAAATGGTCGCGGATCTGGCGTCCGTGCCCGCGAAGGAGTTTGTTCGTCGACGTGTTTTCCCCATTTCGTCGCGACAATGGAGCGCATTGCTGCAACCAGGGGCGAGCGGCCTTCCATGCGGGTGCCGCGACCGCTGAAAGAATGGGCGTACCATCCCATGCTGTCGAGTTTCGAATAAATGGATACGCCGTATTTTTCAATCAACGGCCCACCTTGCGACCAGGCCGTGTGAGGCAGAAAGGTGTAGCCGATGAATTTGGCGTTGTCGTAAACCGGCAGCGAACAGGTCGTGCGTTCGTGAGTAAGGCAGACTTCGCCGAATAGAAAGGGCGAAAGGCTTTCGCAATGCGCCACCCACATGGCCAATGCACTGTCGGCCAAATTGGCGACCGGTAACGAGGCTGTGATGCTGGTCTGGACCTTGCCCATGGAAAGCGATTTCACTGCGGCCATTTGACGGTTTCGTTCTTGGCCTGCCGTTGCGTTGTCAGGTTTCGCAACGGTATGCAAAAAAAGCGAGCGGAGAAATCAGGAAAGGCGCTTACGGAGTTAAGGTGCGCGCGGGTATGTCGCACCCGCGCGCTAAGGTCTAGACGCTTAGGCTGCGAAATTCTTCGCAACGAAATCCCAGTTCACGAGATTCCAAAACGCTTCCACGTATTTGGGGCGGGCGTTGCGGTAGTCGATGTAGTAGGCGTGCTCCCACACATCGCAGGTCAGCAGGGCCTTTTGACCCGTTGTCAGCGGGCAGCCGGCATTGCTGGTGCTGACGATGTCCAGGCCGCCGTCTTTGTTTTTCACCAACCAGGCCCAACCGGAGCCGAAGGTCGTGATGGCGGTTTGGGTGAATTTCTGCTTGAACGGCTCGAAGCCGCCGAACGTTTTGTTGATCGCTTCGGCGAGTTTGCCGCTGGGTTCGCCGCCGCCTTTCGGGCTTAAGCAGTACCAGTAAAACGTGTGGTTCCACACCTGCGCCGCGTTGTTGAACATTCCGCCCGAAGATTTTTTGATGATGTCTTCCAAGGAGGCGTTTTCGAACTCGGTGTTCTGAATCAGGTTGTTCAAATTCGTCACATAAGTCTGGTGATGTTTGCCGTAGTGATACTCGAGTGTTTCGGCGGATATATGGGGTTCAAGCGCGTTTTTCGCGTAGGGCAGTTCCGGTAATTTGTGAGCCACGGGTGATTCTCCTTTTTGGTGTGTTCTGTTTCGGTGCTGCTCGCGGGGCGCGGCGTATTGCGAAGCGCAATTAAACCTGTTAATTTGCGAGCATTAATATTTTGAACAAGTCTAATTGACACCCCATGCCTTGGCAAGTCTGATTACCACGCACGGTTTTTACGAGAACGCCCGCGATGAATCCAATTGAACTCAGCTTGTTCGCCAGTCGTTTGTCGGCCGTGTGCGATGAGATGGGAACGGTGCTGCGCCGTTCGGCGCTGTCGCCAAACATCAAGGACCGTTTGGATTTTTCTTGTGCCGTATTCAATGCCGAAGGTGAACTGTGCGCGCAAGCGGCGCACATCCCAGTGCACTTGGGCAGCATGGCATTCGCCATGGCGGACATCGTCGAGCGGCTCGCGTGGGCCGAGGGCGATATGATCATTTTGAACGATCCGTTTCTCGGCGGCACACACTTACCCGATGTGACGGTGATCGCGCCGGTGTTCGTCGCCGATGCGCTCGTCGGGTTTGTTGCCAATCGCGCTCATCACGCCGACATCGGCGCCGCCACGCCGGGCTCGATGCCGCTGTCGACGACGCTGCACGAGGAGGGTCTGATCATTCCGCCGTCCTATCTGTTACGCCGCGGCAGCATGGATGACGCGTTTCTCGATCACGTCGCGCGTCAGACGGGCAACCCCGCCGGTACGGTGGCGGATTTCACGGCGCAAGCCAGCGCCAATCGTGTCGGTGTGCGCCGCGTGCGGGCCTTGGTGGAGTCCTTGGGGGTGGCGAAGTTCGGCGCGGGATTGACGGCGTTGAATGACTACGCCGAGTCGCTGGCGCACCGAGCGCTCAGTTTGCTGCCCAACGGCCGCTACGCGTTCACCGACGTGATGGACGATGACGGACAAGGCAACATCAATCTGCCCATCGCGGTGACGCTGCTGGTGCGCGAGGGGCGGGTTGCGGTCGATTTCGCTGGCACGGCGGCGCAGGTGAAGGGCAACATCAATTGTCCGCTGTCGGTCGCCGCGGCGGCGGTGTTTTACGTCTTCCGCTGCTCGATGCCCAGTTACACGCCGGCGTGCGCCGGAACCTTTCGCTCCATACGCGTGGTCGCGCCGGAGGGTTCGCTCGTCAATGCGCAACGTCCCGCCGCCGTGGTCGCCGGCAATGTCGAGACAAGCACGCGCATCGTCGACGCGCTGCTCGGTGCGCTGGCGCAGGCCTGCCCCGATCTCATTCCCGCCGCGAGTCACGGCAGTATGAACAACGTCGCCATGGGCGCACGCGGCCCGCGCAATTGGGATTATTACGAAACCATTGGCGGCGGCATGGGCGCCGGACGTTGCGGCGGAGGATGGCATGGCGTGCAGACGCACATGACCAATACGCTCAACACACCGGTCGAAAGCGTCGAAATGCATTACCCGCTGCGCATCCGACGCTACGCCTTACGGCGCGGATCAGGCGGCATCGGGACGCGGGCCGGCGGCGATGGTCTGGTGCGGGAGTTCGAGTTCCTGTCCGATGCCACGGTGACGCTGTTGACCGAGCGGCGAACCACGGCGCCCTGGGGTTTGGCCGGCGGCGGGCCCGGTGCGGTCGGTCGAAACGTGCTCAACGGCGAAATTCTGCCGGCGAAAGCGACTTGTCGCGTTACGTCCGGCGACCGCCTTGTGATCGAGACGCCCGGCGGCGGCGGATGGGGCGGGCCTGAGCAATCGTAACTCTATATTTTTCAGGATTCCCGCGAACTTAATAATCTTTATTAACGCAACACTTGTCTTTAGACTAGAGCCAATTTCGACTGCACCTTGCGGAGAATCTTATGGACGTTATAGATCAGATCAAAGAAATCGTTACCACCAATCCCATCGTGATCTTCATGAAGGGCACGCCTCAGTTTCCCCGCTGCGGCTTCTCGGCGCGGGCGGCCGAAGCGCTGCGCCAATGCGGTGAACCGTTCGTGCACGTGAATATCTTCGAGCAACCCGAGATCTACGAAAATCTTCCCCGCTACGCCAACTGGCCGACGTTTCCGCAGATTTACGTCGGCGGCGAGTTGGTCGGCGGATGCGATATCACCGTCGAGCTGTTCCAGCGCGGCGAACTGCAGAAGATGATCAAGGAAGCGGTGGGGAAAGCGGCTTAACTCAACGATTGCAGCGAATTCACCAAAACCGTTCCCGCGATAGTTTTGTGGGAGCGGATTATTCCGCGATTTCTTAGTCTGTCTGCAACCACGGGCACACGTTATCGACGCTGCGTTGCTGCCATAGATTGACGATGGCGCAGAACAAGTCGGCCGTCTTCTCCGCATCGTGAATGGCCGAATGGGCCTCACTTTGATTCCAATTCAGCCCGGCGGCAATGGCCGCGCGGGCGAGGACGGTTTGACCGAAAGCCAAACCGCCGAGCGTCGCGGTGTCAAATGTGCTGAACGGATGGAAGGGGTTGCGTTTGATGCCCGAACGCTCTGTTGCGGCGTTGACGAAGTTTAGATCGAAGGTGGGGTTATGCCCGACCAAGATGGCGCGGTGACAGCCCGTGCGGCGCATCTCCTGGCGCACGACGGAAAAGATTTCCTTCAAGGCATCGTGTTCCGGCACGGCGCCGCGAAACGGGTGATCGGGGTCGATGCCGTTGAAGGCCAGCGCCTGCGGATCCATATTGGCGCCCGGAAAAGGTTGAACATGATAGGCTACGGTTCGAGCCCGATGGGCGAAGCCTTTTTCGTCGAGCTCGATCAGCACCGCGGCGATTTCCAGCAAGGCGTCGGTTTGGGCGTTAAATCCGCCTGTCTCCACGTCGATAACCACCGGCAGGAAGCCGCGGAATCGGCGCGAGATAATCAGTGAATCGGGGTTCGTCATTTGTCGTAAGCATACGCTATTTCGCCGGCGGGCGTTGCAGAAATATCCCGGAGGTTTGACTATGCACCACACGAGCAAGCGCGGATTTTGGGGAATCCTATGCTTCGCGCTTCTGTTTGTCGCCGCTTCTAATCTGGCGTGGGCGGCCGACGATTTTTCGCGCGGCCTTCTGTGGCGAATTGCGAAACCCGCCCAACCGGCGAGTTTTCTGTTTGGGACCATTCATAGCGAAGATGAGCGCGTGCTCGCCCTGCTCAGTGAGGCGCCCGCGAAGGCGCTCAGGCAAGCCGACGCGGTTGTCATCGAGACGGAGCTCGACGAGAAGAGTTCGGCTCAGTTCATGTCCGCAATGTTTTTCACCGACGGCCAGCGCTTGGAGCACCTGCTGGAGCCGCAGCTTTATCAAAAGGCACTCGCCGCGGCGGCAAGCCGCGGTCTGCATTCGCAACAGATTGCAACCATCAAACCGTGGGCGCTGATGACCATGCTGGCGATGCCCGTGCCAAAGACGGGCTTGTTTCTCGATCGCGTCGTCTATCAGACGGGAGCCGAACGCGGCGCCAAGTTGGGCGGACTCGAAACGCCGCAAGAGCAGATCGACGCCATGAACGGCTTGGCCATGAACGATCAAATCGCGCTGCTCAAGGAAACCATCGAACGTCTGGATGAAATGCCCGAATTATTGGAACAACTCACCAAGGCTTATCTCGATCGTGATCTGGGCCGGATGCAGCAACTGTACGAAGAGTATTCCGCGCAAAGCGATCACGGCGCCGAACAGCGTTTGAAGGAACGGATCCTGGAGGCGCGCAACGACCGCATGGTGGAGCGCATGCAGCCCTGGTTGAAATCGGGCAACAGCTTCATCGCCGTGGGCGCCCTGCATTTGCCGGGCGACAACGGCTTGCTGCGGCAGCTTAATGCCATGGGCTGGAAAGTCGAGCTGATTTATTGACCCTGTGGGGGCCATGTTACTGTTGTGGGAGCGGTTTCCTACCGCGATGGGGCGCCCGATGCGTCGTCGGCGCGGAATGCATCGCGGAATGATCCGCTCCCACGGCACGACACCTCAGATTTCGACTTTCCACTCGATCATTTCGCCGGCGCCGTACGGCACCAGGCGGTCGTCGCCGAAGGCCAGTTCGTTGGGTACTTGCCAAGACGCCTTGCGCAAAGTGACGGTTTGCGTGTTGCGCGGCAGCCCGTAAAAATCCGCTCCGAAAAAACTGGCGAAGGCTTCGAGTTTGTCGAGGGCGTTGGCGTGCTCGAATGCTGTTGCGTAAAGGGGCAGGGCGGCGTGAGCGGTATAAATTCCCGCGCAGCCGCAGGCGGTTTCCTTGCTGTGCCGAGTGTGCGGTGCGCTGTCCGTGCCGAGAAAGAATTTCGGACTGCCGCTCGTCGCGGCGGCGACGAGCGCTTGGCGGTGCTCTTCCCGTTTCAGCACCGGCAGACAGTAAAAATGGGGGCGGATGCCGCCTTTGAACATGGCGTTGCGATTGTGCAGCAAATGATGAGCGGTGATCGTCGCCGCAACACTGGCCGGCGCGTTGCGAACAAACTCGGCCGCGTCCCGTGTGGTGATGTGCTCCAGGACGACCTTTAGGGTTGGATGACGCTCGACCAGCGGGCGCAATACGGTGTCGATAAAAACCTGCTCACGATCGAACACATCCACGTTGGGATCGGTGACTTCCCCGTGAATGAGCAACGGCAGGCCGCAATCGGCCATCGCCGCCAGCGTGCCGTCCAAGCGCGTGATGTCGGTGACGCCGGCATCGGAGTGGGTCGTCGCTCCGGCGGGATAGTATTTTACGGCATATACCAGTCCGCTTGCCCTGGCCCGCGATATTTCCTGCGGCGAGGTATTGTCTGTGAGATAAAGCGTCATCAACGGCTCGAACTCGCTGCCCGCGGGTCGCGCGGCAAGGATTCGCTCGCGGTAGCCGCGCGCGGCCTCGGTGGTGGTGACGGGCGGCTTCAGATTGGGCATGACGATCGCGCGCCTGAATTGCCCGGCGACGTCCGCGACGGTGCGCCGCAATGCGCCGCCGTCGCGCAGGTGGATGTGCCAATCATCGGGTTGGGTGATTTTAAGTTGCATTGAACAAGAAGCCTCTGGTTAATTGTCTGTGGCCTGTGAGCGTGTCGTGGGAGCGGATCATTCCGTGATGAACTCGGCGAAGAATCGCGGAATGATCCGCTCCCACAGCGGACGCTGAAGATCGCGAGCCGATTTAAGCAAAATTATCGCAGCTTCCTTAAGTCGCAGGTGCTCTTAGTTGTTCAACGTCCAGTCATACTCGCGAAACACCAGCCGGATGCGCCGGCCGTGCTCCGTCAGCCATTGGCTGATTTCCGGGTCGTCGAAATAGCCGGCCAAATATTGGAGGAACGCGCCCTGACCCTCGGGAAAATCCCCGCGGTACCACTCGAGCTTTTGCGACAGCGCCAGCGTGTTGCGCGCAATCTCGGCGTTACTGGTGGCGTTGATGAACGCCCGCGCCGCCTGGTCTAGTAATGGATCGTTGCGCTCGGCGGTGTATATGTCGAAATAGGGCGATCCGCGGTTGCCGCCGTACAGCGCAAAGTGAATTCGCGGATCGGGCTGGCTCACCGCCAGCAGGCGTCGGTTGTCCCGCTGGGAGAAACGATTGCGGCGACGGCCCGGCAGCGGCGCGTTGCCGCGCAGAATGCCATGCTCGATATCCATCGGCGTGAATTGAAGTCCGCCGATGCGGTGCTGAACCCGATCGTAAAACAAAGGGACATCTTGAACCGAATGGGTCAGCCCCAGTTCGACGATGCCGTGAATCACCGAAGCGTTGAACACATTGAGCCAGAAACCGCGCTTGGCGTCATCGCTCGCCAACTCCGCCGGATCGAAATCCTGCAATTCCGCGATGGCCTCGAGAAAGCGCTGATAGCTGCGCGTGCCGCGAATGCGGTGATACTCCATGCGGTGATAGTGAGCGTCGTAAAACTCATGCCGCAATTCGTGCAGGGACACCTGCAGCGTGGTGTCCGGTTGGTCGGTGGGTTCCGCTTCGTTGCCGGCGGGCGGTTTCAACCCCGCCGAGCGGAAAAGCCAACTGAATCCCCGCGATTTCGGCTTGGCGGCCATCGGTTCCTGGCGCATCCGGGTTTCGATAAAGCGCAGGATAGCGATGCCGAAGTCCGCCATCGACCGTAAGTCAGGAAAATTGCCTTCTTGTCGTCCATAGTCGTTGTCGAAGGATGTGGAGAACAAGCCCAGCTTGCTACCGAGAGATTGCAGTTGACGCAAGCTGTGCGCCGCTTGGTCGAGGCGGCCTTGGAGGGTGAGGCATTGCGCATACCAGCAGGCGTAGTCGATCCGCACCGCGAGATCCTCGCTGGGCGAGGCCGGCGCGTGATTTCTTCGCAGGCAGTTGTCCTGGACCAGATCTTTCTCGATCGCCGACAGCGTCCGTCGCACCCGCGGGTCTTCGACGGAGAGAAAACCCAGTACCGGCAGCGCAGCGAGGGAAGCGTCGACTTGCAGCGTGTCGTAATGAGTGGTGAAGGTGCCGGTCGCGGTGTTGTAGCCGCGCGTGATGATATCCTCGCGCAAGTTTTCCCGTTGGGTTTTCCAGTCGTCCACGTGGCCGGGTAGGCCGAAGCGCTCTGCGAGTTGGATGCCACGGTCAAGCACCACCCACCACATTAGCTTATTGAACGTGTAGTGCCGCGGCACGCCTTCCGGATCGTCGGCGGGCGCCGTGGCTTCGCGCCAATTGAGCGCCGCCGCGTCGACCAAATACAACAGGCGGCGCCAGTAGCGGGTTTCGATGTCGCCGCTCAACCGCGAACGGGTGTGGTGGGCTTCCATGTATCCGGCGCACAGGGTCGGCGCACAAGCTTCGGCGAGCGAGGCTCCATCGGCCGCCGGCGCATCGCTCGGTTGCTGTCCGGCCGGCGTGTCGGCGCTCGAGGCGGCGGCGGACGGGATGAGCGCATTGGCCAAGTTGTGTTCCCACCACCCCAGCCATTGCTCGGCCATATCTTCGTGACCGGTGCGGAACAATATTTCGTAGAGACTGTGCACATTGAAGCTCATGGGCCGGCTCCATGCCGGGCGTTGCGGCCCGCTCGGCGCGTTCCCTTCGCCGGGCCTCGGAATTGCGCTCATCAAGAAGCCGCTTTCGCGATCGAACAGGGCGGCGACGGTGAGCAAAATTCGGCTGAGATTGCCTCGCCACTGTTCGCCCGCCGTCAACAAGGCCAAGGAAGTGGTGTTGAGCCACTCGCGCCAGCTCTGCCGAGTGGACTCCATGAGTCGATCGCATTTGGCCGGATCGAGCGCAGCGGCGGGCACGGGGGTCCAGTGGATGGCCAGCCAGACGGTTTCGTTTTCCTGCAAGGCAAACGTCGTGCGCTGCTCGTGCCAATGCAGCGGGATAGAGCTGAGCAAGGTCATGGAATGCTCGTTCAGGCTGAAGCCGCAGGCGTGGGTGTTGTGAACCTGCCACAGTGACTCCGCGTCCGTCCCCGACGCTTTCGGCGCAAGTTCTCCTTCCAGGCGGATATGGCCGCGACGGCCGTGAATCCGGCGATACAGGCAAATGGGACCATCGCTGCTGTCGATCAAGGGAATGAAATCCGTGACCTCCGCTTCCCCAGACGGGGTCCGAAAACGGGTGACAAGCAAATTAGTTTCATTGACGTACTCTTGCGCCGCCTCCCAGTCCTGACGGAACTTTCCGGGCGGGTGAACGGAAAAATGGCCACCCTGCGGACCGCATTCGAACGCGCGAAATAACGCCGTGCCGTGCACCGCCGGGACGCACAACCATTCGATTGCCCCGTCGACACAGGCCAACGCATGCGCTCGGCCGTTGCCGATGACGCCGAAATGATCGAGAGGTTTACTTAGCACTGTGCCTGATTTGTACGCTGATACATCCGGTACTGCCGAAAATGCCATGAACGAGATGTCACACTCTAGCCCAAGCAGTGCAACATTGCCACGACCCTATGGGTGCCCGCAGCGCCGCCTCTGTACAATGCCGGTCGATAAGGGCGCGGACGTGTATTACATTTGAATGTGACGCGCCGTCTCGGGAATCGGATACTTACTGTATGGAAATGAAAGTCAGGGCAGACTGCCCCGCAACACTGCGGGATTGGCGTCGGATGAGCCTGTTTGCGCTGGCCGTGGCGCTGCTGGCGTCCGGCGCGGCAACAGCCGATACGCCGGCGGGGTCGTCTTCGCCGACGGCGCAGCTGGTCGAGGTGTTGAAGGGCGACGGGGATTATCATCAGCCGCCAGCCGATGACGAGATCCCGAACGACAAGTACGGCGACGACGTTCGCATGGGGAAGCGAATTTTTAGCGAAACGTTCCGTTACGCGCGCCGCTACGCCGGCAACGACATGACGTGCGCCGACTGTCATCGCGACGCTGGCCGCCGGCCCCATGCGGCGCCGATGTGGGCGGCCTATGGCGTCTACCCCATGTACCGGGCTCGCGAGGATCGCAGTATGACCCTGGCCGAGCGTATCCAGTCCTGTTTCCGATTCAGTCTCAACGGCATCGCCCCGGCATTGGACGCTCCGGAAATGCGCGGCTTGAAGGCGTACATGCATTTTTTAGCGCGCGGCGTCCGCGTCGGCGAGGAGCTGCCCGGCCGGCGCTTTCCGCAAATCGTCCGCACGGATCTGGAGCCCAGTCCCACCCGCGGCGAGGACGTTTATCGCAACAGTTGCCAGCGTTGTCACGCCAGCGACGGTACGGGCAAGCGCCGACCCGAGGGCGGGTTCGAAGTGCCGCCGTTGTGGGGCGCACAGAGTTACAACCGCGGCGCGGGGTTTGCCCGCAATGAAATGCTGGCCGGGTTTGTCATGGCCAACATGCCGCCGGATAAACCGTGGAGCCTCACCGATCAGCAGGCGGTCGACGTGGCGGCGTTTATCAATTTGCAGATTCGGCCGTGGGATCCGCGCAAGGGCATTATCAGAGGACTATTCGAACAATGAGCGTACGCACGCTGGCGAGTATATGGCTGAGCCAGTTGTTCCCCTTCCGCGGGCGCTTTGTCGACTGCAATGCCCAGACCCTGCGCGCCGACGCCGAGGCGGGCGTGACCGGCGCCATACTGGCGCTGCCGCAAGCCATCGCGTTGGCGACGCTTGCCGGCATGCCGCCGGAGTATGGCATCTACGCC
The DNA here is from genome assembly GCA_021821045.1 of Pseudomonadota bacterium. GTDB lineage: Bacteria > Pseudomonadota > Gammaproteobacteria > JAADHS01 > JAADHS01 > JAKACW01. The sequence goes on from JAKACW010000023.1 coordinate 30,933, forward strand.
AGTGTTTTTCCCGTGATCATCGCCGCCCTGTGGGGGTCGTCGTATCACGTGCTTGCCGGACCCAACACGGCGCTGTCGGTATTGATCGCCGCATCCATCGCGCCGTTGGCCAGTCCCGGCACGGATGACTACATTCACTTCGTGCTCATGCTCACGTTCATGGCCGGCATTATTCAGTTGGCCGTTGGCTTGGCGCGTCTTGGAACGTTGTTGGATTTCATTTCCCATACGGTCGTCGTCGCGCTGGTAACGTCAGTGGCCATGATCATCGTCGTTCAGGCCGGCGCGACGTTTCTGGGCGTGCTGTCCAACCTGGATGAACCGTTTTTTGTTCGCGCATACCAGCTTGCCCATGACATTGCTCGAGCCAATCCATTCGCGGTTGCGGTGGGAGCCGTGACGCTGGCGGCGGGTTTCATCGCCAAGCGCTTTTGGCGTCGCTACGCCCTGGTCATCGCCGTGGTGTCGGGCAGCCTGTTCTCCTACGGACTCAATCTCGCGTTTGGTCCGGCGACGACGCAAATCGAATTGTTGGGCCGCATCGACATTTCGCCCTGGCCGTTCCAATTGCCGACGGTGGGCATGCAAACGGCCCATACGCTGAGCGGGCTTATCGGCAGCGCGTTTTCCGTGGCGGCCTTGGGATTGATGTTGACGGTGATCATGGCGCGCGCGATTGCGGCCCGATCGGGCCAGGTTATCGATACGCACCAGGAAGTCGTGGGACAAGGCGTGGCCAACATCATCGGCCCGTTCTTTCTCAGCTTCGCCGGCTCGGGTTCGGTCAACCGCAGCATGGCGCACTACGATGCGGGTGCCCGCACGCCGCTGGCGGCGATTTTTACCGCTGTGCTGTTGGCGGCATTGGTGCTCGTCGCCGGTGACATCATCGCCTATTTGCCCATGCCGGCGGTGGGCGGCGCGTTGATCCTGGTGGGGCTCGGACTGGTCGATTGGCGGGAGCTGCACCAAGTCTTGCGCCCCAGGCGCGAGGCCGGCGTTTTCGCCGCCACCGTGCTGGTAACCTTGTTTTTCGGCTTGAACAGCGGAGTCGCGGCCGGCCTTCTGCTGTCGCTTGTCTTCTATTTGCTCCAATCTTCGGCACCGTCGGTTCGCATAAAGGAGTTTCAACGCAAAGACGGCCGCGAAATGCTGTCGGTCACCATCGCGGGCGATCTGTTCTTCGGTTCAGTTCATCATGTGGAGCGTCTGCTGGAATCGATCCGCAAACGGGACCGGGGGCGCGGCGTTCTAGTTCTGAAACTCGATCAAGTGAACTACATCGATGCCTCCGGCGCAATGTTGCTGGCGGCGGAGTTGCGGCGACGGCGCAGTCGCGGCGGCGATTTGTTCATCGTCAACCAGGACACCCGCAAAGTTTCGACGTTGCTGGACAAGCTGCTGGATCATCACCAGTTCGACCGCGGCCATGTGATCGATCTGCGCCATCTCTCCCGCACCTTGCGCACCAATCGCCATTTCGCCCATTTGCCAAAGGATCAAGTCTTGGCGTTGTTGGAGCGTTCCGAGCTGCGCAGCGTGGCGGCGGGCGGCAGCGTGTTCGCGGACGACGAGGCCAGCCAAACCCTGCTGCTGCTCAACGGCACGTTGGAGATCTGCCATGCCTGGCAGGAACGCGCCGACCAGAGAGGAACCCACTGTTGGCGTCTCAGCGCGGAAGGCGCCGACAGTCCGCCGCAAGTATTGTTCACGGCCAACAAATCGACGGCGGTCAAGGCGGTCACCAACTCCCAGGTGATGATATTGAACAACGACACCATCGATGAAGTCGCGGGGTGGGTGCAGCGCTTTGCCGCCGAGCCGCGGGAAAAGCCGCAAACACGGCGGCGCGCGGGGTTGATCAAAGACGTTAGTGTGTTGCGGCAGTTGCCGCTGGACAACGTGTCGTTGGCCATCGAGCAAATGGTCGAGCGCACTGTGAATGCCGGCGAGGTGATCGTGAATGAAGGCGAAGAAGGCGACGCCTACTATGTGATCGAAGAAGGCGAGGCGGAGGTGTGGCGTACCGACGCGCGAACACATGAGCCGGTTTGTGTCGCCCATTTGGGACTGGGCGACGCCTTCGGCGAGGAGGCGCTGCTGCAGGGCGGCGTGCGCAACGCGACGGTGCGCATGGTCACCCCGGGGCGGCTATTGTCGCTGTCGCGCGAGCAGTTTCAGTCCCTGGTGCGGCCGTGGATGGTTCAGGAGCTCGATGCGGAGGACGTTTATCGGGACATGCAGAAGGGCCGCTGCAAGATCATCGATTGCCGCTACGAATTCGAATACGCCGAAAGTCATATCCCCGGCGCAGTGTGCGTGCCGCTGGACCATTTGCGAGAGCGCATGACGGAGTTCGATCCGCGCGAGACCTACGTCGTGTATTGTCAGACCGGCAGGCGCAGCGCGTCGGCGGCGTTCTTGATGCGCGAGCGCTACATCAAGGCGTTTTCGCTGCGCGGCGGGCTGTACAACTGGCCGTATGCGCTGACGGATGAAGCGGATGAGGCGAAGAATGCATCGAAAAAAGAGTCGAACAAGGAGTCGCATCAGGGTGCGAGCGAATGATTAAGCGAAGAATCGCGGAATGATCCGCTCCCACGCACTGTGCCAAGGGGTTGTGGGAGCGGATCATTCCGCGATGCGTCGCCCGAACGAGGCGTGAATATGAGTGACAACCTAGTCTGCTGGCGCTGCGGCGCATCGTTGGACGAACTGCCGTTTCCGTTCAGTCGCACGGCCGACTGCCCCAAGTGCAACGCCGATCTATACGTCTGCAAGATGTGCCGCTGGTACGATCCGCGCGTGACCAAACAATGCCGTGAGCCGGTCGCCGAGGAAGTGAAGAACAAGGAGCGGGCCAACTTCTGCGGCTACTATGAGGCCCGAGAGAGTGCCTATCAGGAGCGGGATGTCCGGGCCGAGGATGCGGCGCGGGCCCAACTGGATGCGCTGTTCGGCGGTGGCGACGGCAAGGCGGCGCCCGCGCCTGACGCGTCCCGTGAGGCTTTGGACGATCTGTTCCGCAAGCCGGCGGCCCCAGATGACAAGAAATAAGGTTCGTCGCGCATTTATTATCGGCGGCGACGACGACCGGCCGTGGAAGACGGTTCGCCGCGTTCTCGCGGGCAGCGATGCTGCGGACGTGATCGTTGTCGCGACCGAGAATATTGCCGGATTCTCCGTTGCCGATCCGACGCGGGCGAAAGCCCTGTTGGGCCGCGAGTTTGACGCGGTTGTGTTCGACGCCCGCGCGGACTTGGACGCCGATGCATTGGGCGGGATCAGCGGCACCGTGCGCGGCGGCGGGTCATTGATGATTGTCGTTCCCAGTGGGGCGTGCATCGAGTCCGGGTCGTCGCATTTCTTGCGCCGCTTGGTGCGAACCGCCCGCGCTGCACCGGGCGTGATCTGTTTCTTCGAACATGACGACCTACCCCGAGTGATCCCGCCTGCGCCGAGCGCGACGTCTTCTCACCCGCACTCCGATGGCGAAACCGCCGATCAGCGCCGGGCGATCGAGGCTGTGCATCGCGTTGCGCTGGGGCATCGCCGGCGGCCCGCGGTGTTGCTGGCCGATCGTGGTCGGGGCAAGTCCGCCGCGTTGGGTATCGCGGCAGCAGAATTGTTGCAGCGTGGCCAGTCGCGCATCGTGGTCACCGCGCCGCGGCCGCAAGCAGTTGACGTGCTATTTCGACATTTGCGCCGCGTACTAAACGCGCCGGAAGGCTCGAGCGAGGTGCGGGTCGTTCGCGTCAACGACGGCGAGTGCCGGTTCGTGCCGCCGGACGAGTTGCTGCGCAATCCGGTCGAGGCCGATCTGGTGCTGGTGGACGAGGCGGCGGGTATTCCCGTGGCCATGCTGGCCGCGCTGCTGCGGCGCTACGCCCGCATCGCATTCGCCACGACGGTGCACGGCTACGAAGGGTCGGGGCGCGGTTTTGTTTTGCACTTCAATCGCGTGCTGGATCAACTCGCGCCGGGGTGGCGCCAGGAAACCTTGAGCACGCCCATGCGCTGGGCGGCCGACGATCCGCTGGAGCAGTGGATCAATGATGCCTTGCTGCTCAATGCGGAGTATGCCGCGTTGGAGGCGCCAAATTTGCCGATTTCTGTCGAGCGCTTCGAACGATCGCATTTGGCCGAGCGCGAGGAGATTCTAAAGCCCTTGGTCGGGTTATTGGTGCAGGCTCACTATCGAACGACCCCCGACGACTTGCGCCGGATGCTGGACGATGAGCGCATCGATGTTTGGGGTGCAAGGGACGCCCAAGCGCGCGTCGTCGGCGCGACGTTGGCAGCGCGGGAGGGGCCATTGGACACGAACGTCGCGGATGCCGTGCGGGAGGGACGGAGACGGGTCCATGGCCAGCTTCTGCCCCAATCGTTGTTGTTTCACTGCGGGATCGTGGAAGCGGGCGCCTTGTCCTTCAAGCGCATCGTGCGCATCGCGGTGCATCCGCAGTGTCGCCGGCAACATATCGGACGCTCGCTGGTGGAACGGCTGGCGAACGAAGCGGCGGTCGAAGCGGTTGATGTCATTGGCGCCAGTTTCGCCGCCGACGCCGACTCCATCGCGTTCTGGCGCGCCTGCGGCTGCATGCCGGCGCGGTTGGGCATTACGGCGGACCACGCCAGCGGGCTGCGCTCGCTGATCGTCCTGCGTGGCGTGAGCGAAGCGGGCCGAAGATTCGCGAGCGAGGCGCAACGACGGTTCGCTGCAACATTCCTGCACGGTCTTGCCGACCAGTGGCGGGACGTGGACTCGGCATTGGTGATGACGTTGCTTGGCTTCATGCCGGCGGGCGTGTCCGGGGTTGACGATCAACACCAGGAACAGTTGAACGCCTTCGCTAGCGCCCAGGGCCACTACGACCCCTGTGCTGCTGCGTTGTGGCAACTGTGCGCGACGCATTTGGCCGGCGCTTTCAACGACGGAGCGCTGGATGCCGAGCATGCGCAGGCGTTGGTCTGCAAAGTATTGCAGAAGCACCGGTGGACTGCGTTAGCCGAACGCCTCGGAGTCAGCGGCAAGCGCGAGGCGGAACAGCGCGTGCGCGAAGCGGCGGCGGTATTGTTGCGTTATGCGGTAAGGCAGAGTGACCACGAAGAATCGCGGTAGGAAACCGCTCCCACGGGGGGTCGCGCAAAAGTCGTGGGAGCGGATTATTCCGCGATTGAATCGGTGTGGGCGGAGCAGCGGACGAAGAATCGCGGTAGGAAACCTTTCCCACAGGGAATCGCGCAAAAGTCGTGGGAGCGGATTATTCCGCGATAGAATCGGTGCGGGCGGAGCAGCGGACGAAGAATCGCGGTAGGAAACCGCTCCCACAAACGGGCGCTCAGCCGAGGTGACGCGATTGGCGGGAGGATAGCGACTTCTCCGCGCTTTGCGGGCGAGATTTCGGCAAGGGGCTGGTGTCTAAGAAACTCGGCCGTCCTTTGAGCCCGCTGCGTTCGAAATCGATTTGCAGGACGTGGTCCGCGTCCCGTCTAGCGACGTCCAGCACCTCGGTCAAGGCGCGGTGCACCATGTCGAACAAACGCATCAACGCAATGCCGTGGGTCTGACCGCCGTTGGCGTGGATCCAATCGCTCAATTGCATGAAGCGCGCGAACGGCGCATCGGCCAATAGCAGCGACTTCGTCGCGCTGAAGCGCCCGGAGTTGGCGATCATGTCCCAGTAGCGCGCAAAGCGCTGAATACGCTGCAGCGTTTGAAAACTCATATCGCGCGTCGAGAGAATGTTGTAGGGCGGCGCGGGATTGAAGCGCAGGTCGAACGCTTGCGTATGGCGGGCGATGGGCGCGCCGCGCAGGCGTTTCAAAATGCCCACCTGAATCTCGTGCGGGTCGCAGGCGTTCAATTGATCGAAACCGCGTCCGAAGCTCGTCAAATCCTCGCCCGGCAGTCCGGCGATCAGGTCGACGTGAAGATGGGCGTGACTGTGCTGACGGAGCCAGCGCAGATTGTCCAACGACTTGGCGTTGTCTTGACGGCGGGAGATATGGTCCTGCACCGTGGGATTGAGTGTCTGAATGCCGATCTCGAATTGCAGACTGCCGGCGGGAAAACGGGCGATGAGATTTTTCAGGCGATCCGGCAGCCGATCGGGGATGACCTCGAAGTGCAAGAACAGCCGCTCATCCAGCCGGTCGAGGAAAAACTGCAGGATGCGCTCGCCGGTTTCCACTTTGAGATTGAAGGTACGATCGACGAACTTGAAATGACGCACGTCGCGCCGATGCAGACGGTCCATCGCAGCGAGAAAACGCTCCAGGTCGAACGGCCACGCTGTTTTGTCCAGCGCCGACAAACAAAACTCGCACTTGAATGGGCAGCCGCGGGAGGCCTCGACGTAAATCAAGCGGTGGGCGATATCTTCCTCGGTGTACTCATCGTAGGGCAGCGCGAGATCGGTCGGCGCAACGAAGGCGGATTCGACGATCTTGTTCTTGGGGCGCGCGCCGCCCATGATGTCGCGGCACAGGCGAGCGAATGACTGGTCCGCCGCGCCGGTGATCAAATAATCGGCGTGGTCGGTCAACGGCTGCTCGGTCCATTCGTAACTGACTTCGGGGCCGCCGACGATGAGAATGATCTCGGGCGCGATGCGTTTCAGCAGCGCCGCGACTTCCGTGACTTGCGCGACATTCCAGATGTACACGCCGAATCCGATGATCGTTGGGTTTAGCGCCAACAATTGCTCGGCGATGTCGGCCGGCGCCTGGTTGATGATGAACTCCTTGATCGACGTCTGCGCCTGAAGGTTGCCCATATTGGCGCGCAGGTAGCGCAGCCCGAGGGAGGCGTGGATGTAGCGGGCGTTGAGGGTGGTAAGGACAATAGTCAATTTAGGATAACCTGTGGTGGTGTCAGTGACGCCGCGTAGCACAAAGAATCGCGGAATAATCCGCTCCCACAACAAGAAGGTTTGTGTTGTGGGAGCGGATGCTTCCGCGATTCTTGCGAATCAATCGCCGTGGTTTGCATCGGGCGCCGCCTTGAGCCGCTTCGCGACCGTCTTATTGACCGCCCGCGAAGCCGCCATCATGCCGAACACCGCGGTCACATAGGTCACCGAGCCGTAACCGAACTGGCAATCCAATGTCACACCGTGAATGCCGGGTTTTTCGCAGCTCACGCTGCCATCGGGCTTGGGGTAGAGCTTTTGTTGGGTGGAAAACACGCATTCGACGCCGAAGCTGCGCTTGGGATTTTGCGTGAAGCCGTAGCGTTCTCGCAGCCGCGCTCGCACCCTGGCCGCCAGCGGATCGTGGTGAGTGCGGCTTAGATCGGCGATGGTGATTTTGGTCGGGTCGGTGACGCCGCCCGCGCCGCCGGTGGTGACGATCGGAATCTTGCGCCGCTTGCAGTGATTGATTAGGCCGGACTTGAACTTGATGCTGTCCATGGCATCGACGATGTAGTCATACCCACGCTCGGGCGCGAGGTAATCCTCAAGGTTGGTGAGATTCACGAAATCGTCGATGACGGTTACGCGGCAGTCGGGATTGATGCCGTGAACGCGCTTTTCCATCACGGCCCATTTCTTCTCGCCCACGGTGTCCGACAGCGCGTGCAACTGGCGATTGACGTTCGACAGCGAGACCTCGTCGTAGTCGATGAGGGTGAGCTGTCCGACTCCGGTGCGCGCCAGGGCTTCCACCGCCCACGAGCCCACGCCGCCCAATCCGATGACGCAGACGTGCATGTGGCGCACAATAGCGACGCCGTCGCGGCCATACAAACGCGCAATACTGGCGAAACGGTGTTGATAATCGCTCATTGAATTCCCAATACGGCGCAGGAGTTGCGGGTGGTGGCGGCGGCGATGGCTTGCGGTGTCGCGTTGCGAAGTGCGGCGAGAACCTGCAGCGATTCGACGATGTACTCGGGATCGTTGCGCTCACCCCGGTGATTCGACACCACCATGTCCGGTGCGTCGGTCTCCAGCACGATGGCTTCCAGCGGCAGTTCGACGGCCAGCGCGCGGATGCGGTTGGAGCGGTCATAAGTCAGGGTGCCGCCGAAGCCGAGTCTGAAGCCCAGATCGATATATTGTTGAGCTTGCTGCATGCTGCCGTTGAAGGCATGGGCGAAACCGCCGCGCACTTTGATGCGGCGCAATGTTGCCAGCACTTGATCGTGGGCCTTGCGAACGTGCAGTACGACGGGCAGGTCGGCAGCGCGGGCCAAACGAAGATGTGCTTCAAACAACGTCTGTTGTTTGCCGCGGTCCAGACCGGGAACGAAGAAGTCCAAGCCAATCTCGCCTACGGCCGCGGGTTTCGCCTCGGCGATCTGGGCCGCAACGAAGTCGACATCCTCCGGGCGATGCTGCTCCACATAAACCGGGTGGAGACCCAATGCCGGATAAAACCCAGGCTCGGCGCGACACAGGGCGAGCAGGGCGGGGATACCGGCAGCGTCCACCGCCGGCACCAGCATGCGAGTGACTCCGGCACGCCGCGCCGCCGCGATGACGGCTGCCCGATCAGGCGCGAATTCGGCGACGTCGATGTGGCAATGGGTGTCAAAAAGTTCCATGGTGAAATTGTACGCTGTCGGCGAGTTTGAGAGAATCAAGCCAGAGAAGGACGAACGATATGCGCACCCATTACGCCGAAATCCCCGAGTTTGTGACCAAAGACGGCTCCATCATTCGCGAATTGATGCATCCGCAGCAACACGGCAACCGCCAGCAAAGCTTGGCGGAAGCCATCGTGCCGCCCGGGACGTCCACGCTGCTGCACGTGCACCGCCAAACCGAGGAGATTTACTATTTCACGGGTGGCCGCGGCCGGATGCGCTTGGGTGATGCGCAGTTCGACGTGGCGCGCGGGGACACGGTGTGCATCCTGCCGGGAACGCCTCACAATCTGACCAACGATGGACCGGAGCCGTTGGTGTTGTTGTGCGCCTCGTCGCCGGCTTACAGCCATGAGGATACGGAGCTGGTATAAGCGTCGGGGAAAAGAATCGCGGAATAATCCGCTCCCACAGCGGACTGCGCCTCGTCTTGTGGGAGCGGTTTCCTACCGCGATTCTTCGCCGGGTCAATCGCGGAATAATCCGCTCCCACCGGTATGTGTGAGCAGTTTGCTGCTGCGAGTTTTGCTCTTGTCGCAATTTAGAAACAGTCCAAATGGCTCGAAGTATCAGGACACGCTAATGTGCTCCGCCCATCGTGCATGCGCGGATTGAAATTGCACAAAACATGCTGTAGTTTCTCCAACCGCAGTTAAGCCAATAACACTGGGAGGAAAGCTGTCTCATGATGTCTATCAATCGTTCTCTGGTATACGGCGCTGTCGTCGCCGCTTTGGGATTTGGTTCCGCCGCGCTGGCTGGCGAGGGTCATGGTCATGCGCCCCATTGGGGTTACAGCGGTGAAGCGGGTCCGGCAGCGTGGGGCGCTCTGGATACCAACTTCAAGACCTGCAGCGTGGGGAAAGAACAGTCCCCCATCGATTTGAAAGCGGCCAAAAATTCCGAGCTGGCCGATGTCGAAATCCACTACAGCGAGGCACCGCTGAACATCGTCAACAACGGTCACACGATTCAGGTCAATTTTCCTGAAGGCAACTACGCGACCATCGGCGGCGTCAAGTACAACCTGCTGCAATATCACTTTCACACCACTAGTGAGCACACCCTCGACGGGCAGTCTTTTCCGCTCGAAGCCCACTTGGTGCACAAGACCGACGACGGCAAGCTGGGCGTGATCGGCGTGTTCATGAAGGAAGGCGCGGAGAATCCGGCTCTTGCCGCAGTATGGGAAAACATGCCGAAGGAAGCAGGCACGGTTGAAAAGGCCGACATCAAGATCAATCCGGCCCAGTTGTTGCCGACCACGTTGACCTACTACAACTACGCCGGTTCGTTGACGACTCCGCCGTGCAGCGAGGGCGTCAACTGGATGGTGATGACCACGCCGGTGGAAGTCAGCTCGGGACAGGTGCAAGCGTTCGCGGCGATCTTCCCGCAGAACAATCGCCCGGTACAGGCATTGAACGAGCGTACCGTGCTGATTGAGCAGTAGCCTCCAAGGAGTGCGCTGAAACGCAGAGCCGCCGCGGCGTCAGTCGCGGCGGCTTTTTTGTGGCCGCCGGTCCCTCAGAGCGAGCGCGGGTGCGTCTGGTCGACCAGCGCGGCGCCGCCAGAATTGGATGTAAGCCCCTTTCTCACCGCAAATTGCGTCAGTTCCGCGTCGTTGCGTACGTTCAACTTGCGAAACAACCGGTGGCGATAGGTGCCAACCGTTTTCGGGCTGATGCACAATCGTTGAGAGATTTCCCGGATCGAGCCGCCTTCCACCACATGCAGCAACACCTGCAGCTCCCGGCGTGACAGGGAATTGAGATCGGCCGCGGCGGAGAACGGGTGATCGCTGAAGGTAATGGCCTGCGCTAACGCGCCGGGAACGAAGTTCTCGCCTTTGGCCAGGGCCGCGAACGCGCGCTTCAAGTCGTCCACATCATGATTGGTCAGTATGAAGCCGTTGGCGCCGGCGCTCAACCATTGGCGAATCAGCATCGGGTGATCCCGTTCGCCGATCACCAGCACGGGCACGGTGGGATGACGTTCGCGCAATCGGCGCAATGCGTCGGCGCCGTCGTTGCCATTGGCGGTATCGCAATAGATGATCAGATCCGGGTTGTTGCGGGTCGTGGAATCAATGGCTGCGTCGGTGGTCAAGACCGTGTCGACGCTCTCTGTCAGCCGTTGAATAATGAGCAACTCGCGAAGGGCGCAGCGCCACAGTCCTTGCGGATGCACCAGCAACGTCCTCCTGTTCACGCGCACCTCCCCCTAAGGCTAATCGCGGACTTCCGATTGGTGCCGCGCGTAGGCTGTTACTACATCGCGGTCATCAACCAATGATTCTTCTCTATCTCTCGACGAGTAGGATCGTATCGAAATAATCTCAGCCGGACAATAAGTATTCAGTAGGCGTGTTGGCGTGCGGGTGATCGGGGTTGGAAGCTGACCGGCGGGTCAGTCTCCGGACTTATAGATTGTGTTTCTTGCGGCAGTCCAGGTATTGCTTGTACGCGGCCGAAAAGCCGGCCAGTGATATGTTCGCCGTAACATCGCCGGCAAGAATGGAGGCCGCTTCCACCTTGAGCACGTTGCCCCGTCGCAGAAGGAACAGCAGTTTGGCTGTTTCTTCGTCGATGTCCGGGGTGTCGTTGGTGATGTAAATGATGTTGGGCGACACCGCCCGCTCTTGGCCTTTGTAGACGGGCGCCCGATCGACCTTCACTGATGTTTTGTGCGGCGCCTCGTCGAGCATTTCAGAGGCGACGACGGCGAAGCGCTGAACGTAATGCACAGCGAGTCCGTTGACCGGATTTGACTTGAGCACGCAGCCGACGCTGTTGCCGTCTTCGCTGGCTTCCACGACCACCTGCCACGCTTCATTGGCAGTACTCGCCGCCGGCGCCCAACAAGCGAGAAGGAAAGCAATTTGAAAAATGCGCAGAATCCGTTGCATAGGAATTGAATCTAGTGTGACGCTCCACCAGCGTATCGGCCGCGATTGTGGTGAATTAACCTATTCCCGTGCCGCCAAATGAGTGTTAGTCAATGTTTCGAGAAGGGATAAAATTGCCGAAGAATCCATCTCGCCCAAGCCTTGCCCCACTGTTCCGTTAATGAATTGAGTCGCCAGCGCTGTTCCCGGCAGGGCCAGTCCGAGGGTTTTCGCGGCCTCCATGACGATGTTCAAATCTTTTTGATGCAGCCGCGCCTTGAAGCCAGGTCGAAAGTCGCCGTCGAGCATGCGCTTGCCGTGCACTTCGAGAATGCGGCTGTTGGCGAATCCGCCCAGCAACGCATCGCGCACCTTGTGGGGATCGACGCCGTTTGCGCGGGCGAACAGCAGCGCTTCGGCGACGGCGATCAACGATTGCGCGACGAGCAACTGGTTGCACGCCTTGGCGACTTGGCCGGCGCCGTGATGTCCGACATGGACGATATTCTTGCCCAGTGCGCTCAGCACGGGAAGTACGCGCGGCAAGACGTCGTCCGGGCCGCCCACCATGATGGACAGCGTGGCATCGATGGCGCCTTTCTCGCCGCCCGATACCGGCGCATCGAACATGTGAATGCCATCCTCGGCGAGGCGGCGGGCGAGGACGCGGCTCGCTGCCGGCGCGATGGTGCTCATGTCGATGACGATGTTGTCGGTCGAGAGTCCGTGAATGAGGCCGTTCTCGCCCAGCACCAACTCCTCGACGTCACACCCTTCGGAAACAATGAGGATGACGATATCGCTTTTTTCAGCAACGTCGACGGGCAAGGCGCAGGCGGCGGCACCGGCATTGGTTAACGGCAACATGGCTTCGGGTCGTCGCGCCCAAACGTGGAGGGGGAAGCCCGCTCGCAGCAAATTAAGGGCCATGGGTCGTCCCATGATGCCCAAGCCGATGAAACCGACGGCGGGTTGCATGGCTGTGCGCTCCTTGTAATAAAAGAATTGTTGGAGCGCTATTGTATCAGTGGAGAAGAATCGCGGAATGATCCGCTCCCACAACAACGGTGCCATTGGCGTGGGAGCGGATTCATCCGCGAATTGAATTGGCGTAAGCGGTTATTCGGGTGATGAGTCGGCTAATAATCGCGGTAGGAAACCGCTCCCACAACGCGTTAAATATCCGCCCAGTTGCCCGTCGTGGTGCTGTCCGCGATGTCGTCGCCGTCTTCGTCGATATCGAGCTGATAGGTCGTGTTCGTCAAAGCGGTCAACGTGGCGGTCCCGCCGTTGGCGCCGGTCGCCACCAACTGGCCGGACGACGGGTAGTCGTCGACGTCATAGATCACGAATGCTTGGCCGCTGGGCGTCGACAGCGTCACGTAGCCGTGATCCGGATGATAAAACTGGCCGGAGTAAGAGACTTCGCTGTAGGTGGCGGATGCAACGCTAGTGATGGTCAGGTCTTCCGTCTTGAACACGTCGCCCGCGGTGTTTTGCATCAGAAGATTCGATACGACCGTTGTTGTCGCGCCGCTTTGGCTGGCGGTGACCGTGCCATCCACTGCCAGGGACTCGCCGTCCGCGACGATGGTCAAGCTGTCCAGGGTCAGGGTCGTCGAACCGAAGGTATCATTGGCGTACGATCCTTGAAAACTCAATCGCCCGCTGATGCTGTAAATGTCGTCGCAAAAGCTGCTGTAGGTGATGCTGCCGTTGAATTCGTTGCTGACGTCGTCGACTGTAATGGAATACGTCGCCGTGCCGCCGCAATCGCCGTCCACCGAGCCCGAAACCGTTTGTGTCGCTTTAGCAATGCCGACCGAATGTTGATTGGCCAGTGCGGTGAACTCGTCGACATCTTGTTTCAGCACCTCGGCCAAGATCTGGGTGCGTGGGCCGCTAAATCCATCACCGCTCGAGACGTTAAGCGATGCCAATACGCCGGCCACCGAATCACCCGAGGCGCCGTTTTCATAAGCGCTGGTGGCCACAGCCTCGCCGTTCGCCGCGGTCACCGTGGCCGGCGTCGTGGCGCCCGAGTAGGTAATCGCTGAACTCCCGCCGCCGCCGCCACCACCGCCGCAGGCGCCCAAGGTTATCGCCACGCCAATCAATCCTGCTCGCAGCATCGTCTGACCCATGATTGCTTTGCCTCTTTATGTGTTCTGCCAGTGAGTAAAATATTGGTAATTTTGCGCCGCGAGTTCGTCGCTCGGGTGCGATCCAGATCACAAAACGGTCAGTGAGTGATGTTCAGGGCCCGCTTTCTGTGCGCCACGACCGGCAGCACCTTGCTGCGCAGTTTTCGCAACGTCGATTCCGCGATACCGAGGTAGGACGCCACATGACGCAGAGGGATTCGTCCGGCGTGAGGGCCGAGGTCGAGCAGGAAGCGCTGGTAGCGCGCCTCCAGAGGGTCGAGCAAGAACGTTCCTTCGCGACTTTCCAACTGCAACGCCAAGGACTCGGCGAGCCGTCTGCCGATGTGTTCCCACACAGGGTGGCGTTGGTACAGCACGCTGTACAGCCCGTGGGGCAGAATCAGCGCCAACGTCGGTTCCATAGCTTGAATATAGAACCGGCTCGGCTCTTCCGCCAGGAAAGCGCTCAATGAACCGGTAAAATTATTTTCCACGACGAAGGCGCGATTGAGTTCCTTATCGTCCTGGTTGATGTAAAAGACGCGAGCCAGACCCTCGACCACGAAAAACTGTTGATCGGCGCGCTCGCCCACGCGCAGCATAAATTCCTCAACGGCAAATTCCCGTGTCGCAACCTGGAGTGACAGGAAGCGCCATTCGTCATCGGGGATATCGACGAAGTGGTGCAAATAGGCGCGCAGCGCGTCCAGAGCTTTCTTGCGTTGCTTGTCTTCCATGCGCGCCTACTCGACAACAATGATGGCGGAGCAGGTGAAGGACATGGACCAGCGCTCGCCTTGGAACATCAACTTTACCCGCGAGACCTTGGTGCGGGACGAGTAATAAACCTCGTCGTGGACTTCGCCGATCAGGGGACGCGATTCGAAACCATCGACGGCAAAGCGTTGAACGTCCTCAAAGCGGATCGAAAAACGCTGGCCGTCAACGGCCTCAAAGTCTGTAATGAGCGACGACTGGCTTGCATCGCCTAGTTCGGACGGGCTCATGCAAAAGCCGACGACGACCGCTTGTCGGAAAATCGACAAGCTGGTCAAGCGCTCCTTTTCAAGATTGCCTGGCGCGATAAAGGACGAAAGTGACGTTTGTGCGACTGCCATAACCCGTTCGTAACCGCATTGTGCGGTGCTCAGGATATGTCGGCCGGTTGGGGCGGCGGCTTGAAGGCGAATCACCCGTTTTCAAGGGTGGCTTATCGGACTCGAGGGGAGCATATGTCGTGGGAGCGGTTTCCTACCGCGATTCGAATCGGCGCTTGACGATTCCAAGGGAGCATCGCGAAATGATTCGCTCCCACGGCGGCGCAGCGTTCCCTTAGAACTTCGACGCCGACAAACTCACATCGGCTTTACGCCAAGCGCTGCGGAAGCGCTGTTCCATGGTCGCCAGTTCCGTGATCTTGTCTTGTGCCTTGAGGCTTTCGACCAACCCGAACAGCGACCAGCCATTATTGGGATTGCGCTGCAAGTCTTCGCGATAGAGTTTTTCCGCCTCCGCCGGGCGCTTAGCGGACAACATGATCGCGCCCAAAACCTGCCGCACCGGTTGGTACCACGCCGGGGGTTCGTCGTAGACCAGAGTGGCTTCAAGTTGAATGGCGTCGTTGAGCATGTTTTTCGCCGTCTCGACGTGCCCCTCGCGCGCGGCGATTTCCGCGCTCAAGACCAGATCCGCCAGTTCCAGCAGCTTCTTGCCTTGATTCAAACCAATGACAACGTCTTCACCCATTTCGAGTCGAATGGCGCGCAACTGATTCTTCTCCTTCGTTGCGCTGCCCGGTTCGTTCATGGCGTTGTAGGCCAAACCTCGGGCGTAGTGCCAGATCGCCGTGGTGTACTTCCAATTCACGGGCGGCGCAGATTCATTGAGAATCTCCTCCCATTTGCCGAAGCGCGCGAGCGCGAAGTAGGGCGTCGGGGTGAACAGTTCAAGGGGCGGGATTTCGGACACCGCTTCCGGCGGCACTTTTTCCACCAACTCCCGGGCGGCAAGAATAGCTTCGTTGCTGCGGCCGGCCATGGCGCTGGCGGCGTAAAGAAAGTGCAGGTTGTGCGGATAGTACGCCATGGGATAAAAGCCCTGCGGCTTGCGATCCTGAATATAGTTGTGGTCGACATGAGCCGCCGTTTGATTGGCCGCGATGGCGTCTTCGTACATCCCCAAGCGCATATAGATGTGCGCCGGCATGTGCACCAAGTGCCCCGCGCCGGGCATAAGGGTCGGCAACTTTCGCGCGCAGTCCAGGCCGCGTTCGGGCTGCGTCGAGGCCTCGACGGCGTGGATGTAATAGTGACAGGCGCCGGGGTGATTCGGATTGACCTTCAGCGCTTGCTCCAGCGCCGCGACGACTTGATCGGTGCCCGGTTTCGGCTCGCCGTTGCTGGTCCAGTAATCCCACGGCCGCAAGTCCATCATGGATTCGGCGAACAGCGCTTGTATGTCCGGATCGTCGGGAAACCGTGCGGCCACTTGACTCATGGCGCTGGCGTAAGCTTGATCCCGCGCGGCGCGTTCTTGATTGGCGTCCTTGCCATAACGTTTGGCGAGCGCCTCGATCAACGCGCGCTCCTTGTCCGTCACGGATTTTGACAGCGACACGGCCTTGCGCGCGGCCTCGAGTGCCGCGGGTTCATTGGCCGCGTCCATGGGTAAATTGATGTTCGGACCGAGCACCAACGCAATGCCCCAATAACACATCGCGCAACTGGGATCGTGCCTGGCGGCTTCCTTGTAAGCCATGCCGGCTTCTTCGTGATTGAAGCCGTAGGTCAGACGCAGCCCTTGATTGAAGTACTTCTGCGCCTGCGGCGATGATGTCGTGATGGTGAAGTAGTGGGTGCCCAGATTATCGTACAGCGGCAACTCAGTAGGCGAAGGCTCCGCCAGCGCACTCACCGCGGAACACGACCATAGATAGACGGCGGACGACAAACACAATCCGTATAGTCGTGAATTCATCATTTGAAATGCTCCTCTTGCGATGTGAGGCGGCGGCGGGATGTTGGACTAGCGATTAAAGTTTCAGCCCAGCGGATGCGAATTGCAAGACGCCTTTGTAGCGATTGAACGTGCGCGTGAGGAATCGAAGACAATCTGAACAAAGTCAAAAAGACAACGCCCCGCGTGGGGCGGGGCGTTGGTGATGCACGGGCGAACGTTGCGTTCGCCCAAAGTCCACAGGAGCAGATTAGTCCTGATCGATTTGACCGCCGGTGTAGTTCACCTGGCCGTAGGTGGCGTCGTACGCCGGCGTCCCGACAGCGCGCGCGCCCCATACCGGTTCCACGGTCGGGAAACCGAGGCTTTGGCGCGTGTCGGGCAGGAATAGCGGATTGCCGGCGTTGTCCGCCAACTCGATGCGCGGATAGGGCAGATTGGCCGCGGTGATGGTGCCGCCAAGGAACTCCTCAATGTACACAGCAACCACTTCGGTGGCGTCGACGTTCTCGTAGCCGGAGTAGTCAGTCGCGAGTGTCGGCTGCACCTGAACCAGCGCCAACCCAGCGAACTCACCGAACGTCGTGCCCTTCCGGCGCATGATCTTACGGATCGTCGAGTTGGGGGCGGGACTGATATTGTTTACCTGCGTCGGCGCCGTTTCGTAGTAGTACGACGCATAGCGGTAACGCGTTGGGCCTGCGGTTAGCTTCAAACCGGCGGCATCGTCACCGAGCGAGGTGCGACCAAGTTTGTACTCCGAGGTGAATCCGAGGGGGTCGTTGATACCAGTGTTGCCGGGATCATCGGTACGCTTGCGCACCCCATATGGGTTCATGCGCATGGTCACGCCGCTGAAGTTGAAGAACCAGCCGCCCGCCCATTTGGTCACATCGGGATTCATGCAGCTGTCCGCCGCACTTTCCGTCTGGTTGTTAAGTGCGCCGGCGGTGAGTTCCGTTACCGCTACCTGCGGCCCGATGGACAAGAAATGGTACAAGTCCTCGTAGGTGATCGGGCTGCCCGGCGGGTAGCTGTTGACGTAACGGAAGCCGCGGATGGCACCGATCAGATACTTGTCGTCGGTCGTGATTTCTGTGCCTTCCGTCGACGGGGTGATGTTACCGTTCGCGTCTAGACCAGTCTGCTCATTTGCTGGCAATAGTGCATTGGTTACCACGCGGAACGCGTCGGTAATTAGAGAATGGCCCGTGCCTTCGATCACGCCCGGTTGATGGCCGGTTGTCGTCGGATGTTCGAATGAAAACCGGTTGCGCGAGATCTCGATCTCCGTCGTGCCGATAACGGTGTCGAGGGGCACGGCAGGCTTGGTGCCGTTGAACGGATTCGCTTCGAACTTGCTCGGATCGAACGTCGTTCCTTCGAAGGGCTCATTGATTTCGTGTGCCGCCGCGGCGACCACGGGGTCTTCGAGAACGGTGTTGGTGACGTCGTGCTCTTTCCACTTCCAGGATTCGATGCTGTAGGTTGCATCGCCCGCCTTTTTCTTGAGCTTGACCGCGATCTCGCCGACCTGCGCACCGTCTTCGCCGTTTTCCACCACGAGCGTGGTGCCGCCATTGGGCGTGGTCACCACCACGGGGTAATTGGTTTCTTCGTGCATATCGGACGAGAAGATGATGTCGATGCCGTCATGGTGCTCGGCGTTGTAGATATTTTCGGCGAGACCACCTTCCGACAGCAGGATCACTACGTCAACGCCTTCCTGGTTTCGTAGGATGTCGACGTATTTCGGAACTTCGGGCACAGTGTTGAACCCGCCGGGATTGGCGGGGTCTTGATTGGCATGGCCGCCAGCTGGCCACAGAATAGGTTTGTTGTTGGCCGAGGCGACTTGCCCCTTGCAGTTGGTAAACGTCACGCCCTTGGTAACGTTGCTGCCCACGATTTGCGGGCCGCGATTGGTGGTGCAGCCAAACATGCCGACCTTCACTCCGTCGATGGTGACAACACGATAGGGTTTGCCGTTGTAGGGCGTTACGACCAGATTGCCGGCGGTGGATGTTTCGTTACCCGTGGTATAGGGTTGGCCGGGGTCCGCAAACACGCCTGAGCGCGCCGGGTTGCCCGCCTCGCCGTTGTAATAAGAGTTCACCGCCATGATATTCCACGGCGCTTTCGGCGCGACGTATTCATTCTCCGGCGTTTCCGGGTCGTCCGGCGTACCTAGGAATAATTCGCGGAAGCGGCCCAAGCCATAGGTATGCTCCCAGTTGCCTGGCGCAAAGGCGTCGACGCCGAGCAGATTCACAATGTCGACGACGGCTTGGCCACGGGTGAACAACGCCTGGGCGCTGCCCTGGATCGTATCGCCGGTGTGAACATAGAACGAGTTCTGCGAGCTATTGCGGATTTGTTTGATCACCGTTGCCACCCGGGCGATGCCACCTTCCGACGCCTGGCCGTCCCGGGAGTTGTCGTGGGGGTGCAAGTCGCCGTGCAGGTCGCTGGTGTGAATGAAGGTGATGTGCCGCACGTCGGTACCGGTGGTGCTGTTGACGTTGCCTTCAGCGGTAACATCCACCCCGGTTGTGTGGTCGGTACTAGCCGACGTGGCCGCGCCGGTGGTGGTCAGTGCGCCGCTCAGCACGAGTGCGACCCAAGTGCTTAGTTTGTTTTTATTGAACTTCATACGCGTCTCCGTCTTGTGGTTAAAAGCTACGGTGACGGATTGTGCCGGGATGATAATAATGTCACCATCACCGTTCCGTAATATTGCGTAAGCCAAAGATGAAAGTTTTGTAAGCCGATGTTGATAATTTTGTAGGCGTAGGTTTACAGATGTAGGTGAGAGGGGTGCGGAGGTCGCGGGAAGAATCGCGGAATGATCCGCTCCCACAAAGATGCCGAACTATTTCTACGCTAGCGAATGTGGGGGCGGTTTCCTACCGCGACTCTTATGCCAGCTTGCGCAGCACCTGCCGGCTGAGCAGCAGCTCCAAGGTGAACCGCACGCCAAAGCCGGTGATGTCGGAAGGGATGTGGGCGAGGCCGCCTTTGTTGTTGCCGGCGGAGAGATCGACGTGCAGCCACGGTGTGTCGGCGACGAAGCGTTTGAGAAATCGTGCGGCGAGGATGTGATCGGCTTCGCCGCCTAAGGTGCATTGCTTGATGTCGGCGACTTTGCTGTCCAGCTCGTCGTCGTAGTCTTCGTCCATGGGAAACGGCCAGACTCTTTCACCGCTGTCGCGCCCGGCGATGACGACATCATCCAGCAATGCCAGGCGATTGGTGAACACGCCGCTGTAGCGCGTGCCCAAGGCGTAGACGCAGGCGCCGGTCAATGTCGCATAGTCGACGATCAGCCGCGGCTTGTCCCGCGCGGCCAACGCGAGTGTATCGGCCAGCAGCATGCGGCCTTCGGCGTCGGTGTGGACGATTTCGATGGTGGTGCCGTCCAGCGCGGTGACGACGTCGTTTTGTTTGTAGGCCAGCGGGCCAATCATGTTTTCGCTCAGCGCCAGCCAGGCATCGACGGCGAAATTCGATTTCAGTTCCGTCAGCGCGAGCAACGTGCCCAACGCGACGGCGCTGCCTTCCATGTCTTCGTGCATGCCGTGCATGGACTTGGCGGGTTTGAGATTGTTGCCGCCGGTGTCGAAGCACACGCCTTTGCCGACCAACGCCAGATCAGGACGTTTGATTTGCCGCTTGCCCGGCCGGTATTGCAGATGGACGATGCCGGCCTGGCCCGACGGGTGACCTTGGGCCACGGCCAGGAACGCGCCGGCACCCAACTTCTCCAGGGCCTTGCGATCGAGAAAGCGATAACGCCAGCCGCGCTGCTTGGCCAGTTCGGCGATGCGGCGGCGATAGTGCTCGGGGGTGAGATAGTTGGGCGGCAGTGAGGTGAGTTCGCGGGCCAGATTATTGCCAGAGGCCTCGGCCCGCACCCGCGAGAAATCCAACCGCAACTCCAGCCCGTACAGGGTCAGGCTTTTGAGCGGCGGCGGGCTCGGCTTCTCCTTTTTATATGTAGGCAGGGCGAAGACGGCCGCGAACAGGGCGGCCTGCAGGGTCTCGGCGACCCGGCGCGCCAGCGCGGCATCCATACCGTACAAACCCACGGCAATATCTGCGGGCTTCAGATCGAGCAGCGGCGCGATGAGCTTGCGGCACAGCGTGAGCAGGTCGTAGGTGGACGACGACGTCGATACGCGCGCCACGGTGAGCCGCGTGTATGCTTTGGTCGGCACATCGAGGGTCATGACGCCATTGCCGAGCTTGGTTTTACCCTTGTCTTTAAGTCGCTGTTTTAAAAGGGCTTCAAAGGGATAGCCGGAGGTTGCGTCGGGTCCCAGCAGGAGCACCGCGCAGCGCGCGCCGTCGAGCGCGGCTTCATCAAGGGGCTTTAGTACCTGTTTTATCTTGACTTTTTCAGCGGCATCCATGCTCGACAATTGTCCTCGTTTCCTTGACCTCAGGGCGCAAAATAAAGATCATATCGCGTTTGTTCCACCACAGGTACTTAGCAGGAGCATCATGAACGCCGCAGATAAGAAAAGAGTGTTGCGCGAAATGTTGTACGCGCGGCGCTTCGAAGAACGCTGCTACGAGGCGTACGTCGAACGGAAAATCGGGGGTTTCTTGCATCTCTACCCGGGCCAGGAAGCCTGCGTCCACGGGGTGATGGAGGCGGCGCGTCCGGGGCACGACTACGTCATCACGGGTTATCGCGATCACGTCCACGCCATCAAGTGCGGGGCGGATCCCAAAGAAGTCATGGCCGAACTCTACGGCAAGGAAACCGGCTCGAGCAAAGGCCGCGGCGGTTCCATGCACATTTTCGATGTGAAGCATCACTTCATGGGCGGTTACGCGTTGGTCGGTGGCCCGTTCCCGCTGGCGGCCGGCATGGCCAAAGCCATCAAAATGAAAGGCGGCGACGAAATCGCCATTTGTTTTCTCGGCGACGCGGCCAACAACCAAGGCACTTTTCACGAGTCGCTGAACATGGCGGCGCTGTGGAAGTTGCCCGTGTTGTACGTGTGCGAAAACAATTTGTACGGTATCGGCACGCGAATTGACCGCTCCACGGCGGTGATCGAGCAGCACAAGCGGGTTAGCGGCTACAACATCGCCGCCGCCCACGAAGATGGTCAGGACGTCGAGAAAGTCTATGCCGCGGCGAAAATCGCCGTTGATCACGTGCGCTCCGGCAAGGGACCGTACTTTCTCGAATTGATGACCTACCGTTATCGCGGCCACTCCATGTCCGATTCCAACGCCTATCGCGCCAAGGACGAAGAGCGCATGTGGAGCAAGCGCGATCCCATCATCATGTTGCGCGACCGTTTGATTAGCGCGGGCGCGATCAGCATGGAGGAGTACGAGCGCATGGACAAAGAAGTGCTCGACGATATCGAACTTAACGTCATCAAGTTCTCCGAAGAGTCGCCCGAGCCGTCATTGTCCGAACTTACCAAATACGTGCTGGCGGAAAACGATCCCTGGGTTCGCGGGAAGAAGGTTAGCTAAATGGCAGAGATTATGTTTTGGGAGGCCGTTCGTCGCGCCCACGACGAAGAGATGGCCAACGATCCATTGGTGATTTGCATGGGGGAAGACATCGGCGTAGTCGGTGGCACCTACAAGGCAACCCAAGGTTTATACGATAAATACGGCCCCGAGCGCGTGATGGACACGCCGATTTCGGAAAACGGCTTCACCGGTCTGGCGATCGGCGCGTCATTTCTTGGCGTGCGTCCGATTGTCGAAATCATGTCGGTGAACTTCGCTTGGTTGGCGCTGGATCAGATCGCCAACAGTGCGGCGAAGGTGCGGTACATGTCCGGCGGTCAGCTCACCTCGCCGGTGGTGATTCGCTCGCCGGGCGGCACCGCGCATCAGCTTGGCGCCCAACACTCGGCGCGCATGGAAAAGATTTTCATGGGCATCGCCGGTCTGCGCGTGGTGACGCCGTCCAGTCCGCGCCAGGCTTACGGTTTGATCAAGTCCGCCGTGCGCTGCAACGACCCGGTGTTCATCAATGAACACGAGTTGATGTACAACATGAAGGGCGAAGTGCCTGATAAGGAGTATTTCCATCCCCTGGAAGGCTCGGAAGTGGTGCGCCAGGGCCGCGATGTCACGCTGTTCGGTTACAACATCTCGGTGCATTGGGCCAAACAGGCCGCCGACGTGTTGGCGAAGGATCACGGCATCGAGGCCGAAGTCATCGATCTTTACGCCCTCAATCCGCTGGATCGGGCCGGCATCGCCGCGTCGGTGTCCAAGACCCACCGAGCCGTTATCGTCGAAGAGGCCGAAGCGCCCGTCGGCGTGGGCTCGGAAGTGATGGCTATCATTAATGAAGAATGCTTTTTCGAGCTGGACGCCGCGCCCGTGCGCGTGTCGGCGGTAAACATCCCCATTCCCTACAACCACCACTTGGAGAAGGCGACCATCCCGAACGCGAAGTGGGTCGTGCAGGCGGTGTTGAAGATGTTTGGGAAGGGATAGGGACGTAGGCGCCAAAGATTGTGGGAGCGTGCCACTGTGGGAGCGGTTTCTTACCGCGATTCTTCGCCGAGTCAATCGCGGTAGGAAACCGCTCCCACGGCAAACCGCTCCCACACGAGAGCACGTCCGAGCATAAAGACGAATCAAGAATTGCACGTAATCAGGAATTTTCATGGCTGAGCCTTATGTAATCAAAATGCCTCAGCTCTCGGACACCATGACCGAGGGCGTCGTCGTCAGTTGGGAAAAGAAGATCGGCGACAAAATCTCCCGCGGCGATATCGTCGCCACCGTGGAAACCGACAAGGCCATCATGGATGTGGAAGTGTTTCGCGATGGCTATTTGTCCGGACCGTTGGCGGAGGTGAATTCCGCTGTGCCGGTGGGGTACGCCATGGGTTATTTGGTGGCGAGCGCCGAAGAAGTCGGTAAGGTGGAAGGCGCCGCTGCGCCGACTCCGACGGCAGCACCGGCTGCGGCTGCCGCGCAAGCCGCGCCGCAGGTTCAACCGGCTGCAAGTGCTGCTCCGCAGGTCTCTGCCGAAGCGCCGCCCGATGCATTCCATATTATTAAAAT
This sequence comes from Pseudomonadota bacterium, assembly GCA_021821045.1. Taxonomy (GTDB): domain Bacteria; phylum Pseudomonadota; class Gammaproteobacteria; order JAADHS01; family JAADHS01; genus JAKACW01. The sequence goes on from JAKACW010000023.1 coordinate 54,571, forward strand.
GCCCCAACTCTCCGACACCATGACCGAAGGTGTGGTGGTGAGCTGGAACAAAAAGCCTGGCGAGCGCGTAGCCCGCGGCGATGTGGTGGCCCAAGTCGAAACCGACAAAGCCATCATGGACGTCGAAGTGTTCCGCGACGGTTATCTCTCCGGCCCGATCGCCGCGCCCGACAGCGTCGTTCCCGTCGGTGGGCCGATGGCGTATTTGGTGGAGAAGGCCGAGCAGGTCATCACCACCGAAGCCAAAGCGCCGGCAAAAGTAAGTCAGGACTCCGTGACCAGTCCGTCCCATCAGGAGCCGCGTCATATCGCGGCGGCGAGACCGTCGCCGGGACACAAAGCGCCTGAGCCTCACGTGCCCGGTTCCGTGGTGCCCGTGCCGCGACCCGTGAACAAACACGCGACGCCTTATGCGCGCAAACTCGCCGCTGCGCTGCACGTTAACTTGAACACCTTGAAAGGCACCGGTCCGGCGAACGTGATTACGGCGGCGGATGTAAAGCATGCGCAGCCCATCGCGCGGCCGTCCATGGTCGCGGCGGAAACGCCGGCCTATGCGTTGCCGGAAGTGCAAGTGCCCGGCGTTGGTCGAGCGATGACCGCCATGGAACGGGCGGTAAGCCATTCCATGACGGCGGCGTTGACCATGCCCACATTCCGCGTGTCGGTCAACGTCAAACCCGAAGCACTGATCAAAGCATCGAAGAAGAAAGGCGTATCCGTTACCGTCACCATCGCCAAAGCTTGTGCGTTGGCCATGAAGAAACATCCCACCATGAACTGGTGCTATCAGCCGGTGGACAAACTGGTGGAACGCGATAACGTCGACATCGGCATGGCGGTCTCGGCCGACGGCGGTGGCTTAGTGGTGCCGGTGCTGCGCCGCTGCGAATCCCGTTCGCTGGAAGAGTTGGCGGAATCCTGGGGCGGTTTGGTGGAGCGGGCGCGTAAGCGTCGTCTGGCGCCGGAAGAATACGCAAACCCGACGTTCATGGTGTCCAACATGGGCATGTTGGGCGTGAGCTATTTCGACGCCATTCCCACGCCCGGCACCGCGGCGATTTTGGCCATCTCGTCGGCCGGCAAGGACGGCATGCCGATGACCATCACCGCTGATCATCGCGTGGTGAACGGCGCGGAAGTGGCGATGTATCTGAACACCCTGAAAGATTTCATCGAAAACCCGGAGAAATGGATGGGACCCACAGGACCGGCGATACCCGAAGGGAATTGGGACTACGATGTCATCGTCATCGGCGGCGGTCCGGGCGGCGAAGATTGCGCCCGCGAATTGGCCGAGCATGGCGTCAAGGTCGCGATGATCAACGACTCGCCGCTGCCCGGCGGCGAATGCTTGTGGCGCGGATGTATTCCGTCGAAAGCGTGGCGCGCGGCGGCGGACCGCATGCGCGATCGTGCCCACGACGCGCACTTGGGTGTTGAAGGCACGACGCAAGCCAAGCTCAATTGGCCGGTGCTCGAAGCAACGCGCCGCAAAGTATTGGAAACCCGCGGCGACATGGCCCTCAAGACCGATACCGGCATGAAGGTCAAATTCATTCAAGGCTACGCCTGGTTCGAAACCGACCACCGTTTGTTCGTCGACACCAGCCGCAACGGCACCGACCCTCATGTGCGCGCGGAAGTGGGCGACGGCTCCAAGGGTGAACACCTGACCTTCGGTTGCGCGGTCATCGCCACCGGCGCGCCGCCGTTCGTGCCGCCCATCCCCGGCGCGAAGGAAGGCGTGGCCAACGGTTCGGTGCTCACCTCCGACACCGTGTGGGGCCTCAAGCAGCCGCCCAAGCGTTTGGTAGTCATCGGCGGTGGCGCCATCGGCATGGAAATGGCGCAGATCTTCCAGGACTTCGGCACCGAAGTGGTGTTGCTCGAAGCATCCGAGCGCGTGCTGCGGGAAGTAGAGCCGGAAATCGCCAAACATCTCACCGCGGTTTTGGAGAAAGAGCCGCGACTGAAACTGCACACCAGTACCAAAGTGAAAGAGATCAAAGGCAAGCCGGGCGCGGCCGAAGTGTATTTTGAAGACAAGGACGGCAAAGCCCAGTCCCTCGCGTGCGACTACGTCATCATGGCTACCGGCAAGCGGCCGGTGTTGGAGCCGTTGCGCTTGAACGCGGCGGGCGTGGCGACGGACAAGGGTGTTATCAAAGCTGACGGCGCGTGCCGCACCAATGTGCCGCACATCTTCGCGGTGGGCGATGTCATCGGCGGTTACATGTTGGCGCACACTGCGGGCCAGCAAGGGCGTGTCGCGGCGGACAACATTCTTGGCGAGGGTGCCAGCTACAATCAGGACAAAGATAGCGGCGTGATATTCACCCGCCCGCAAGCGGCATTCGTTGGTTTATCGGTAGAGCAGGCGAAAGCGAAAAACATCGACGCGGTGGAAGTGAAGATGCCCATGAGCATCGACGCCAAAGCCATGATCACCAATGAAACCCAGGGCATGATCAAGATCGTCGCCGACAAGGCGTCGCAGCGCATCATCGGCGTGCACTTCCTGGCGGATCACGCCGACACGCTGATCGGCGAGGCGGTGATGATGGTGTCCGGCAATATGACGTTGAAACAAGTTGCGCATGCGATTCATCCGCACCCGACACAGACTGAATTGTTCGGTGAGATGGCGCGGCGGTTGTTGGCGCGGTTGCGGCGTACGCAGAAGATGGCGACCAAAGCCTGATCGGATCATTGTGGGAGCGGATTATTCCGCGAGTTAGCTAGCGAAGAATCGCGGAATGATCCGCTCCCACGGGATTTCGGGTGTTCTGTTGTCGGAGCGGTTTCCTACCGCGATTCTTAGCTGAATCCATCGCGGAAGGATCCGCTCCCACAGCAGAGGTTTAGCTGGTGCAGGAGCGGCCTCTGGCTGCGATTTTGTGACGCAGTCGACAGTTTGCCGGGAAACCTGGGACGGATACTGGGATGAAGTGTGGAATGTGCCATGACAACCGGTGACAAACAATTTGAGGCGGCGGCCGGACAAGGACGACTTGAGCGGGTCGATTCCGGCTTGTCCCAAAAAATCATCCTGCGGGAATTGGTGGGTCAGGCGCAACTGTTCGGCGAACTCAAGCCGGCTGAAGTCAATAAAATCGCCGATTTCGTCCAAGCCTACCGCGCGCCCCAAGGCTACGTCTTGTGCCGTGAAGGCGAGCGGGGCGAATCCTTGTTCGTGGTGATTGACGGTAAAATCGATTTATATAAGAAAGCCGATCAGGGTGCGGCGAGCGGCGATCATGGGGTGAAGATACACACCGTGCGCAACGGCAAGTCCATCGGCGAAATGTCCTGGCTAGACGGGTTGGCGTACTCGGCCACCGCAGTGGCGGCGGAGGTGACGACGTTTCTGGTGGTGTCGCACTCGAAGTTCGAAAAGCTGTCGCAAGAACATCCGGACGTTGCATTGAAGTTGATGACCGGCGTGGCGAAACTTATCAGTCTGCGTTTGCGTCAAACCACGGGCGTGCTGTTGGACCATCTAGGTTAATTGAAATTTCACTGTGGGAGCGGATCATTCCGCGATTCCCAATTTCAGAATTTCAGGGGCGGGGTTATGAGCGAAATCAAAAAGGTTGTATTGGCCTATTCCGGCGGTTTGGACACGTCGGTCATCTTGCGTTGGCTGCAGGATGAGTACGACTGCGAGATCGTCACCTTCACCGCCGACATCGGCCAGGGCGAAGAACTCGAGCCGGCCCGGGCCAAAGCCAAGCAAATGGGCGTCAAGGAAATCTACATCGACGACCTCAAGGAAGAATTCGCCCGTGACTTCGTGTTCCCGATGTTTCGCGCCAACACGATCTACGAAGGCGAGTATCTGCTCGGCACGTCCATCGCCCGGCCGCTCATTGCCAAACGCCAAATCGAGATCGCCAACGAAACCGGCGCCGACGCGGTTTCCCATGGCGCCACCGGCAAAGGCAACGACCAAGTGCGTTTCGAGCTGGGCTACTACGCCCTCAAACCCGATGTGAAAGTCATCGCACCGTGGCGGGAGTGGGATCTCACCTCCCGCGAGAAACTCATGAGCTATGCCGAGAAGCACGGCATCCCCGTCGAGCGCGCCAAAGGCAAGAAATCGCCGTACTCCATGGACGCCAACCTGCTGCACATCTCCTATGAAGGTGATCAACTGGAGGATCCATGGGAGGAGCCGGAAGAAGACATGTGGCGCTGGACTGTCGCGCCCGAGGCCGCCCCCGATGTGCCGTATTACATCGAATTGACCTATCGCAACGGCGACATCATTGCCATCGATGACGAAGAGTTGTCGCCGGCGGCGGTGATGGCCCATCTCAACAAGGTGGGCGGCGCCAACGGCATCGGCCGCGCGGATATCGTCGAGAACCGCTATGTCGGCATGAAATCCCGCGGCTGCTATGAAACCCCCGCCGGCACCATCATGCTCAAGGCGCATCGCGCCATTGAGTCCATCACGCTGGACCGCGAAGTTGCCCATTTAAAAGACGAACTCATGCCACGCTATGCGTCGTTGATTTACAACGGTTACTGGTGGGCGCCCGAGCGCCGCGCGCTGCAGAGCTTGATCGATACGAGCCAGCTCACCGTCAACGGCCGCGTTCGTTTGAAGCTGTACAAAGGCAACGTCATCGTCGTCGGCCGCACCTCGGAAAGCGACAGTTTGTTCGATACCAAGATCGCCACCTTCGAAGACGACGCCGGCGCGTACAACCAAGCCGACGCAACAGGCTTTATCCGCCTCAACGCCTTGCGCATGCGTATCGCGGCGAAGAAGCGGGGGTTTTAGGCATCAGAAGCTAATCATCGTGGGAGCGGATTACTCCGCGATGGCGTCCTCGATTCAGGTCAAGAATCGCGGTAGGAAACCGCTCCCACGCCGAATGCATTCAACTTGTGGGAGCGGATTATTCCGCGATGTGGATCGACGCTGGCGGTGGTTCGGGCGAAGAATCGCGGGTCGCTTTCGGCATCCATGTGCGTCGTAGGAAACTTCTCCCACAGCGAAAAGCCGCTCCCACAACACAGGAGGTGATCTGTCATGCGCTTGCTCCACACCATGATCCGCGTCGGCGATCTCAAACGCTCGATCAAGTTCTATACCGAAGTGCTCGGCATGCGCTTGCTGCGCCAACATGACTACCCCGACGGCAAATTCACCCTCGCGTTCGTCGGCTACGGCGATGAAAGCGAAACCGCTGTCATCGAACTGACCTACAACTACGGCGTCGACAAATACGACCTGGGCACCGGCTTCGGCCACATCGCCCTCGGCGTGTCGGACATCCACGGCATGGTGGCCGAAATCAAGCGCCGCGGCGGCAAAGTCACCCGCGAACCCGGTCCGATGAAACACGGCACCACCGTGATTGCCTTCGTCGAAGATCCCGACGGCTACAAGATCGAGTTGATCGAGCGGAAGTAGAAGCGGATTTATCCGCGATCCCTCGCTCGAAGAATCGCGGAAAAATCCGCTCCCACAAGGGCAGGTCCGCGTCTTAGTCGTGGGAGCGAATTCCTTTCGCGATTCTTTGCTCGAATCATCGCTGCAGCCGATTCACATCGCGGAATGATCCGCTCCCACAATCTAAGTCCCCGATACTTTTGCATAAAATTCCCGCCACATTTTTTCGGGTTGCACGCATACCCCCAGGGGGTATATTCTGCGCTCATGTCTACCGCAACCAAAACCAAACGCGAATCCATTGATCTGCCGATCGAAGGCATGACCTGCGCCGCCTGCGCGACCCGGCTGGAAAAAGTCCTCAACCGCGTCGGCGGCGTCGAGCAGGCGGCGGTGAACTTCGCCTCCGAGTCGGCCCACATCCGCTTCGATCCGGCGACGGCTAGAACTCCGGAACTCGTCGCCGCCGTCGAAAAGGCCGGCTTCAAAGTGCCGCCGCAGCAGGTGCAGCTGGCCCTTACCGGGATGACCTGCGCCGCCTGCGCGACCCGCATCGAGAAAGTGCTCAATCGCATGCCGAGTGTTTCCGCGCAAGTGAACTTTGCGACGGAAGAAGCGCAAGTCAGTTTTCCGCCGGCCACAAGTATCGACGACCTGATCGCCGCGGTCCGCAAAGCCGGTTACGACGCCCACGTGCGCGAAGACGCCGGCCGCGCGGTGGATCGCGCTCGCAAGGAAGAAATCGCACGCCAAGAACTGCGCCTGTTCATTATCGCCGCCGTGCTCACCGCGCCGTTCCTCGTCGAAATGATCGGCATGTTCACCGGCGCGCACCACGGCATTCTCCCGCGCTGGCTGCAGTGGCTGTTGGCCACGCCCATCCAATTTTGGGTCGGCAAGCGCTTTTACGTCGGCGCCTATCACGCCCTGCGCGGCGGCGGCGCCAACATGGACGTGCTCGTCGCCCTTGGCACGTCCATGGCATATCTGTTCAGCGCCGTGGTCACTGCCTTCAATCTCGATCAGCACGTCTACTTCGAAGCCAGCGCCGCCATCATCACCCTGGTGCTCATGGGCAAGCTGCTGGAAGCCCGCGCCAAACGCAAAACCTCGGCGGCCATCGAAGCGCTGATCAAGCTGCAGCCCAAAACGGCGCGCGTTCTGCGCAATGGCGAGCTCGTTGAAGTCAACGTGAATGACTTGGTCGTGGGCGATGTTTACGTCGTGCGTTCCGGCGAGAACGTGCCCGTCGACGGCGAAGTCATCGACGGCAGCAGCAGTGTCGATGAGTCCCTGCTGACCGGCGAGAGCATGCCCGTCGCCAAACGCATTAACGATAAAGTGTTCGCCGGCACCCTCAATCAGCAAGGCCAACTGCAATGCCGCGCCACCGGCGTGGGCAGCCACACCCAGTTAGCGGCGATCATCCGGTTGGTTGAGCAGGCACAAGGATCGAAGGCGCCCATTCAACGTCTGGCCGATCGCATCTCGGCCATTTTCGTGCCCGTGGTAGTGAGCATCAGCGTCGTGACGTTGCTGGCCGGTTGGGGCGTGACCGGCAGCTTCACCACGGCTTTGATCAATGCAGTGGCCGTGCTCGTCATCGCCTGCCCATGCGCCCTCGGTTTGGCCACACCGACAGCCATCATGGTGGGCACCGGCCGCGGCGCGCAGTCCGGCGTGTTGGTCAAGAACGCCGCCGCGTTGGAGCAAGCCGAGCACATTCAAACGTTGATCATCGACAAGACGGGCACGCTTACCGAAGGCAAACCCAAGGTTACAGACATCGTGCCTATCGCGCCCATCGATGCCAATGAGGTGCTGCGTATCGCCGCTGCATTGGAACAAGGCTCGGAACATCCGCTGGCGCGCGCCGTGTTGGAAGACGCCAAGGCAAAGAGTATCGGAGTCAGCCGCGTGGAGGACTTTCAAGCCCACACCGGCGAAGGCGTGACGGGCAAAGTTGACGGCCAAGCTTACTGGATCGGCGCGCCGGCCATTGCCGCGCAGCGCGGTGTGGCAATGGATGCATCGGCGTTGGATGCGCTGCAGTCTCAAGGAAAAACGGTGATCGTGCTGGCAATGGAGCAGAGTGCGGTCGGATTGATTGCCATCGCCGACCGATTGCGCGACACATCCCGCACCGCCGTGCAGCGATTGCGCGCCATGGGCGTGGAATTGGTCATGCTCACCGGCGATAACGCCAAGACCGCCGAAGCCGTGGCGAAAGAGGCGGGCATTACCAACTTCACCGCCAACGTGCGCCCGCAAGACAAAGCCGACGCGGTCAATCGTCTGCGCGGCGACAAGAAGCACGTAGGGATGGTCGGCGACGGCATCAATGACGCCCCCGCACTAGCCGCGGCGGACGTGAGTTTCGCCGTCGGGGCGGGTTCCGACGTGGCCATCGAAGCAGCCGACGTCACCCTGATGCGAAACGACCTCAACGGCGTGGCCGACGCAATCAGCCTATCACGCGCAACGTTGAGCAAGATTCGTCAGAACCTGTTTTTCGCGTTCATCTACAACATCCTCGGTATTCCGCTCGCGGCCTTCGGCATGCTCAACCCCGTCATCGCCGGCGCCGCCATGGCGATGTCGTCGGTGTCGGTGGTAACCAATTCACTGCTGCTCAAGCGCTGGAAGGCGGGAAAATCGTAGGAGCGGTTTCCGACCGCGATTCCCAGTTACCGATAAGAATTTAACCAAGGAGCCAAACATGCAAAACATCACCCTGAAAGTCGAAGGCATGAGCTGCCAAGGCTGCGTCAAGAGCGTCACCAACGTGCTGCAACCCATTCCGGGCGTCAGCAAAGTGGTCGTCACACTCAAGCCCGGCCAAGCCAACGTCGAATTCGATCCGGCAAAAACCAACGTCGACACTTTGCGCAAAGCCATCGAAGACGCGGGTTACGATGTCGTCGGCTAAAACCAAAGAGGACCCCGCGCACAAGCACGTGACGCAGCCCCAGAAAAAGGCGCTGCTCACCCGCATCAGCCGCATCGAAGGGCAAGTGCGCGGCGTGGCGAAAATGGTGGAGGAGGATCGTTACTGCATCGAGATCCTCAACCAGATCGCTGCCCTGCGCTCCGCTCTCGATGCCGTCGCCTTCCGCTTGCTCGAAGACCACACCAAAGGCTGTGTCAGCAATGCCATCCGGCACGGCGACCAGGCGGCGGTGGATGAGTTGCTGGCGGTGGTGAAGCACTTTACGAAGGTATAGTGTGCGTTCCTGTGTACGGAGCACACAATATCCGCTGGCAAGCCTTCCTTTTTAGAGTTAAGATTTTTTCGACCACCGGCGGCGGCGAAAATCGCTCCGGCCCATGCGCTACGATGCACGCGTAGGGCGGTAGCGTGGCTGAAGACCGATGCCGAATACCGATGCCAAAACCAATGAATACAGAAAGGGTTATCCTGGCATGTCACGGACTACTCGGACTTGGCTTTTCGTCGCACGCCCGATGCGCGGGACTACCGCGGTGCGCGGTGCTCCATTGTCGGACGACAAAATTAGACGGAATCAATCTAATTTTTTATTGAACCGTTCTGTCTAATTCACTGTTAGAAATCATAAACCCAAGAGAATTCCAATGGCCTCCCAAGCATTCAATGAGTTCCGCTTTAACATTCTCGACGCTTGGCGCCTTCATCAAGCACACTCGGTGTTGAGCAACAACACGCGCGGCAAGAAAGGTCTTGGGCACATCACGCGAAGCGGCGTGGTGATGCTATGCGCGGCTTGGGAACACTACCAAGAGTCGGTGCTTGTTGAGGCAGCTGGATTTCTAGCGGGCCAAGTACATGATCCGCAGCAGCTACCACTCCCCGTAAAAAAGCATCTCAGCGCAGTCGTTAAGAGAGCGCAGCACGAACTCAAGCCAATGGAGCTTGCCGGCGAAGGGTGGAGGGCGCTTTACATCGCAATAGCGCGTGATGAGACGTCCGCACTGAATACGCCAAAAAGTGAAAAACTAAAGGGACTCTTTGAACGTCTAGCTGGCGTTCCCGACGTAACATCATTTTGGTCAATTGGCGCGAAACCCATCGATGATTTTGTCTCCGTCAGAGGGGACATAGCTCACCGCGGGAGAAAGGCCGATTATGTCACTGCTGGCACATTGAAATACTACATTGAGCTCATCACAACGGCTGTTGGTGAGCATGACAATGCTCTTTGCGATTACTTGAAAGCGGCTGCTGCTACGAATTGCCAGCCGTGGAGGCGTACAGCATGATTTCTAACATAGCGTTGAAGTACGCGCGCTTCGCGCGCCGGACCAGTGTGGCTACGCGGCTTTTGCGCATTGCGCTTCGCTCCATGTTTCCGCAAAAGCCGCTCCGCCACACTGGCCGCTTAACGCTGCGTTGAGGCTGTAGAAAAACTTCATTCGGGCCTATAATTCTCGATAAATCGGCACTGTCGAACGCCACATCGACCCCTCAGCCAAAAACGAGAGTGAA
>JAKACW010000024.1 GCA_021821045.1 Pseudomonadota bacterium
GCCATGGGCAACATGGTGGACAAGCTGTCGCAAATCATCAGCGAAGTACGCGGAGCGGCGGACAGTCTGTCGAGCGCGTCGGAAGAGGTGAGCGCGACGGCGCAGTCGATGTCGCAAGGTTCGAGCGAGCAGGCGGCGAGCGTGGAAGAAACGAGCGCGTCGATCGAGCAGATGACGGCCTCGATCACCCAGAACACGGAGAACTCCAAGGCTACCGACAGCATGGCGACCAAGGCGGCCAAGGAAGCCCAAGAAGGCGGCGAGGCGGTGAAGCAAACGGTCGTAGCGATGAAGCAGATCGCGGAGAAGATCAGCATTATCGATGACATCGCCTACCAAACGAACCTGCTGGCGCTGAATGCGGCGATCGAAGCGGCGCGGGCCGGCGAGCACGGCAAAGGATTTGCTGTGGTTGCGGCGGAAGTACGCAAGCTGGCCGAGCGCAGCCAAGTGGCGGCGCAGGAAATCGGCGAAGTGGCGGGCGACAGCGTGCAGTTGGCGGAAAAGGCGGGCAAGCTGCTGGATGAAATGGTGCCCTCGATCAAGAAGACCTCCGATCTGGTGCAGGAGATCACCGCGGCTTCCGAGGAGCAATCCTCCGGCGTGGGCCAGATCAATACGGCCATGAGCCAGCTTAACCAAACCACCCAGCAGAATGCCTCGGCGTCCGAGGAGCTGGCCTCGACGGCCGAGGAGATGAGCAGTCAAGCCGAACAACTCCAGGAGTTGATGGCGTTTTTCAAAGTCGAGATGGTTGCAGCGACACGGTCGACCAATAGGTCGGCATCGAAGTAATCAATAGTCTTGATCCTCCATGCGACCGGCTACTCGCGCACAGGAAGTACACTGCAAAGGCATGCTTCAATGACAACGCGAGAAATCACCGACTCGGAGTTCTTGCAGATTCAAAAGTGGCTGCACCGCTCCGCCGGCATCTACTTGAGCGACGCCAAAAAGGCGCTCGTTTGCGGCAGGCTGGCAAAGCGGCTCAATGCCTTGAGATGCGCGAATTTTTCCGAGTACTTTGCCTTGCTGCAGGATCCCAAGGATCTCACCGAGCGGCAAACCGCGCTGGATCTGTTAACGACCAACGAGACGTATTTTTTCCGTGAGCCCAAGCACTTTGATTTTCTCACTGACAGGATTGTGGCGACACGCGTCCGCGGCAAGTCTTTTAGCGTATGGAGCGCCGCCAGCTCGTCCGGCGAGGAGCCGTATACCATTGCCATGGTGCTGTCCAATCTTCTCGGCGAGGCGCCGTGGGACGTGCTGGCCTCGGACATTTCTTCTCGAGTGCTGGCCAAGGCCCGCCAGGCGGTCTATCCGATGGAGCGGGCTCGGGGAATTCCGCCAGCCTTTCTTCATCGGTTCTGCCTCAAGGGTACCGGGCCCCACGCCGGGGAAATTCTCGTAGCGAGGCAGGTGCGGCAGCGCGTTAACTTCCTTCAAGTAAACCTGAATGAGCCGTTGCCGAAGATCGGGACTTTCGATGTCGTGTTCTTGCGAAACGTGATGATTTATTTCGATGCCCCGACGAAAATTTCAGTCATACAACGGATTCAGTCCGTGCTCAAACCCGGTGGATACCTTTTTGTGAGTCATTCGGAAAGCCTCAATGGCACGACCGACGCGTTGCGTTGCGTGACGCCGTCGATTTATCAGAAGCCGGTTGATTGAACGCCGAACGCGCGACCATGGTACGGGACGTTTATATACAGCCGGGCGAGATTTTCTTCGGCTCGGGTGCGGTACGCCTGCGGACTTTGCTCGGATCGTGTGTCTCGGTAGTGTTGTGGCACGATGGCAAACGCTGCGGCGGAATGTGTCATTTCATGCTGCCCAGCCGCAGTGGCTCGCGAATCAGCGGGTTCGACGGACGGTACGCCGACGAAGCCATCGCGATTCTACGGCGCGAGGTCGTGGCGAGCGGGACGCGCCCGGGCGAGTACAGGACAGCAATCTACGGCGGCGGCAACATGTTTCCCGACGGTCCCGCTCCACATTTCGATGTCGGCGGCCGCAATGTGTACGCCGCGAAATCTTTACTTGGACAGCACGGATTCTTGGTCGAAAAGGAAGACGTCGGGGGGCGAGGATATCGACGGCTTACCTTGGATCTTCGAACGGGACAGGTTCATTGCGTGCAGGCTGCGTCGGGGAGCAGCGATTAGCGAAGGCCACCGATGAAAAAGATCAGCGTGTTTATCGTCGACGATTCGGCTACGGTGCGGCGGGTTCTTCAGCAGCTCTTGAGCAAGGACCCTGCCATCGAGGTGATGGGTGTGGCTGCCGACCCGATTTTCGCAATGCAAAAGCTTAAGACTTCATGGCCGGACGTTATTGTTCTCGACATCGAGATGCCGCGCATGGACGGTGTGACGTTCCTGAAAAAGATCATGAGCGAGCGTCCTACTCCGGTGGTGATTTGTTCGACCCTTACCACTAAAGGTGCGCAAACCACCATGCAGGCTCTGGCTGCCGGCGCCGTGTCGATTATGGCCAAACCGACCATCGGCCTGAAAGATTTTCTCGAAGATGCCGCAAGCGATCTTGTGCAAGTCGTTAAGGCCGCGGCGCGGGCCAATGCCACCATCTTGCGCACGCAAAGCGCGGTGACGGCGCCCCCGCCCAAGTGGACCGCCGATGCCGTACTGAAGAGCGGCGGCTCTGCGTTGGCGCAGACGACTGAACGCATCGTCGCCATCGGTACGTCGACCGGGGGAACGCAGGCGCTGGAGGTGATCCTGCGGTCCTTGCCGCGGCAGTGTCCCGGGATCGTCATTGTTCAGCACATGCCTGAAAAATTCACCGCTGCCTTCGCGGAACGGCTGGATGGCATATGCCAGATCGAAGTGAAAGAGGCGGTCGACGGCGATCGTATTCTCAGGGGGCGGGCGCTCATCGCGCCAGGCGGGCGGCATATGTTGATCAAGCGCAGCGGGGCGCAGTACTTCGTGGAAGTCGTCGACGGACCTCCGGTAAATCGCCATCGTCCGTCCGTCGACGTGCTGTTTCGCTCGGCGGCGAAAATAGCGGGTAAGAACGCGCTTGGGATCATCATGACGGGGATGGGCGCCGATGGCGCGATGGGCTTGAAGGAAATGCGTGATGCCGGTGCCCGCACCGTCGCCCAAGACGAGGCCAGCTGTGTAGTGTTTGGCATGCCGAAGGAAGCGCTCAAAGCCGGTGGGGTGGAGGAGATGGTTGGCCTCGACGGTTTGGCTGGGGAGATTCTGGGCGGGACTTGAACGGGCCTTCCGCAGACGGCGCGGCTTGCCCAATTCCACGCTCAAGGTTATCCTTACGCCATCAAAATATCATCGATTATATGTTTTAATTTGGGCGTACCCCGACCCAACTCTGAGCACCCCAAGTAACTAATAATATGGCGCCATGGCAATAAGTTACGAGCTGGTGCGGGCGCTCGCGTCCGGCCATTTCCGCTCCGGCGAAGAGCTGGCCCAAGAGCTTGGCATTACACGCAACGCCGTCTGGAAGCGGATAGATGCACTGCGTGATCTGGGGCTCGATGTCCATGCGGTACGCGGGCGGGGATATCGTTTGGCGCAACCCCTCGAGTTGTTGGCTCCGCAGTCGATCCTGGACGGTATATCTCACGAATCTCGGTCTTTGCTCGCCGAACTCGAGATTCTCGACAGTGTTGATTCTACCAACAGCTACGTCATGGCCCGACGCAAGGGTGGCACACAACACGCTGTGGCCGTGTTCGCCGAGCGGCAGCAGGCCGGGCGGGGGCGTCGCGGCCGGCAGTGGGTGTCGCCGTTTGGGTCTAATCTCTACTTTTCTCTGCTGTGGCGCTTCGATCCTGCTCCGGCTCAACTTCAAGCCTTGGGCCTGGCCGCGGCGGTGATGCTCGCAAAAACCATCAATAGTCGGTTCGACAGGGACGTGGTGCGGGTGAAATGGCCAAACGACTTGTACTGTGGCACGCGCAAGCTGGCGGGAATTTTGCTCGAACTTTCCGGCGAGGCTGGGGGACAATGCCATGTTGTCATCGGGGTTGGCGTCAATGTGGCCATGCCCCGTACTTCAGCCGAGACCATTGATCAGCCGTGGACCGATTTGTCGCAAGCGTTTGGGCGTGACGTCTCGCGCAACAGCACCGCCAGCGCCGCACTTGAAGCGCTGTTGTTGGCGCTACGGCAATTCGAGTCGGCGGGTTTCGCTTCATTTCTTCCCGATTGGCGGCGCCTCGATTATCTAGGCGACAAAGACATCATGGTTTATCAAGCCGGCAAGCAGGTGGCCGGCCGGGCGCTGGGTATTGATGCCGCCGGGGCGCTCATGGTGCAGGTCGGTGAGCGGCAAGAACGATTTTTTTCCGGAGATGTCACCGTTCGCGTTAGCAAGCCGGTGCAGGATTAACGGTCAAAGGATAACGAATAGTGGCGCATTTTTTGTTGGATATCGGAAACAGCCGTTTGAAGTGGGCCATGACGTCGGGAAACGGCAAGCTCGCCAGCGTCGGCTGCGCGAATCACCCTTCGCGTGGTGTTGATCAGTTCGCCTCGCAACATTGGGCGACGTTCGAACCGCCCGAGTCGGTGATGATTTCCTGCGTCGCGTCGCTAAAGTTTGTGGAGCAAATAACGAATTGGATAGAGAGCAATTGGGGTGTTACGCCTCAGCTTGTCGTGTCTCCTTCCCAAGGATGGGGTGTTACAAACGCCTATGTGGATCCGTCCAAATTGGGTTGTGACCGGTGGGCCGCTTTGGTAGCGGGGCGTGCCCGTACGTCGCGGCCGTGTTTCATCGTTGATTGCGGCACGGCAGTGACCGTCGATGTCCTCGCGGCAGATGGCGTTCATCAGGGTGGTTTGATTGTGCCGGGTTTGGCATTGATGCGCGAGTCGCTCGTCAAACGCACCGCGCGGATTAGACCACAGGGCAATCCGAACGCGAACCGCGGCACGTCGCTTTTTGCGCGGGACACCGCCGGGGCCGTGGAAGGCGGGACGCTGTACGCATTAGTTTCATTCATTGATCGAGCAGCACAGGATGTCGAAACGGAGATGGGTGAGAAGATTCATCGCTTTCTTACCGGGGGCGATGCCCCGGCGGTGCTGCCGCTGCTGGCGGGGCCCTACGATCACGTGCCGGAGCTCGTGCTCGAAGGTCTCGCGGTAATGGCGGGCGGCCCATGAAATGGCTTTTCGGCCTTGTGCTGCTGCTGAACATTGCCATTGCAGCGTGGTTCGGATTCTTTGCCGGCAGCCGTGAGGAAACTTCGGCGAAGCCGCAACCATCGACGGCGAATGGCTCGATCGTCTTGCTCCGCGAGCGGGAAACGACTAACCCGCCCGCGGTCGAACCGCCTGCACCCAAACCGCCCGCGCAGCCCGTTGGCCCCGTTGAGTGTTACTCCCTGGGAGCGTTTCGCACCAACGAAGAGGCCACCGGCGCCGTCATGCAATTGAAGGCTCAAGGTTGGCTCAGCTTGGCCCGCAAAGCGGACGAACGGGTGCCCAAAGGCTACTGGGTTTTTATTCCTCCGGCGCGTAACGCCACGGACGCCAAAAAGACTTTGCGCGAGATGCACGCCGCCAACGTCGACAGCTTCCTTATCACCAAGGGGCCGAACACAAACGCCATCTCAGTCGGCATCTACAGCGACCGCAAGTACGCCGAAGAGCGCCGCGACGAACTGCGCGCCAAAGGTTTCGATATCAAGCTTGAAGAGCGTTTTACCACGCAGTCCCAGTTCTGGGTGGACATGATGTCCGAGGGCGCACTGAGATTGACCGACGAGATACGCCACAAAATTATGATCGACTTCCCCGGGGCCGAATTGCGCCAAAGCGCCTGCGGCGAGAACTTTCTCGCCACGCCGTAGCTTCATTGCGAGGCGGGGGGCGAATCGACTAAACTAGGCGCCGCATTGATCCTCATGTCTCATGCCGACATAGCACAATTGGTAGTGCAACTGATTTGTAATCAGTAGGTTGGGGGTTCGAGTCCCTCTGTCGGCACCAATAAAACTTCCATTAGCACAGTCTATTGCAAATCTGCCCACGTTGTCTGGAATATGCGAACCTCTTTTTGGCTAGCAAATGCGGCTGTGAAGGTGGTTTGGACCCGCTTTTCCCTCGTCTCGTAATTGATCCTGTCGTCGGCCGGTTAGGCAGAAACCGGTTCGGCGCGGTCACGCGTGAGAATCAAGCGGTGGCCGTCCTTGATCAAACGCGCCTTGAGTTCCTCGATGGGAACGGGTTTGCTGATAAGGAACCCTTGAATTTCCTGACAGCCCTTGCTGCGCAGGAACTCCAACTGTTCCAGGTCTTCGACGCCTTCGGCCACCAGCCCTAGATTCAGGCTGTGGGCCAGCGCGGTGATTGCCGAGGTAATGGCGGCGTCCTTTTCGTTATTTATTAAGTCGCGAATGAAGCTGCGATCGATTTTTAAGAAGTCGATTGGGAATTGCTTGAGATAGTTGAGCGACGAGTAACCGGTTCCGAAGTCATCGATCGACACGAACAGTCCGAGCTTTTTCAGATCTTCAAGAGCGCGCACGGCGGCGTCTGGGTTCTCGACCAGCAGACTTTCCGTCAGCTCCAGTTCGAGATGGCGCGGGTTCAAGCCAACATCGTTGAGGATTTTCGCGACATTGCGGGCGAGCATTTCCGACCTGAACTGAGCAGAGGAGATGTTGACCGAAACACGAATGGGCGGCAGACCTTCGTCGATCCATTGTTTGACGTCGAGGCAGGCCCGGCGAATGACCCATTCGCCGACCGGATTGATCAATCCCGAATCTTCCAGGTACGACAGGAAGCGATCCGGTGGAATCACGCCCTGTTCCGGATGCCGCCAGCGCAGCAGCGCTTCCATGCCGACGACGATGCCCGTCTCCGCCGCGACTTTCGGTTGGTAGACCAGAAAGAACTCCTCCTTGCGCAGCGCTTTGCGCAGACCGTTCTCGAGTTCCAGGCGTTCCAACGCCGAAAGGTTCATGTCCTCGGTGAAGAACTGGTAACGATTGCGGCCGGCGTCCTTGGCGCGATACATGGCGGCATCCGCATCTTTTATAAGCCGTTCCGGTGTGAGATCGTCACGGGGATAGACCGCGATGCCGATGCTGGCCGAGACGGTGACTTCACTGCGTTTGAGATCGATGGGCAGTGTGAATGACTGGATGATCCTGCGCGCCACCAGAGCAGCGTCTTCATCGGCGGCGAGATTTTCCAGCAGCACGGTGAACTCGTCGCCGCCCATGCGAAATACAGTATCGCTCTCCCGCACCGAGGCGACGATGCGCTTCGCCGCGATCGCCAGCAAGCGATCCCCCGCATCATGACCGAGACTGTCGTTCACCACTTTGAAGCGGTCCAGATCGATAAACATGACGCCGAACGAGCGCGTTGTGCGTTTGGCGCGTTTGACGGCTTCATCCAGTCGTTCCAGGAACATGGTGCGGTTGGGAAGCGACGTCAGGCTGTCGTGGTAGGCCTGATGTTTGATTTTGTCGGCCGACTCTTCTTGTTCCCGGGTTTGGCGGTGAATAATTCGCTCGGCGCGTGCCACGATGGTATAGAGAAATGCGTAAAGCAGGACAAGGATCGTAACGACGCCGGAGATGATTTGCAGTTGTGCTCTATGCAGCCGGCGAACCAACGGGGTCACGTCGCTGTAGAGTTCGAAAACCGCCGCCACTTCGTTGGTTTCAGAGTGATAGATGGGCAGATAAGTGGCGAGCAGGTCGCGGTCGGCGACAATTCCCTCGAAGGAATAAACTGCATTGCGGTACGTCAGCTCGCTGGCGGACTTGCCCGCTTTTGCTCGCGAGAATCCCTCGTTGTACGACTTGTCTTCGCCGATCTGGTATGGATCGGTGGAGAAAGCCGTCACGCCATTGAGTCCGTAGACTTTTACTTTGACAACGTCGGTGCCTTTCATTTGTCTGCGTACGCGCGAATCGATCGCGGCCGTTTCGGTATGGCTCAGAATGGCCTCGCGGGGCAAGGTGGAGGCATGGTCAACGAACGTTAGAAAGCGATCGCCGATCGAGTTGGCGAACGATCGCGCGAGTGCAGTATTGCCGCGCGTCTCCTGTTCGATCAGGGCGTCGAGGGCGATGGCGCGGTACCAGAGCGCCAGAGCGACGGTGACGACGCCGATGCCGATGAAGCTGGCGATGGAGAATGACTTGCGAAGTTTGATCATTCTTCCCTTGTCGCAATTCCTGACCAAGTCGAGGATTTTATCCAACCAGCGATAACTGACGGATTCTCTTGGTTATCGCTGGTTAAGGGCGAAAGCTGAATAGTTCATCCCTCATGAATCAATAGCTTGCGGACATTTCAATGGCTTAACAATTCGCCAGCCGCAGTTCGTTGTCCATCCTGTGACGTAGGTCACAAAAAGACCATGACGCGGTTGTCACAAAAAGCAAGCCGGGCGTATGGTCGACAGTGGATTGGGCGGCATGGCATCGCAATCCGATTTGCCAGGGATTGTTGGCGCACTGGGTATGGATACTCCCCCGGGCTTTCGGGAGTATGGCTATGGTCGATGCAACAACCTTCGTGCGATCGTCGCGTTCGACGTTTGGCCACGTGCTGCCAAGTATGCTGCTACTCGCCATTCTGTGCGCCCCAGGCGCGGCCCTTGCGCAAGGCGATCTAAGGATTTGGCACCGCTGGTGGGTTGAGGCCGACCAGCTTGGTCAATCCATTGTCACGATTTCCCTGACCCTGGAGAACCGCGGCGGCGTAGACTTCCAGTCCCCGCTCCTTGGATCAAGTGAGGCGCTGTTCCTTCTCTGCGCCGGCGAACCAATGCGGCTGCCTCTCGCGACGATCTCCAGCGGCTCGACCATTGAGCACACGTTCACTCTACCCTGCCGGGGCGATCCCGCGCCGTTGCTGTGGTCGCAGCCGTTGATGTTCCACATCGTGGCCGGCGGCGCCCAGATGTATGTGCTGAGCACTGCGGAGACACAGCAATGATTCGGGCGGCGACATGGATATTCGGTGGCGCGTTGCTGGCATCCGTCGTTGGCGCTGCCGCGCAGCCGCAAAGTGTGACGTTGGCGAGCCGAACGCCCGCCGGCGCGGTGGGCAACAAGGCCAGTCTCTATCCGTCGGTGTCGGAGCAGGGACGCGTTGTGGTATTCAGCTCCTTGTCGAGCAACCTCATCGGGCTCGATAGCAACAACACCTACGATATTTTTGCTTACGACGCGCAGACCGGCTCCATCGAGCGAATCAGCAACGGCCTGAACGGCTCACAACCCAACAACAGCAGCTACTGGCCGACGATTAGCGCGGACGGTCGTTATGTCGCCTTCTATTCGCTGGCCAGCAATCTGGTCGCCGGCGACACCAATGGGCGGTGGGACGTGTTCGTCTTCGATCGCCTGCTTCGCGTGACCGAGCGCGTGACGAGCAACGTTGCCGGCGCAGCGGCCAACGGCGACAGCATCAATCCCGTTATCAGCGCCGACGCTCGGTTTGTCGCGTACACATCATACGCCACGGATCTGATCGCGAACGACACGAACAATACAATTGACGTATTCATCTATGACCGGATCAACCGCACGACGGAGCGGGTCAGCGTCGCACCGGGCGGCGTGAACGGCAACGGCGGTTCCGACTGGCCGGCCCTTAGCGCGGACGGGCGCTATGTCGCGTTTCAGTCTGCGGCGACGAATTTAGTGGCCAGTGATGGCAACGGCCAGACGGATATATTCGTGCTCGATCGGTCAACAGGCGTCTTGGTATCTGTCAGTCACGGTGGAAACGGGCCCAGCAATTGGCCGACCTTGAGCGGCGACGGGAAAGTGGTTGCCTTCTCATCCGCAGCGTCGAATCTTGTGCCGGGAGACAATAACAATGCTTACGACGTTGTCCTGGTGAATCTGGCTGACGGTTCGCGCACCGTGGCCAGTGTGGATACGGTAGGCCGTCCGGCCAATGGTCACAGCTACTGGCCGAGGCTGGACAGCCGTGGCCGCTACGTCGCGTTCACCACGCTCGCCTCGAACCTCGGTCCCGCCGATGCCAACAACACGTGGGACGTATATGTTCACGATACGCGATCGCGGCAATCTTCGCTGATTAGCAGCGTCGGTTCGGGCGCGGGCAACAACATGAGCTACTGGCCGGCGCTGTCCGCCGACGGCCGCTATGTTGCGATGTCGTCCATGGCGAGAGACTTTGTCAGTGGGGATACCAATGGCACTTGGGACGTTTTCTTGGCCGACCGTGGACCGCTCAATCAACCGCCGGTTGCCAACGCGGGAACCGATATGGTCGCGGAGTGCGCGGGCAGTCTCACTCCCGTCTCGCTCGATGGCACCGCGTCCCACGATCCCGATGGTGACGTTATAACGTACACCTGGAACGGTGCTTTTGGTATGCGCCGCGGCGCGCAGGTAAACGTGAATGTTCCTTTCGGTGACAGCGCGATCTCGCTGAGCGTGCAGGATCCGGATGGCGAAGCCTCCAGCGACGGGCTGCTCGTGCGCGTCGTCGACACGGTGGCGCCGTCGATCCTGCTGCAGCCTGAGTTTCGCGCCGAAGCCCAGTCCGCACAGGGCGCGGTTGTTGCCGTCGATACGATCGTTGCGGACGCGTGCTCGGCGGTGAATGTCGTTGTCGCGCCCACGCCGTCGAGCTTTCCCATAGGCGAAACGACGGTGACCGTGACGGCGACCGACGCTTCCCAGAACAGCGCGTCCCAGACCAGCCGCGTCATCGTGCAGGACACCATCGCGCCGACGATTGCCGCCCCGGCGGCGCTGACTGTCGAAGCGCAGGGCCCGACGACCGCGGTGGAACTCGATCCGCCCGCGGCAACGGATGCGGTAGGCGTGGTGGCGCTATATCACACCGGCCCTGGTCGCTATCCGCTTGGAACGACCCTCGTCGACTGGTTTGCCGAGGATGCGGCCGGAAACCAGGCCACGGCTGCGCAATCGGTCGCGCTTGTCGACACGACGCCGCCCGCGATTGCCGCGCCGTCCGATGTCGAGGTGCTTGCGTCGAGCGTGCTGACGGAAGTCGCGCTGGGCGAAGCGTCGGCGAACGACACCGTCGATGGCGCGGTGCCGGCCTTTGCGGACAATGTGGGACCGTTTGCCGTGGGCAGCCACGTCGTCGAATGGCGCGCGGCGGACCGCTCGGGCAACCACGCGGCCGCGACGCAGCGCGTAACGATCTTGAATAATGCTCCCGTCATTGGAGCGCTGGCCGGAGCGAGTTTGAACGAAGGCGACGAGCTTAGCCGTGACGTTGCGTTCTCGGATCCGGATGGCCTGCAGTGGGACGTGACAATCGACTACGGTGACGGCTCCGGCGACAGCCGTGTCGTTGCGGCCCCCGTCCAGAGTTTCTCGATTGATCATGTCTATGAGAACGACGGCGACTATCAGTTGACCCTTCGGATACGCGATGAACGCGGCGCTGAAGCCGTCGCCGGCGCGGTCATCACTGTTGCCAATGTGATGCCCAATATCGGTGCCGTGACGTGGCCGGACGACGTCGCGATCCAAGGCGATACGGTTGAAATGATGGCCGAGGTGAGCGATCCGGGTGTGCGCGATGCCTTGACATGGAGCATTGATTGGGGTGACGGCCATGTCGATGAGGGTGCTGCAGACGCCGGCGGCGGATCGATTCAAGGCGGCCATGTTTATGCAACCCCGGGTTTCTTTACCATCGTGTTCAGCGTGCGCGATGGTACGGCCAACGAAGCGCGAACGGTTAGCTCGAACATCGCCGTCGTTAACGCCGGCGAGTGGGCGGTGGTCGGCGGCGGCCGGTTCGGGGCCGTGCCGCATCCGCGTCACGCCACAGACGACGATGCGCATAAAGGCCGCATCGGCTTTCGCTTAGTCGGCCCGGCTTCGGCGCCGCAAGGTCAGGTCTCGTTGTATTGGAAGGACGCGGCAGGCGCCCGCTGGAAGCTTAAGGCCCGTGCCCACGACTGGATGATTGTCACTGCGCAAAACATTCATATGAAAGGCGAAGGCACCCTGAATGGGAAGGACGCGTACAGCTATCAGATTGGCATCGGCATGGTCGACTCCAAGCCTGCTACGCTGAACTGGCGCGTCTGGAACACGGCTACCGGTGAATTAATCGCGGACGGCACGGAAGAGTTTCGCCGCGCGGGGCACGTCCTAGCCAAGCCATTGCCTGATCCGAAGCCGAAGCACCACGAGGGCAAAAAGTCCGAGCGCGACGACGATGACAATGCGCGCCACGGAAAAAACGATTCTTCCGCAGCGGTGAAACCGGTTCCGGCCAAGGGTCGTCGCTAATCAGGTCGCGTTTCGGCGCAACAATTGAGCACGGGGCGGCGCCGAAAAAGCGCGCCCGCGTGTCCTATTTTTCAAGCTCTGATCGTTCCTCTTCGCCGATAGCATTATTAATGCTTTGAATCTGACGGCGAATTTCGTCCCATTGTTGACTTCGCGCCGCCATCGCAAGTTCGCGGCAGGCATCGGTAAGCCAAGAAATTCCAAATGTCGCGGCCGCCGCCCCGAGACGGTTGGATTCGACGATCAGATCGCTCGCGCTGCGATTGGTGTGGGCATCTTCGATTCTTGCCAAGTGTTGGCAGGCGGCGGCGTTAAACCGCTCTAAAAGGCCCTCCGGGACACGCGCGGCCGGGCCGGCGGGAGTGGACGCGCTGCCGGCTTCGCCGGCCGTGGCGCCTTTCGGAGCCGGGGCGTTGGTGGACGGCACCTTGATCCAAAACTGACAGCCGTGCCCCGGGCGATTGTTGATGCCGATCGCGCCCCCCATGCTTTCGACAAGCCGCTTGGCGATGACCAGGCCGATGCCAGAGCCCTCGATGTCGCTGCACTCGGCGCCAAGGCGATTGAAGGGCTGGAACAGCTCCCGTAGTTTCTCCTGCGCTATGCCTGGGCCGGTATCGGTGACACTGATGCGAATGAAGCTCTCGCCGTGCCCGTTCACATCGACGCGCACTTCGCCGCCGTCCCGGTTGTATTTCACGGCGTTGGTCAAGAGATTGAGCAACACCTGTTTGAGCCGCGTGGCATCGGCGTCGACCCAGCGGGCGCCGATCGCGTCTACCGGGCAGATGAGCGCGATCGAGCGCGACCGCGCCAACGGTTCGACGTACTGGATGCACTCGTCAATGACAGACTTCAGCGGGATCGGTTCGCTATGTACCGTGAGCGCGCCGGACTCGATTTTGGAGAGATCGAGTATGTCGTTGATCAAGCGCAAAAGGTGATCCCCCGCGTTTCTTATCTCCTTGATGAATTCACGCTGCGTAGGCGAGGTGGCCGGATCGAGGTCGAGAAGCTGTGCGAATCCCAGCACCGCGTTCATCGGCGTACGCAGCTCATGGCTCATGCTGGAGAGAAAGTGCGACTTGGCGCGATTGGCCTTTTCCGCTTGTTCCTTGGCCTTCAGTAGCTCCAATTCAGGTTTCTTGCGCTGGCTGATATCCTGCACCACACCCAGCATGCGCAAAGGTTCACCGTTGTCGTCGCGGATCACATCTCCGCTTTCCAGCAACCAATGAGTTTCCCCGTTCGGCCACACGACGCGATGTTCGATGTAATATTCCTTGTTCTTGTGGATGCACTCGTTGACCGCCGCAATCACCGCCTCGCGATCGTCGGGGTGCACGGCGGCGAGAAAAGCCTCGTAGGTTGTCTCCGGCACTTTGGCGTTGTAGCCAAACAACTGGCCGATGCGATCAGACCAAAACACCTCGCCGGTGCGAATGTTCCAATCCCAGGTGCCGATGTTGGCGAAGCGCTGACTGCGGGCGAGGCGGTCCTCGCTGATGCGCAGCGCGGCTTCCGTCTGCTTGTAGCGGCTTACGTCGCGTATGATGCCGGTGAAGAAACGCTGGCCGTCGAACACCGTCTCGCTAACGGCGATGTCGACGGGAAAGTGACGGCCGTCCCGGTGACGCGCCAGAATCTCCCGTCCTCTGCCGACCACCGATGAGCCTTTTGCGCCGTTGTAGTGCTGCAAGTATCGGGTGTGCGCGTCGGCGTCTTGTTCCGGCGTCAGTATGCTGACATTCGCGCCCAGCACCTCGGCGGACGAGTAGCCAAACATGCGTTCGGCCCCTTGGTTGAAGGCGCGAATATTTCCCTGCTCATCGATCAATATGATGCCGTCGATGGCCGTATCGACAATGGACTTGTAATGACTGCGCGCGAGGCGTGCCTGATAACGGGCGCGGCGAAGTGAGAATACACACCCCGCGCCGACCGCAGCGAACACGGTGAGACCGGTAACCAAGGCCACGGCGGCGGATTCCACGTTCTATCCCTTTACAACATCAGGGTGGCGACGGCGCGTCGTCCGCCGTCTTCGAAGCGAAGAGAGGAGCACAAGGAGTTGACGATCATGAGTCCGCGACCGCTCAGCTTGTCCTCGCTATCGAAACTCGCTCTATCAGAAGCGAAGCCGCCGCGACTTTGTTCGACATTGATCTGTATCTTCGGAATCGTCGGGTCGGGTACGGTCTGGATGCGTACTCGCACCCAACCGTCGTGGGACGACGCCAGGCGCGCCATGCGTTCATGATAAAAGGCCGAGAAATCCGCGTTGGCGGATTTGTCTATCCCGCTCATGTCCAATAGCCCGTAGTCGACGGCGTTGTTGAATAGCTCCGCCAGAACCGAGTACACCATGTCGCGCTTGGCGTTGACGCGCGGGTGCTGGGTGATGGCGCGAATAATTTGGGACAAAGGGTCGGCGTCGCGGATGGCGTCGCAGTCCAACGTTGCCTCGAAGCTGAACGGCAGCAGGGGCGGTGCGTCGCTGTTGTCGATTTGGATGGCGTCAATGGTATCGGGGATGCCGTCGCATAATATTTCGACCAGCGACAAGTCATCCGTTTGGCTGTTGCCGCCCAAATGGCGCAGCAGCGCTGCGGTTACGGCTTGAACCAGATTTTCGTCGCCGGTTTCAAGCGCCTGGATCAAGCGGCCGTCGCCAAACTCACCGTCGCTGTCGGTGCGGGCCTCGATGACGCCGTCGGTGTAGAGAAACAGTTTGTCTCCCGGGTCGGTGTTGTAGAAGCCGACGTGGGGATCGAACTCGCCTTCTTCGAGGATGCCCAGGGGCATGTGGCGGGAGGGGATCGGGATCGCCGAGCCGCCGCGCACCAAGTATGCATCGGGCATGCCGCCGCTCCACACCGCAATGCGATTGCGGCCGGGATAGATTTCGATCAACGTTGCGGCGAGGAACATGTCTACCGGCAATAGCGCCGTGAGCTGACGGTTGATCTCGCGGGCGACGTCGCCGACCACATAACCGGCTCTGACGGTGCCGAAAAAAGCCTGAGCGACAGGAAGCGTTCCCATGGCGGCGCTAAGCCCGTGGCCGGTGAAGTCGCCCAGCAGGACGTAGACATGGCCGCGCGGGCTGCGCTCGGCGAGAAATACATCGCCGTTGAACGCCGACACCGCCGACACATGGTAGCGAATATAGCTGGAGTCCAAGTAGCTCTGGCTCAGCGCGTGGTCGAAAAAGTGGCGGACCAAATCATGCTCGCGCACCAACCGTCTGTTGTGAGCCGCCAGATCGCGATTCTTCTCCGCCAACTGGGAGTTCAATTCCCGTATGCGCAGGTGGGCGCGGATTTTGGCTTCCAGAATGTCGTGGCTGACGGGCTTGATGACGAAATCATCGCCGCCTGCAGCGATGGCGGACTTGTGCACTTCATCGGAGTTCAGCGCGGTGACGAAAATGATCGGCGTGTGGACTTCCGGCGATATGGCTTTCATCAGGGTGGCGGTTTGGCGGCCATCCATGCCGGGCATCATGATGTCGAGCAGCACCAAATCGATCGAATGGGTTTGAAAGCAGGCGAGCGCCTCCTCGCTGTTACCCGCTTCGATTACGTTGTAGCCTTTGGCGGCGAGGAAGCGCGCGATATGCGTTCGGCTGGGTGTGTGGTCGTCGACGACGAGAACGGCCATGCTATTCGATGCGAAACTTGCGGTCGAAACGAGTGATCTGCAGCACGCGCTTGACCGTTTCGGTGGCGTTGACGATGCGTATGGCGCCGTCGGACTTGTTCAAGTGGCGCTGCATGTTGAGCAAAATGCCCAGAGCCGAACTGTCGATGTTTTCGGTGTTTCGCAGGTCTACGACAAAATCGTACTGCGGGTCGGACTTAAGGTAGGCGTCGCGAAACTGCGGCAGCAGGTCATAGTTGAACGTCCCAGTCACCGCGATAGTTATGGTGTGGTCGTCATCACAAGACGTGATCACTGTGTTCATGCCCATTGCGCCTCGTTGATCGAGCAGGGTCTAAACGCACAGCCGGGCCGGAAGGATCTCGCGTCGATCCGGCGGTAAAGTCGGTCGCGCTGTTCCGGCATGGATCTTAGCGGCCTCAGCGAAAATCTGTTTACATTGTAAGCCTAAGTTCCGCGCCAAGGAATGTCCAAATTGTCCAGTAAACTTATCAACAAATCAATGAGGTAAAAGTTTGACTCGCTGGAGTTCGTCGGCCACTGCGCGCGCTAAGGCCTTGGCGCCGTTAACGTTGAGATGGACATCGTCATAATAAATTCCCGTCGTGCGCGGCAGTGCGGTGGCCACGTCGAGACAGTGCGCGCCGCCGGCGGCGCAAACATTGAGGCTCTGCTGGTTGTACTGGTCGAGAAGAGTATTCAGTACGGAAGCTGAGTAGTAAGTGTTGGGCGGGTTTTGGCTAAATGGGTTCGCATCGACGCTGCCGAACCAGAGAAGATTTTCCTCGCTGGGGGTCAGGTTCGTCCGGTACAGGGAACCTTGGGTGAGCAGCATCAAGGCGATGCCGGACTCGCGTGCTATATTGGCGATCGAGTCCAGGTTAAAGCGATACGCGGCAAGGCATTCGCCTATGTCGGGTATACGCTGCTCTTTTCTCGCGACTTGCCGCCGTCGCCGTTGTTCGTTGTAGAACTCGGCGGCTTGGTCTTGTACCACGAAGTCGAGAGGCACAACGGGCCCCGATGCGGCCGGTTCGAACAGCGCCCGTTTGGCGCGGCGAAAAAGGTCAACCAGCCGCCAGGACGAATTCATCTGCGCGGGGCGAATTTCGTGAAATACAAACTTTCCGTAGTCCTCGAAAAATCCGGGCTGGCGGATCATGCGCGCGCTGTCGCGCATCGCCGCCATCCCGCCCGAGATACAAGAATTTAGATCATTGATCCCGGCTTGCAGAATCACCACGTTCGGTCGTAATTCGCTCTGGTAGTAGTGGAACTGAACAACGTGACCGAAACTGTTCAGTCCCGACTTGCCCGCATTGCCGACCCAGACGGGCTTCGAAAAGGACTCGGTGAGCAGTGTCTGGAGCACGTGAGGCCAGGCGTCCGGGTCGTCCAGGAAAAGTCCTTCCGTGCTGCTGCCTCCGATGACGAGAATGCGCGGCGTGGAATCTTCCTCGGGCACCGGATCCCCGCGAACCCCGGCGTTGTTGGTCGAGAAAAACGTCTGCTTGTTGTCGACGCCGATCATGATGCCGGGCGAGGGGACAAAACGGGTGACGCGATTGGGCGCGTGGAGCAGGTGGCTGACGACCGGTGGCTCGGGGAGAATCAGACGCAGCGCAAATTCGCTAAAGAGCAGCGTCAGCAGGGCCGAGACGATGAAGAGGGCGAAGTTCTTGAATCTGACGCCCAAGAAGCCGAGCTTCATCGCGATCAGCATCACTGTGACCGTGGCCAAAATCCCGAGCAGCACGAACGTGCGGGCGGTCATCGGATCGCGTGTTGCAGTTCGATCGCCCGCGATGCCCAGGCGCTCGGCGTCGTCCGCTAGATGACGATTCCATGTTTCGTCATCAACCACTTTCCGAGCTTCCGTCAAAATCGCTTTCGCCTCGTCGATATTTCCCAGCCGCTCGTGCGCGACAACGCGCAAGTGCTCCACTTCCGCCAGCCGTTGTGGATTGCTCAGTAAGTATTGGCGTGCCTGGTCGAGGTATTTTTTGGCCTTGTCGAGATTTCCGGTTTCGATATAAAGCTGGCCTGCGTACTGTAGGTAGTTCGCGCTCGACATCAAGTCGCCGCGTCGTTGATGCAAGGCAAGATTCTGCTCGAAATAGCGCAGCGCTATGTCGTGCTCCCCCAGCGCCGAGTGCGCGAATCCCAACTGGTGGCGCGCCACGGCCGCGTCGCTGGCGCGGGAGAGCCGTTCAAACAGGTCGAGCGCTTTCTCGTAGGCGCCGATGGCGTTTTGAAAATGACCGGAACCGAACAATTGATCGCCTTCGCGATGAAAGGCGCGAGCGTCGTCCAGGTCGGTCGCCAGGGCGAGGTCGGACGCGCAGCAAAGAATTAACGCAATTGCGGCGGCAAGCCAGGCGCGGTTCGTCATGCGACCCCACCTAAAGATAGCCGAATTGCAGAAACGCGACGATTCATCCGGATAGGCCGAGGCATGAGAAAAGTATAGATTATTCACCGCCGCGCGATGTGGCGGGTGGCGTAGGAAACGCTTGGTGTTAACGCTTACCGGCGACGGAGAGTTTAGCGACCAGCGGTGCTTCGGCGCGCTGATAAGGTTTCAAGCGCTCTTTGAGCAAGCGATCCGTCGTTGCCAGCACGGTTTCGGCGATCACGTTGGCGTGAATATGATAGTAATTGACGCGGCACTCGATCGGTGCGTGCAATCCCATGCGGGATTGGGTTTGAAAATCCGTCCAAGCGAGCACCGGCAGATCGTAGAGTGTGCGGTCGACGCAGACCCAGGCTTTGTCATCGAGCAGCACATCCATGCCGCGCAGCCCGGGCAGGGTTAGGCGCAGCGGATTTTCCAAACGAATCAAGCCGAGTCGAATTCGATTATAGATCTCAGCCTCGATGGTCGAGGGTTTGACCTTAATTACCGGGACGTCTTCCAAACGCGTCGCCATACTGACCAACCTAATACACTTGCAGGGAAATCATGCAGAGGGCAGGAGTTTTTCCGTGCCCCCGGCTGCCTCCCAGGTTTACGGATCGGCGGGGAAGAACTTTAAAAAGGCGGGGTGGCGGAGGGTGATTTTGCGACGTGTGCCGCGCTTGTTTAGGTGTTCATGCGGGACTTGGAGTTGCTCTGGTCGTAGGGAAATCTCACGTGACCGTACCGTATGACGAGCACGGCGAAGGCGATGAACAGAATGCCGCCCGCCACGGCGAGAATTCGCCACTCGTTCATATCTTTGATGTCCAGGATAAGATAGCGGGCCAAGGCCACGATCGCGATGTACATCGGCAGTCGCACCGGCAGGGTATGGGATTCGAGATAAATCGCCACCATGGCCATGACTTCGAGGTAGATGAACAGCAGCAACAGATCGGCGAGGGTTACGTGCTGTTCGGTGATCATGCGCACGACTTCCTGTAGGCCGGCGATCACCGTGGCGATCGCGATCACAAGAAGTCCGGCGTACTCGACGCCGCGCAGCATGTAGCGTGTGGATTTATTCATCGTTGCCCTTTCCTTGCCGCGCAAATGATAGCGAAATTCGCGCCAGCAGGGAAAGGAATGCCAAGCCGAGGATGCCCCACGCGGCCCCGCCGCCGTCACCACCCCCGCTTGCGGCCGGGGCGGATGGGGTCGCGGGTCCGTTGGAGTTGGCAAGGATCTTTACGTTGAGCGCGTTCACCGCGCCGAGTTGAGCGCCGCCGCGGGGCGCGAGCAGGTGCACCACGAAAGCCTCGTCCGGTTCAGTCAGGTCATCGTTGTTGATCTCAACAATGATGGTCTTCGGCGCATTCTCGCCGGCGGCCCAGGAAAGGGTGCCGCGTCGCGCCGTGGCCGTGTAATCGCCTTCCGCGGCAACAGCGCTGTCATCGGTGATCAAATAGTCGACGCTGACCGCGCCGGCGGTACCGCCGCCCGCGCGGGCAACGTCGATATTCAAGGCCCCGAAGCCTTCGATGACGTCCAAAGATGTCGCGGCGAACTGCAGCGCTCCGAAGGTCGTATCTGCGCCGTCGCTATCTACCGCGCCCGCGTCGCACTCAGCGCTGGTTCTGGCCAATAAGCGCTGGTCCGTAAAAGCGCAATCGGCCGCAGGGATCTTGTTGCGCGCCGGGCTGTCGACGGTGGGCATCGCCGTTGCCGTAAATCCGCCGTTATCGCCCAACGCGCCGAGCAATGGATCGGCAATGAGATCGCTCTCCAGTTTCTGCGCGAGGCAGCTTGCGTCGCTGATGACATTGTTGCCGTCGCTGGTAACGGCACCCGCGCAATTGGCGGCGTCGCCGGCTTCGGCAATGATGCTGTTCTTGACGCGAACCTCGCCGCCGGGAAGGGCATGGATGCTGGCCGCGCCTGCCGTGGAAAGGTTGCCGACCAAGTTCCCGGCCAAAGTGACATGATTGAGTGTGATCTTGTCGTCGGCGCTCCTTACGAAAATTGCGCCGTCGCCGCGCGCCGTGTTGCCGACGATCGAAACGTTCTCGAGCGTAGCGCTGCCGGAGAGGGCACTGCCGCGGTAGGCGCGATTGTTGGTGATCACGCTGTGGCTAACCGTGACGGCGCCTTCGCTTGCAATGGCGCCGCCGAGGCCGCCGCTCAAGGGGTCGGACACAACGCCATTGCGGCCAACGACGTTGCCGCGGAAAATGGATTCCGCAATTGACAACGTCTGTCCTTCGGCGTTGTATATCGCCCCGCCCCAGCGCGAGGCGCCATTGTCATCGAAAACCGTTCGGTGAACGATGAGGGCGCCTTCTTCATTGGCGATAGCGCCGCCGTCGATGTTGCACACGTAACATTCGCGTGCAGCATCATTTCCTGTAAGCGATGTTTCGATAACGTATACCACCGACGCGGCCGTGATGAATACGCCGGCCCCGCGGGCACCGGGTGCATCCACCGGTGCGTCGGGTGCATCGGTTTGCTCGTCGGGCAGCGGCCGTCGCTGGCCGTTGACCACATTGCCGTCGATGCGGCTGTTCGAGACCAGCAGCGTGGCGCTGAGCATGGCGCCGTCCTCACCGTGATCGCCGACATGCATGCCGCCGCCGTGGCGATCGGAGGTATTGTTGGCAATGTCCGAATCGTAAATGAACGCCGTCCCGTCGCCGAGGGCCACGCCCGCCCCAAAGACCGCGCGGGAGGATTCGATTGTCGAGGCGTCCATGGCGAAATAGCCGCTGCTGAAGATGGCGCCGCCGGCGCTGCGGTCGGCTTGATCGCGCAACAGAGGGCCGGCGATATTCCCCGTTAGCGTCGCGCGCACTAATTCAAGACGGCCGCCCTCGTTGTAAATCGCGCCGCCGCGGGCATTGAGGCCATGGGCGGCGTTGTCGGTAAGAATCACATCTTCCAACCGCAAGTGTGCGTCGCTGTAAATTGCGCCGCCGGATTTGAGTTCGGCGTTCAACCGGCCCCGGGTCAAGGTCAGCTTGCGCAAGGTCACGGCCGTTTGTTTTTCGGCGTCCCAAATCACGTCGAAAATGCGATCGCCCAACATGCCGTCGATGATCGTTGTCGCGGCGTCATCGCCCTCGATGGCGACTGACTCGAGAAGATCCAAGTCGCCGCTGGCCGCTTGGTCTTCGTCGGGCGTGGTCAGGGAGAGGGCGTAAGTGCCGGCGGGAAGGTGGATGACGTCGGTCCCGGCCATGGCATTGGCTTCTTGTACGGCGGCGCGCAGCGTGCACGCGCCCGCCTCGGTTGCGCACAGGCCATCGCCCGGGGTTGCGTCGACGGCATCGTCGAAACTGTCCACGGTCCACTCGGAGGAGCCAATGGGCGATTCGGCGGAACTTGGTTGGGCAATCGCAGCCAATGCGCAAAAAGCCGTTGTTAGCACGACTCTCGGCCCGATGCCTTGGCGCATAGCAAACCAGCTCCCGTCACGGCAACCCATCGTCTCATCTCGTTTCATATTTCAGAATCCCCATCCGTCGGCTCGTCGCCGCTTATTTCCTCAATGTGCGAGCGCTAATTTTCTTGCCCGCGCCCCATTCGTGGCTATAGCCGTTTCCCCCTACGTCGAGCGACGGGCGGCGGGCGCGGATGGCATGGGCGGTGCGGACGTTCCGTTCCTGAACCCACACTCATCCACTGGATTCCTTTACCAATTTTGCGGGCGCGCCGTTATTGAATTGACGAGCTTACAAGGACTTTCGCTTCATGGCAGAAACCGCCGCCGCGAAACCGCTGTTTAAGGCGAGTGACGATGGCACGACTTTGCGCATTACCCTGCGACCGGGAGATGCGCCCATCCCGCAAGACGTGGCGGCCATCAAGGCCCTGGCCAAGGAGGCAGGCTTTGGCGCGTTTCAGTTGTTCGACGATGCTGCGATTAAGCTTTCCGCTGCGCAAGCATCGCTTACCAAAGAAACGACGCTGGACGTCGGTACGCGTCGCGACGGCATCGTCCAGATCAAAGTTTCCAAAGACGAGATGGAAGTCACCGCCGTGGTACTCCCTCCCAAGGGCGGCGATCCGGTGACGCGGGAAGAGATTCGCGCCGCACTGCGTGCTCACAACGTGGTTACCGGCATCATGCTCGATGTCATCGATAAAGCAGTGAAAGAGCCCAAAGGTGAGCCGCTTATCGTGGCGCGCGGCACGCAACCCGTTCCCGGTGAGGATGCGCGCCTTGAAAGCCGCATTCGCAAGGTCGATGGCGCGCGTCCCCGCATTCGCGACGATGGACGGGCCGACATGCGTGAACTGGATCAGTTTGTCTCGGTAAAGGCCGGCGACTTGTTGATGGTGATTGTCCCTCCGACGACGGGTAAAGCAGGCGTCAATGTGCGCGGCCAAGTGATTCCCGCCAAAGGGGGCAAGGACAAAGACTTTCCGCCGGATTTGCCGGGAACCAAGATCGATCCGAAAAATCCCAAGCGCTTGCTGGCCGCCGTGGCGGGGCGGCCGGTTATAACTCCGGAAGGCATTTACGTCGACCCCAACCTCGAGATCAAGAAAGTCGACGTGTCCACCGGCAATATTCGCTTCGAGGGCGACATTTCCATTAGCGGCGACATAAGCGCGGGGTCGAAGGTGATCGCCACCGGCGGTGTCGAAATCGGCGGCACCGTCGAGGCGGCCGTGATTGAAAGCGGCGGCGACATTGCCATTCGCTACGGCGTTATGGGACGCAGCGAGCCCAGGGACGCAGCGGGCAAGTTGACACCAGGCGCGGCGGTGCTAAAGAGCGGCGGGAACGTGACGGCGCGGTTTCTTTCCAATGTGGTGGTCGATGCGCCTGGCGACGTGACCGTCGAGGACACCGCCACACACAGCGAAATCACGGCGCAAGGCGCGGTCGTGATCGGCAGCGATTCCGCCAAGAAGGGCCAAGCCATCGGTGGACGGATCTACGGCAAGAACGGCGTGCAAGCGTCGGTGCTGGGCTCTCCCGCCGCGGTTAAGACTCGGGTCGAAGTCGGGGTGTCGCCCGACACGGTTGCCAAGTACGAAACCGTGCTAAAGGCCCTCGCCGAAAAGACCGAAGAGCTCAACAAACTCAATCTGGTGGAAGAGCAGATCAAAGGCAATGCACGCCCCGATTTGAAGGAAAAGCTGGCTCGTACCCGTGACAAAGTTCAAAAGGAGGCGACGCAGATCAGCGACGAACTCAATGCGCTAAAGCACGAAATCGACCAGCATGCTGCCGTCGAAATCGTTGTGACGAAGCGTATCTACCCGAATGTCACAGTGTGCTGCAACGGTCAGGAAGTTACCGTCACTGATGAACGGGGTCCGGGCAGTTTCGCCATCCATGACAACGCGCTGACCTATCAGCCCCGATAATTTAAATCGGCCGCAGCGCATCCCGCCGCAACCGGCACACAAGCCGTTATAATGCTTTCCGCCCACGGCAATCTCGGTAGCCGTGGCTCACGTGCGGCGGCTTGCCGTGCAATGGAGCAATCTATGGGTGAAGTGATCAAGTTTCCCAAAGTGTCCGAGCGATTCAAGGGTCGTACTTTGTGTCGCAGCGGCTTTCACAAGTGGGAGATCGTCCAAGAAAAACAGTTCGACGTAAAGCGGGGGCGGCTCGTCACCTTGATGCGCTGCAAGCGCTGCGGCGCCGAAAAGACCGAGGCGGTCTAGCCCTCTAACCCAATGCCTCCTGGTAAGACAGACGCAAGAACTGCGCTAACACCTGCCTGTGTTTCGTCTGAAGGTTGATAAACTCCAAGCCAACGATGGCGCCGCGGTGCTGTGTTAGCGGGTTGACCGATGCAACTCGGCATTGCGCGGCGAATTCCTCCGTGCCGTTGGGGGTGGGTAGTTCGGTGGCGATGTGCAGATCTCGAGTGGGATCGATCGGAGCCGAATCGTCCAGGCGCAAAATCGCGGCTCCGCCAAGGGACAGGTCAAGCAGCAAGCCGGCGGTATGCGAATGAGACGCGTGGGAAAACGTCAGCTCTCGGCGTAGTGAAACCCGTGGCGTCAGTCGGCGATTGATTGCAGTCACGGCAGCGATTTTCCCTTTTGAGATACAATTCGCCCGGGTGTTTTCGCCGTTCATTATTCATCAATCCCGGGTCAAGTGCAAAATCAAATCCTGCTATGACGATATTCGACACAATCGGGCCAGCGCTCCAAAGACATTTGGCGTCCCGTTTCGCGGTCTTGGTGGGCGTGGTCCTGCTTGTGCTGGGACTAGCCAATAGCGGGCTGTCGCCGAGCGTTATCGCCGCGGCCGGTGCCGCTGAAATCGACGCCGGAGCGGCCAATAGCGCAGTCAAGCAGACAATCCAGGCGCGAATCGCCGAGCTGGAAACAAGTGACCAGCCGGATGCGGCAAAAGATGAGTTGGCCAAGTTACGCCAAGCGTTGGACTTTGTGAAACAAGCCGCGTCGTCCGAAGAGGCGGCTGCGCGCTTTTCCCGTCAAGCGGACAACGCACCGGCAGTGGTCAGAGAGCTGGAGTCCGAAGTGGCCGCGCCGATCGAGGAGCCGGACATGTCCGCGCTTGTCGCATTGCCGCTTGATCAGTTGACGCCAAAGCTCGAGGAGGCACGGACCCAACTCGAGGCGGAGCGCACGATACGGGCCGGCGCGGAAGAAGACTCACGATATCGCAACGAGCGGCGCCAGCAAATTCCCATTGAGGTGGCTCAAATACGGGAACGCTTGGCGTTGCTGAAATCGTTGGACACCCAGCCACCCAAAGGTGAAGCCGGTGACGAAGCAGAGGCTACGCGCCTGGTTCGCGACGCGGAACGGGCGTTCCTCGAAGCGCGCACCAAGGAGCTTGATCAAGAAGTGCACAGCTACGATGTTCTGCGGGACCTGCTGCGACTGCGCAAGCAATTGGCTGAGAAACGCGTTCTGCAGGCGGAACGGCACTTCACGGCGCTGGAATCCGTCGTCTCGGCGCAGCGGGCCCAGCTTGCCGAGGGATCCCGTCGATTGGCGGAAGAGCAGCGGCGCAAAGCCGCCGATGCCCATCCGGTGGTGCAGCGGGTCGCCGAGGAAAACGAATCGATGGCCACCGCGCTCGCCGATTCTACGGAACGTAGCAAGACGTTGTCGACA
This sequence comes from Pseudomonadota bacterium, assembly GCA_021821045.1. GTDB lineage: Bacteria > Pseudomonadota > Gammaproteobacteria > JAADHS01 > JAADHS01 > JAKACW01. The sequence continues at coordinate 25,464 of JAKACW010000024.1, forward strand.
GAGAAAAAGAACGTGGACGATCGGCTGCAGCGGCTGCGCAAGTCGTTCGAGGGCGCCAAGGACAAAGTCGAACGGGTGGGGCTTACCGATGCGATTGGCATTCATCTGCGCAATCAACGGCTGCAATTGCCCGACGAGCGAGGGTACGCCCGCGACCTTAAAGCGCGGGCCCAGGAACTCAACGCCGTTCAGCTGCGCCGGATCGAGCTTGAGGACACCTTGCTCGATTTGGTCGACGTGGATGCGCAAGTCCAACGCCGCCTGACGGAGATCCGATTTGACAGCGCGGATGAGCGTGCTCAGATCGAAAAATCCGTGAAAGAGCTTCTGAGCAAGCAGAAAAGCGAGTACGCGCCCGCCCTGGCGAGAGCATTGGATATTTACTTCGACGAGATTCTCGTGCCCTTGCACGAGAGCGAACGCCAACTGCTCGAGACGGCGCGGCAGTACCGCGAATTCATCGACGAACGTGTGCTGTGGGTGCAGAGTGCCCGCGCTGTGAACCTGGGCGACTTCGTGTCGATGTGGGACTCGATGCATTTCTTGTTGGTCAATCCGGCGTGGATCAACTTGGCGTGGGGGCTGCTGGGGGATGTCCTCGAAGAGCCCGTGCCATGGCTGTTGTTCGTTGGGATCGTGGCGGCCCATGTTTCCCAGCGCAAGCGAATAAGAGAAGCGATCCATGCTGCGGGTGAGCGTGCCAAGAGAAAATTCAAGGCACGCCTGCTCGATACGTTTGTCGCGGCGGCTTGCTCGGTCCTGGCTATGCTGGCGATTCCGCTGATCTTTGCGTTTTTGGCATGGCGGATCGGGCTCGTGGCCGATACGGCCATCGGCGCCGCGGTCGCCGATGCGCTTGAGAGACTGGCCATTTGGTGCCTGATGCCTTTGTTCTTGCAGCAACTGGTACGGGTCAATGGCATCGCAGAAAGCCATTTTCGCTGGTCGGAACACGTGGTTCGGCTGCTGCGCCGGCAAATGCGGTGGTATGTGCCAGTGGGCATGACCTTGTATGCTTTGAGCGCATTGACCTTCGAGCAGCCACTTGCCGCATTGCGGGATTCTTTCGGCCGCCTGACGTTCATGGGGCTCATGGGGTGCACGTTCATTCTCGCCTATCGCCTGTTTCATCCCACCGACGGTCTATTCAAAAATCTGCTTGCCGAGGAGCGCGGCGGTTGGCTGAATAAACTGCGCTATGTGTGGTATCCGCTGTTGCTCGCAATACCATTGGGCATGATCGGCGCGGTTGCGGCAGGCTATTTTTATACCGCCATAAATTTACAGCAGCAGGTGTTCGGTACCGCGGCGTTTGTCTTGGTGGCCGTTTTTTGCCGCGAGTTCGCGCTGCGGTGGCTCGAATTGGAGCAACGGCGTATGGCTCTCGATCAGGCCCGGCGCCGCTTCGCTGCGATGACCAAGGCCCGCGAGGAGGGCGCCGGCGATACCTCCCAGGCGGAGTTGCCCGTTCCGGAGGCTGAAATCAACGTGGCGGCCGTCAGCGCCCAAACCCAGAGACTGGTTAATTTCATGGTGTCGTTCGCCGTGATGGTCGGCGCGGTGTTGATCTGGAAAGATGTTTTGCCGGCCCTCGGCTTTCTCGGCAACATCGAACTGTGGTCTCACACCATGGCGGTGGCCGCGGACACGGCGGGGAAAGCGGTTGCCCAGCTCGTTCCCGTTACCTTGGGAGACCTGTTGCTGGCGCTCATCTTCCTGATCGTCGCGGTGTTGGTCAGTCACAATATCCCGGGGCTGCTTGAGATCTTGATTTTGCAGCATCTGCCCATTACGCCGGGCGCCCGTTATGCGGTGACTACGGTGGTTCGTTACGCGCTCATGACTATTGGCGTGTTGATGGCGTTCGGGGCCATCGGTATAGGCTGGTCAAAAGTGCAGTGGCTCGCCGCCGCGATCACCGTCGGCCTCGGCTTTGGCCTGCAGGAAATTTTCGCCAATTTTGTCTCCGGATTGATCATTCTTTTCGAACGCCCCATACGGGTGGGCGACGCGGTGACCGTTGGGGGTGTGAGCGGTAAAGTGACGCAGATCCGCATGCGCGCGACGACGATCACGGACTGGGATCGCAAAGAAGTGATTATTCCCAACAAGACCTTTGTCACCGGTGACGTAACCAATTGGTCCCTGTCCGACACGATATTGCGGGTCACGATTCGGGTTGGTGTGGCGTATGGATCCGACACGAATCTAGCCGCCCGATTGCTTGTGGAGACGGCGAAGAAACATCCCACTGTGCTGGTTGATCCGCCGCCCACCGCGTACTTCATCGCCTTCGGAGACAACACGCTGGGCCTTGAATTACGTGTGTTTGTGCCGACGCCGGATGATTCGTTCCCCGTTCGTCACGATCTGTTGACCGCCATCGACAAGGCCTTCAAGGAGGCGGGTATCGAAATCGCGTTTCCCCAGCGCGATTTGCACATTCGGTCGGTCGATGAGGCCGTATTGCGGCGGCTCCAGCCCGGCGTTTGATTGTTACTAAAATGCGGTGGTTTTGTGGTGTGCGATTGCGCTTGGTGCAATTGCCCGGAATGTACGCAATGACGAGGGTTCGATATATTATCCGCCTTCACAATTTGATCCGGTTTCCCCCCACACGAGTGCGCTACATCAGATGAGTTTTTCTATCGTCGTCGATCGTCAGGTCGATCAAACCGTCGTTTTGCTGCACGGCCGATTCAACCATGAGACTCATGTGGAGTTCAAGGAGTTGGTGCGCTCACTCAAGGAAGAGGGGCTGGTTGGCGTGAGCGTGGATTTGAGTGCCGTCAAGGAAATGGACAGCTCGGGGTTGGGGTTGCTGCTGCTGTTACGCGACGCGTTGGGCGGAAAGCGCGCGCAGATTAGGATCAGGGGCGCCAGCGGCGCGATTCGACGCATCCTGGAGGTCGCCAACTTCCAACGCTTCTTCCTTATCGAATAGAGCCTGCCGCTGCGTCTCTGCTTTTTCCCCGGTCAAGTGTTACTCTTTGCTCTCTTTCCAATGTCCAGATGAGATATCCGTTTTGCATGTTTTAGATCACGAACCGGCTTTCGAATTCATTGACTCCGCCGAAGGTTTGAGCGGGTTCTTCGCCGGTTTTCCGGCTAACGGCTGGGTGGCCGTCGACACCGAGTTCTACCGGCGCGACACCTACTTTCCCACCTTGTGTCTCGTTCAAGTCTACGACGGACGCAAGCTCGGATTGATCGATACGTTGGCGGTAGGTCGGGCGGAGCCGCTGCAAGCGATGTTCGCCGACACGGAGATTGTTAAGGTCTTTCATGCCCCGGAGCAGGACTGCGAGGCACTGTCCCGCACCTACGGGGCGATCCCGGTTTCAATTTTCGATACCCAATTGGCGGCGTCGATGCTCGGTCAGCCTTTGACAAGCGGCTATGGTCAATTGGTGGAGACGTTTCTGGGCGTCAAGCTGGGAAAGGCCCACACCCGAACCGATTGGCGCCAGCGCCCGCTGGGCGATTCCCAATTGCGATATGCCGCGGAAGATGTGCTTTACCTCGGCGAACTGTACAGCCTCTTCAAAACAAAACTGGAGCAAGCCGAAAAACTGCGCTGGTTTGAAGCCGAGAGCGCCGAGCGGGGCTGCGGCGTTGCCGAACTCACGCCCGAAGATTTGGCGGCGAAGATCAACGTCGGGCCGGTTAAACACGTCAACCCCGAGAGCCTGCAGGTGCTGGCGGTATGGCGCGAATCGCTGGCGCAGCGGCTGGATGTGCCGCGCCGCTGGGTGATCGATGATGAAACGCTGGCGCGTTGGTCGACCAAGCTGCCGGACAAGCAAAAGCTTGTTCACATGCTCACGGGCGTGCCGGAGGAACTTGCGCGCGACGCGGCGAACGATCTGATCGAGCGAATGGCCGCTGTGCCGGGACGCAGTGTCGAGTTGGGCCGGCCAGCGAGTGCGGAGGGCGAAGGCAGGCTGTTGTTCGACCTCGTGCGCAATGTCGTCAACATTCGCAGTCAGGCGGTCGAAATCAATCCTACTTTGCTGGCGACACGCGCTGAATTGGAAAAGTTGATCGAGGGCCGTCCGGAATCGCCCTTGCTGCGCGGATGGCGATATGAAGTGATCGGTCGTGAGCTAGAGGAATTGTTGGCGGGTAATCGGGCAATAAAATACAACGCCGCGACGCGCAAGCTCGAAAGTGTGCTGTTGCGAGAACCTGGCGGTGACTGATCCCCTTCGGCTGTCCATCGTCATTCCCGCCCTTGATGAAGCTTCGACCTTGCCTAGCTTGCTGGACGATTTGTATTCGCAGCAGCGCGGTTTGAGTCTGGAGATCATCGTTGTCGATGGCGGCAGCCGCGACGACACCGTCGCCGAGTGCCAAGACTGGGCGCGACGCACCGGCGCGACGCTGCGCGTGCTGCAGACTCACGCCGGGAGAGGGCATCAAATGAATTGGGGCGCTCACCACGCCAGCGCGGACGTGTTGTTGTTTTTGCATGCCGATTCGCGTTTGTCTTCGGCGGATTGGCTTAACGCGTCTCTGGCCGGTTTCGAGCAGTCACTCGATCGCGCGCCAGGCGGCCGGATCGCGGCCCATCATCCGTTGCGTTTCGGTGCGGGCAACCGCGGCGATTCCGTCGCCTATTTTTATTTCGCGGCCAAGTCGGCGCTCAACCTGCCCGAGGCGATCAACGGTGATCAAGGGCTGTGGATCAGCAAACGCTATTTCCGCGAATTGGGTGGGTTCGACGAGTCGTTGCCCTATATGGAAGACGCCCGCTTGGCGCGCAAGATTTTCGTGACCGGCCGCTGGGTTACGTTGCCCGATGTGTTGGTGACGTCGCCGCGCCGTTTCGAGTCCCAGGGTTTGGCCAGGCGCCAGTTCGTCAATGGATTGCTGCGCCTTTTCGATGCCGCGCAATGTGCCGCCTATTTTGTGCTGGCGCGCGATGCCTATAACCGGCAGAGCGCCGCGTCGAGATTGAAGGTGCTGCCCTTTGTCGCGGCGGCGCACCGCTGTGTTTGGCAAGGCGGGTTGCGCGCGGGGCTTCGTCGATCGTGGCGCTTGGCTACGGTAATCGCGCAACAATGCTGGCAGCCGTTTTTCTTCATCGATGTGATTGCGGCGCGCCGACGCGGACTTCCCCCGCGTGGGGTGGCGCCGCGCTGGCTGAACCGGTACCAGAGGTTTGTCTCGCCCGTTATGCGGTCGAGGATCGCGATCTTCGGCGTCGCATTGGCGCTGGTGATCACGTTGGGAATAGGCCGTATCGCGGCGCTGGTCGCCGAATCAGTTGGCTTCAATACCACGGCGGGTAACGATACCAGTATGGATGTCCATACCACGGATCATAGTACCAAGGAGGAAACGGCTCATAAATGATGACTTCCCGTTGCGGCTCCCACAGGTGAACTGTCGCGGCATTGACGACCGGATAGAGATATGTGAACTCCCCGATGGGTTGGAGCACCGGTTTTTCCAATAGTCCGGCTACCGTGATTTGCCGTCCGTCGGCATATACCGCGGGATCGAGAAATCGTCCGACTCGGGCGATAAAACGGCCCTGAGTGGCGTCGGACTCATAGGGCTGGCCGTAGCGGCGCAAGTTGCGCGCCACCACCTCGATCCAGGTTTCGTTTTCCTTGTTTTGCACGCTGGCGATCGTGCCGCCCCAACGCACCGCCCGTCCGATGAATTCCTCGCTCTTGGTTTGCGCATCATGCAGCGTTGGGTTGTCCGGCGGCGGATCCGCGATGTCCGGCGGCAAGCCGGTCGCGCATCCGACCAGCAGTACTGTCGAAAGGACTACCGCTGCTATAACTTTCATCACGAACTCTTCCATGCCATGCGTGAACAATATCACGGTTGTGAATCGGAGTTGCTCGGTATTATCCCGAAATATATTTCGGACTTTGAAAATTGAAGATTTTCACGTGCTTACCGATACGAAGTCCATGCAGGGGGAGCGTGCCGAAGCGTCGGCGTAAGCCCTCAAGGCGGAGACGGCGTGACGGAGCGAGATTGGAAAAGCGATTACTTCAAACAGCTGGCCGCTCAGGAAGAGCAAGCCAAGCGCTGGAGTGAGGTTGACGACGTGCTGCGCCGCACTGCGGCTCGGTTGGCACTGGCGATGCAGGGGTTGTCTCCGGAACTGGATCTGCGCTCCGAATCGCTGCGGCGGGCGTTGAAGAACAACGCGGATGTCAATGCACTGAAGTATGAACTTGACGCGCTTTCCGAGTTGCTGAGCGACAGCGAGCGGCACGGGAGCGATCGACGCTACCTCGCCGGCGCCGATGCGTTGGCTGAACTGATCGGCCGAATCACTTGGCCGCGAACGCTACGCAAACAGGCCTCGCTTCTGCGCAAACAACTGCGCACGAGCCGGTATCCCGCCGACGTCCGGCAGTATCTTGTTGATCTCTACGCCCTGGTCGATCACGTGCGGGTTGACTATGTCGCACCCGAAGCGGCGCATTCGCCGCGGTCGTTACTGACCACACTTCTGAATCGCATCGGGTTTAAACCGAATGCATTGTCGCCCGCTCTCGGGCGGTTGCTGCGGCTGGTGTATGAGCGGCTTGCTCGCGCCGGCGAATCCGACGACGCTCTGGAACGACAGCTTGAGCAGGTCGAGCTGCTCTCTACGGCAGCCTTGGCAAGGCTGGCCGACCAACTAACTGCCTTGCTGAGCGAGACTGACTTCTCTGCCCAGAACTTTGACTCGTCCGGCTGGCCCGGTCCGCGTCTTAGCGAAATGCTGACGTTGCTGTTAAGTCAGCTCAGTTTGCCCCAAGACCAGCACCGTGACCTCGAGACTTTGAAGCAGCGCCTGCAGTCGCCGGTGGATGCCGAAGAATGGCCGCAGGTGCTGGAGGATATCGCGGAACTCGTCGGGCAGATGCGCGAGACGGTGGAGTCGGAAAAACGCGATCTGGAGAATTTTCTGACTCAGGTCATGCTTAGCCTGCAGGAGCTGGACATTTCGCTGCAAAGCACGGTGACTCAGCATGACGTGGCGCAGCGCGAAGGCGATGCCTTGAGCGAGGCGTTCGCTTTGGGCGTTCGGGACATCGCCGATTCAATGGCGACAGTGAGGGACGTCGAGCAGCTCAAAAGCGTGGTGCAAAAGCGTCTCGATCTAATTCGTCAGCACATGGACTCGTTTCGCAGCGCGGAGGCGACCCGCCACAGAGAGCAGGATGAGCAAATGCGTTCACTGGTGAATCGCCTGCACGAACTCGAAGCGGAGACCGAGACGTTGCGCCAGCGCGTTCGCGAACAACGCCAGCGCGCTCTGCGCGATCCGCTGACGGGCATATTCAATCGTCTGGCCTACGACGAGCGCATCGAGCAGGAATTTCTGCGCTGGAAGCGCTTCAGGCAGCCGTTGACTCTGATGATCTGGGATATAGACCATTTTAAAAAGATCAACGATCGGTATGGTCACAAAGTGGGTGATCGCGTACTGATTGCGGTGGCGCAAACGCTGGCGTCTCAGATCAGAGAAGCTGACTTCGTTGCTCGCTACGGCGGTGAGGAGTTTGTTATGATCGCGACCGGCACGGCGGGCGGCGATGCCATAAGACTTGCCGAAAAGCTGCGCGAGAAAACCTCGGCGAAAACTTTTCGCTATCAAGACCAAGACATCCCGGTGACATTGTCCTGCGGGATCGCGGAGTTTCGGGAGGGGATGACCCCGGACGACGTGTTCTCGATCGCCGATGCGACCCTGTATGAGGCGAAGCAAGCCGGCCGCAATTGCTGTCGGCTGGCGCAGATCGACTAGAACACTCCCACCAACTGCGGGTCGATGTTGGGCGGAAAATTGTTGCGCGATGAGGGGCGTTGGCCCAATTCTTTCTCGCCCCGAGCGGCATGTTCCGCCAGTTCCGCCATGACCATGCGGTGCAGTGCGCGCGTGTTTTCCAGCACGGCGTGGGCGTTTGAAACGCATTGCTCGGGGCTTGCCAGCATGGCGTCGGGGTGTCCTGCGCGGTGCTGGAAGTAGTTGGCGATGTAGTCGGGGTCGGCTCCGCCCTGAAACGGATAGCGGCCTTGGCACAGGAATGCCAGCAGAGCGATATAGGCATCGCGGCAGCGGGTCAATTGGCGGCGCAGAGCGTTCGCGTTCATTGCCTGTTTGCCAGGTGCGGGATGCAGTCCGTGGCGAATGACATTGGCCAGGTGTAGCAGGCTGTCCATCATGGGTTTCGCCCGGGCGAGCACCTTCTGAGTCTCGATCAGCGTTTCGATCCGCAGAACGGTAGTGGCGTCGGCGTTGCGCAATGCGACCGCCAAGGCGATTCCCATGCGCCGCTCTACCAGGCTCTCGAACTGCCAGAGTTGCTGTTCTAGGCGTTCCTCGCTGATGCGCCCGGTGTGCGCGTGATAGACGTTGATCGCGCGAGGAGTGGGCGATGTGCGGAACACGCCGTTGGCCGAGGCCGCCGAAAATACTGTTCGATCCCGCGGTGTGCCGCCGCGTAGGGCATCGTAGCGCGCGAGATCCCGGGCATAGTCTTCCATGCGCGACTCGATGCGGGCGACAAGTTGCTGCAGTTCCTTGGTTACGCCGGTGAGGGAGCCAAGCGAAAGTTTGTCGCGCCGCTCCGGGACCAAGTAGCGGTCCGGATGAAAGCCGCCCCTGAAGTAGTGCTTGAGAAGGATGGCATGGCGCTCGGTGCGAGGGATATTTAATTCGCCCAGGGAGGGCCGGCTGGCGTGGCTTTCGCGATAAACCACCATCGCCTCGAAGTAGTCCTGCGTTGCCACGGCGCACAGGCTGTCGTAAGCGGCGACCAACTCGGTGGCCGCGCCGTCCAGCGCCGCCAGGCCTGCTTGGGGTAGAACCGACAGGGCGTTGAACCGTCGCTTAAGCGCGGGGTAGATGCCGAGCGGTCCGCGCGAGCGCATGTGGGCGTTGCTGCGCAGGGTTATCAGCGCATGGGCCGGCAGATTGTGCGACTGCTCGATGATAACTTGCGGGATGCGCGCCGTGCGTTCGCCCATTTGCCAGCGGTGAAAAATTTCGTCGACGACCAGCGGCTGAGCCGCGTTCAGTGCCTCGATTCGGGTCAGAGCGAGCCGGGTTTCTTTAGCGCCTGCCAGGGCGGCGGCGTATCGATCGGAATTGAGACGGAACTCGAACAGCGTGGCGCTCGAGATCAGTTCACACAAGGCATTTAATCCGACCATCGGGTAACGACTCAGTCGGACGAGCCCTTGCATGGCGACCAAGCTCAGCGCGCGCAGTCCAGTGCTGTTGCGCGCGGCTTTGTCGAGAACGCTGTCCCAATAGTCGTTCTCATAGGCGCTGTTAAAGAGCATCAAGTGAACAGCATCGATGAGATAGACCAGTCGATAGTGCGGCCGGTTGGAGAATCGCGCGAGTTCCATGGCCATTAGGCTCGCCAGTTGGGTCATGGTCAGCGCGCCGAGGGCGGGAAGTCCGATGACCAATCGTACGCGGCGCCGAAAACTCGCCAAGATGCCGCCGTTGGCGTCAGCCATAAGGGAACTCTGCCAACTGTAGGCGAGTTCTTCGGGCACGGGCGCGGAAACGGCTTGGGCGATGCATTCGACGAAGGTGTAAAGTAACGGTTCGCGTTCAGGCGAGAACGGCATGGCGCTTGCGGGGGGGGCAATGGGGGCGACCAAGGGTTTCATGAGCATTCCGCCGATTAGCAGGCCCGCCAGCGCGACGGTCAGATAGGGAATCCACAGGATCGGCGACGAACCGGATGTGACCCAATCAAAGTTGCTCGTGATATGCCAAAATGTGCCCGCGATCACGCCGCTGGCAAGCGCCAGATAAAGCGCCGGAAGCGTAATGACGGCCATTCCAACCGCCAGTAGGCGCAGCGTGCCGGCCAGATCGATGTGGGACGGAATTAAGCGGACGTCCAGCTTCTTGCGCAGCACTGGCGCGGTCAACTCCTCCGCATCAGTTGGCGCCGCAGTCTCGGCTTGATCCGTCTTGCGTTGGCGGTCGCCTTTTGATTCTGTGGCCGGGCCGTCCGTCGCGCGCTTTGGTTTGGCGGTGACGGGTATGATTCGAGCGACGGCGCCGACGCCGTTGATCGCATGCATGTAACGCAGCGCGATAACCGCGGGCGTGTTCGATTTGAGCGTGATGACCCGCCCCGCCACCAGTTTGCGCGTTTCCTCGAGCGGCAGTCGGAGCAGTTTGGTCAAGCGGTGGGCGACCGCGGTGGGATCCTGTCCGGGGACGATTTCGCCGGTCATTACCACGTCAAAGAATTTGTCGGAGGGGGCGTTCGTCGGTGCGGCGCCTGAACGGTCCGCCGGGCGAAGGGATCGGCCCTGCAGGTTAACGACGTTTTTCATGGCGTTTTCTCATTTTTTCGTCGCTGCGCCGTGACGGCCTGTCTTACAATCGCCGGGCGCTACCTGCTACGGCTGCAATATATTTGCCACGAAAAATTTGGCACGAAAAACAGCAGGTAAGGGGAGTTACGTATGCGGCGGGGCGCCTAAGTGTAAAGAATGTCGACAAATTTGGACTCATCGATCAGCCAGGTTCTGGCCGAATTGCCAGATGTGCTGGCCAACAATTCTTGTGTCGTGCTGCAGGCCCCGCCTGGGGCGGGCAAAACCACCCGCGTGCCCATCGCGTTGCTGCGCGCGCCATGGCTCGGGGGGCGCAAGATTGTCATGTTGGAGCCGCGCCGGTTGGCGGCGAAAGCGGCCGCCTGGTACATGGCTCACCTGCTCGGCGAACCTGTCGGCCAAACGGTCGGCTTCCGCACCCGCTACGAGCGCGCCGTATCGCCCAAGACCCGCATCGAAGTGGTGACCGAAGGAATCCTTGCGCGGCGGCTGCAGAACGATCCCGCGTTGGACGGCGTGGGCGTGGTGATATTCGACGAGTTTCACGAGCGCAGCTTGGACGCCGACTTGGCGCTGGCGCTGTGCCGTGACGTCCAATCCGGCCTGCGCGACGACCTACGCTTATTAATTATGTCGGCTACCCTCGATACTGAGCTCTTGGCGCGCAGCCTGGACGGCCCGCCGCTGCTGCGTTGCGAGGGCCGCCAATTCCCGGTGTCGGTGCGCTATTTGCCTGGCCGCGCGTCAGACGATCTCACCAATGCGGTCGTTGCTGGCGTGTCGCGCGCGCTGGTGGAAGTCTCCGGGAGCGTGCTGGTGTTTTTGCCCGGAGAAGCGGAGATTCGCCGCATTGCGGCGGCGCTTGAAGCACGTGTTAACCAGCCGGGTATCACGATCCATGCGTTGTTCGGTGATCTGCCGCCAGCGGAGCAGGAGCGGGCGCTGGAGCCGCCGCCCGTCGGTTGTCGCAAAATCGTGCTGGCCACCTCGATCGCCGAAACCTCGTTAACCATTGAAGGAATCGAAGCGGTGGTGGACAGTGGACTCATGCGCGTGCCGCGCTTTGATCCGCGCACGGCGATGACCCGTTTGGATACGGTGCGGGTGACGCGAGCGGCCGCCGAGCAGCGGGCCGGGCGGGCGGGGCGGCTCGGACCGGGCGTGTGCTATCGCTTGTGGAGCGAAGGCGAGCAGGCCGGCCTATTGGCGCAGCGTCCTCCCGAAATCAGAGAAGCGGACTTGACGTCGCTGGTGTTGGATCTTGCCCAATGGGGCGTCGCCGATCCGGGCCAGTTGCGCTGGATCGACCCGCCGCCCGCAGCGGCCTTCGAGCAAGCCAGAGCGCTATTGCGACAATTGTCGGCCTTAGATGCGCAAGGCCGCATCACCTCGACTGGACGCGCAATGGCGGATCTTCCCGTCCATCCCCGTCTCGGCTACATGTTGCTCAAGGCGCGCGCTGCCGGCCACGGATCGTTGGGATGCTGGATCGCCGCTGTCATTAGCGAGCGCGATCCATTGCGGTCAAGCGGCAAGGAGCGCTCCAGCGATCTGCGTCTGCGGGTCGAAGCGCTTGTCGGGCCAAGCGGCGGACTCGTTGCGCCGAACGTTCGCGCCCGATTCAAACGTGTCGCCGCGCAGTTGGCGCAGCGCTTGAACGTGAGCTTGGATGATCCGGTGGATCCGAGTCGCACGGGCTGGCTGTTGGCGTATGCCTATCCCGATCGCATCGCGCAGCAGCGTGACGCCGCAGGGCGTTATTTGCTGAGCAACGGGCGCGGGGCGGTGATTTCCCTCGATGACCCATTGTCGAAAGAGTTGTTTCTTGCGGTTTGTCATCTGGGCGGGGCCGGCGCCGAGGATAGAGTCTTTTTGGCCGCGCCGATCTCGCGCGACGACATCCAAGACGCGTTGGGAGCGCTCATTGAAGCCGCGGACGAAGTGCAATGGGACGACAACCGTCAGGCCGTCGTGGGGCGGCATTTGGTTCGCCTGGGCGCTTTGGTGCTCGAGGAGCGGGCTATGCGCCAGGTTCCGGTGTCAAGCAAGACGCAAGCTTTGCTCGCCGAACTGGAAAAACGCGGACTGGCGGGTTTGCCGTGGGCAGAGGAGAGTCGTCAGTGGTTGGCGCGGGCGCGACTGGTGGGCAATTTGTGTTCCGATCCCGCGGCGGCGGCGCGATGGGGCGGTGCAGCGACCGACTGGCCCGATTTTTCCGATGCCGCATTGCTGAAAGATTTTCAGCAATGGCTTGGTCCGTTCGTGCAGGGCATGGGGTCCATCGCCCAGGTCAACGCGCTGAACCTGCGCGACATCCTGCAAACGCGGCTCACATGGGAGCAGAACAAACTGCTGGAACAATTGGCGCCGGAACGCATCGAGGTTCCCAGCGGTTCGCGTCTGCGAATCGATTATTGCGCGGGCGAAATTCCAGTCTTGGCGGCGCGGCTGCAAGAATTATTCGGTGCCAAGGAGACACCTTGCATCGGCGACGGCGCCGTGCCGTTGTTGTTGCATTTGCTGTCCCCCGCGGGCCGACCGGTTCAAATCACCCGCGACTTAGGCGGCTTCTGGCGCGGCTCGTATCAAGAGGTGCGCAAGGACATGAAGGGCCGCTATCCGAAACACAACTGGCCGGAAGACCCCGCCGCGGCGACCGCCCACCGCGGCGTGCGACCACGATAACTGGGGGTCAGGCCTCCAACTAAGCACGTTCGTTGGGGGTCTGACCCCCAACGATATACAATGCGCGTCATGACTGAATCTCCGGAAAGCGTCGAGCAATGGCTTGAGTTGTACGGCGATAGCCTGTTCAAGTTCGCTCTCGCTCGAGTGCGCAACGTTCAGGTGGCAGAGGACTTGGTGCAAGAGACGTTTGTCGCCGCCATCAAAGCGCGCGACAGTTTCGAGCAGCGGTCCCAAGTTAAAACCTGGCTGACGGGGATTCTCAAGCATAAAATTATCGACCACCAGCGCCGCTGCGCGCGCGAACAAAATTACGAAGACGCGGATACGTTGTTTGATGAGTTGCGTCAGGAGAGTTTCGATGCTTCCGGTCACTGGCAGATCGATGTCGCGCAGTGGAGTAACCCCGATCAAGCCTTGGAGCGCGAGGAGTTCTGGGCGGTTATGAATCGGTGTCTCGATGAATTGCCGGAAAAAATGCGAGAAATATTCCTGTTGCGGGAGATGGAAGGCCTGTCGGCGGAGGAGATTTGTAAGGCCTTGCCGGTGTCTTCGACCAACAATGTGTGGGTTATTTTGTCCCGCCTGAGGATGAAGTTGCGCCAGTGTTTGGAGCTGCGCTGGTTTAACCGCGCACCTGATGGGTAATTCACATGCTGTCGTGTAAAGAGGTGACGGAGTTAGCGTCGCGCCGCCAGGACGGGGTTCTGCCCTTGCGCACCCGCGTGGCCATGCGCCTGCACCTGATGGTATGCAGAATGTGCACACGGTATGTTGCCCAGCTCGGCTTCATTCGAAGAGTTATGGCGGTTTATCGTGAGCGCGAGGAGGTCGGTAAACGCGAGGGGCTCAGCCGCGACGGCCGGGCCAAGATCCGTGAGGCGATTCGCCGTGAGTCCGAAAAGTGATCGGCGGTTGATCCGCTGGGGCGCCCCGTCGGCCGCCATTCTCCTTTGCTGCGCGTCGCACGCTGCCTACGCTCAATTCCTGCAAATCGATCTCGGCAATCAAAGCGTGAACATCGCCGTGGAACAGCATCGTTTTCGCGGTTTCAATGCTTCGCTGCTGTATACGGAGCAGAACGGTCATCAGGATCTGTTGGCCGGTGCGGGTTACACCGCTAAGAGCTGGCTGCTGGGGCGCGCGCAGAATTTTTACCTCTCCACCGGCGCAAAGTTTTACGCGACGGACGTGCTCGAATCCTATGTCAACACCGTGGCCTGGCATAACGTGATTCGAATCGAACCGCGCCGCTGGCAAGCAATGGAGTTGGCGGCCGTTTTGGATTACGGGCCGTCGTTCGCCACGTTTCGCGACGGCGAGTCCTTTTGGGGCATTGCCGTTCAACTTGATTACAGTCTTTCGCACCAGAGCAACGCGATTGTCGGCTGGCGCCGCCTGGGTGTGGAATTAACCGGCGGGGACGAGGCCGATATCGAGCGCGGCGGCTACGTCGGATTGAGTTGGCTTTTCTGAAGATTTCCGCGTCTGGGATCCGATCCTTCGTTTCCTTGGGTTTGCTCCGGTTCGGGATAAATCATTGGGCCGCCCTGCCGATACGGGCTAGGACAACTCCGAACGGGACGCCGAGCACCGCATCTATGACCCGCCAACCCATTGATTTTGAAGCGACCGAGATTCTCGACCGCATTTCGGAACTGTGGCTGCGCTTGGATGCGCAGTGGAACATTCTCTACCTAAATGCTCCGGCTCGACTCGCGTTCGGGGTGGCGGAGACGGCCCCCGCGCTCGGCGGATTAAAAGATTCATTGCCCGCCGTGGCCGAGGCGCTTTTTGACCCGTTCCAGGAGTCGGCGGCGAGCCACGCGCCGCGGGTATTCAAGGCCTACTATCCTCCCTCTCAACGCTGGTTCGAAGTGCGCACCTACCCGGCTCGCTCCGGTGGTCTTGACGCGCTGTTGCGGGATATCACGGAACAGAAACGCAACGCCGAAGTACTGGCACAGTACGGTGAACATCGCCAACACTTGGAGCAATTGGTGGCTCTGCGAACGCGGGATCTCGAACTGGCCCGCGATCGAGCGATGGCGGCAAGTAAATCGAAAAGCACGTTTTTGGCGAATATGAGCCACGAGCTGCGCACGCCGCTGAACGCGATCATCGGCTACTCGGAAATGTTGGCCGAGGAACTGAAAGAGTATCCCGTCGAGTCCGCACGCTTGGATGTGCAGAAAGTGCGCAGCGCAGGCGTACATTTGCTGAACCTCATCAACGACATTCTCGACTTGTCGAAGATCGAAGCCGGCAAGATGGAGAACCACATCGAGTCGTTCGATCTGGTCCCGGTTATCGAGAGCGTGGTTTCCAGTATCGACCCGCTCATCGTCAGGAGCGACAACAAGATCGTCCTGGACTTGGGGCCCGACGTCGGTGTCATCGAATCGGACGTGACCAAGGTGCGGCAGATTCTTTTCAATCTCATCAGCAACGCCAACAAATTCACTCGCGAGGGTCAGATCAAGGTTTCCTGCAAGCGCGAACGCTTTCCGGATATGGATTGGATTACCTTCGTGATCTCCGACACCGGCATTGGCATGACCGCCGACCAGCGGGAAAAAGTCTTCCAACCCTTCGTGCAAGGCGACAGCTCCACGACGAAAAAGTACGGCGGTACGGGTCTGGGCTTGGCGATCACTCACCGTTTATGCGGTCTGCTCGGCGGAACCATTGCGCTGGACAGTCGGCTGGGTGGAGGTACGACGTTTACTGTGCGGTTGCCGGAGAAAGCGCCCAAGCCCGTGGAGTCGCCGCGCGAAAAGTGGTTCTCTATCGGCCCGAAGGTCGACCCGGCGGCGGTGCGGTTCGATACCAAGTCCGCTGCGGCGGCGAATCGCCGCAAGCGCGTAAGCCGAGTGCTGGTCATCGACGACGATGCCAATGTGCGCGACCTTATGGAGCGCTTTTTGACTCGGCAAGGATTCTATGCCGTGACCGCGGCTAATGCCGACGAGGGCATCGCACTGGCCAAAGAGAATCGGCCCGATGTCATCACTCTCGATGTGATGATGCCCGAGAAGGATGGTTGGTGGGTGCTCACTCAGTTGAAGAGCGATCCGAGCCTTGCCGACATTCCCGTCATCATGCTGACGATGGTCGAGGACAAGGAACTCGGATTGGCCTTGGGCGCGGCGGACTACCTTTGCAAGCCGGTCGACCAAGGAAGATTGGCG
The DNA here is from genome assembly GCA_021821045.1 of Pseudomonadota bacterium. Taxonomy (GTDB): domain Bacteria; phylum Pseudomonadota; class Gammaproteobacteria; order JAADHS01; family JAADHS01; genus JAKACW01. The sequence continues at coordinate 41,669 of JAKACW010000024.1, forward strand.
CAAGTCATCACCAAGCACGTGCGCACCCAGCAGGACTATTCGGCATTGGTCGTCGAGTCGGATGAGCGGGTGCGCAACGACATTCTAAAGGTGTGCAGTGATTTGGGTTTGCGCGCTTCGTACGTCGTATCGGCTGCCGAGGCGATCGATGCCATGGCGAAGGACATTCCTGATTTTCTCGTGGTCGATATCTCCATCGCGGATGGCGAGGGTTTGCGGCTGCTCGACCACTTGAGCGCCAATCCGGCGTGGCGCAATGTGCAGGTTATTGCTCTGGCGGCGGAAGATTTGGACGATCAGCACCGGCAACGGCTCAATGACCAAGTGGCCGACTTGCTTTACGGCCGTGCGCCTCACCCCGAAGATTTCTTGGCCGATCTGCAGCGGCTCATCGTGTCGAAAGTCCGGAAATAGGCCTGCTTTCGGGACGAGGCGATACGTGGTCCGGGCGGCGGATTATTGCCGTCCAGCGTCGAAACTTGCGTGGCGATGCCGTAGGAGGAACGGATTGTCGTCGTTCCGGCGGCGGCGAATTACCCGGAAAATATGAGCATCGACTCGAGCCGTGAGCATCGCGAGCCAAAACTCCAGTCAAATCAGATTAAAAGAATTTCACCTCTTGCCGTTATGTTTATCGGATCCAAAAATAGCGCGTCGAACACATTGGTGGCCCGCGAATTGCTTTACTAACTACGAATGATGATGCGACGTAAGGAGTAGGCAGATGACGAGTCCGATCGATAACAATGTCATGCCGGCCATGAGTGGCGGCAAGGGCAAGCGTAACGAGGAAGCCGGCGGTCAGGCCCGAAAAAGCGCGGGCGGCGCCGTCGAGGGTGGCGCCACGGTTGTTGGCGATAAGGTCAATATCAGCTCGGCGGGAAGCCAGCTCAATGCATCGCCGCGGGTGCGGCTAGATGATGCCACTCAGGCCATGCAAATGGCGCAGCGCATCAAGAGCGCATTCGCCGAAAATCCTGGGTTGGCGTTGTCAGCCCAAGGCGTTCAGGTCAAGGGAGAGCTACAGGGATTGCTGTAGCAGGCGGGTAGGATTGGGGAACACGGACGTTCGTCTCCTTACCTTTGCGCTGTCTCTTCATGGGATCATTGTTGTTAATCCACTACGGCACCAAGTGTGCAATGCAGACATTGTCTGCTATGCGCACTTTGTACGATCGTGATTGTTCAGTCTCTGCCTCATAGTAAATTCGACAAAACGCTACGATTAAAAACACTTAGCGAAAGCTAAGCGATATGGCACATCCATTGCTGTTGTCGCAATGCGGCGTTCGAAAATTGGTGCCGCGTTGCGCACACCCGTTCGGGTTTCTACGATTTTCCTTGACGCATCAATTTAGTGCGCAGCAAAAGCGTAGGCGAATGGCGACGCAAAAAATTCAAAACCCCGATTTTTCAGCCATTGCTTTGCGAAAAATGCGAGTTAATATGCTTTTGGCAGTCACTCCAACAATCTTCCCAATTTGCCACGTCCATGTAACTTGGCAAAGCGTACAAAGCACGGATCGCTTAGCGCGTCGAACGCGCGCACATTCTCGGAGGCGCACATCATGAATCTGGCAGGATCGAATACACCAATCGCATTGGGCGCGAGCGCAACGCTTGAACTCGCGAAGATCGTCGGCGGCTGTGTCGAGCCGGACGTGACGGTCAACGAAATGCTTAAGTTCCTCGCGCGTGAGGCTGGATTGGAGAAAGTCGGCTTATTGTTTCCCGACCGTGCCACCGGAACGCTGCGTGCCGGCTACAGTTTCGCGACCGGTGCCGATGCCCGTCTTCCCGGCGAAGGTCCGGCGAGCGAAGGAATTGCCGCCAAAGTGATGAGCACCGCGCAAATTGCGTTGTTGCCCCGCGGTGTGCCGGAATCATCCGCGGCGTACCGACTGCTCGGCCCACGCTTGGGAGAGGCCAGTGTCGACAGTTTGTCCATTGTGGCCTTGCCCGTGCTGCAGTGCGACCAAGTGGTCGGGGCGCTGGTGGCGGTCGCCGGGCATGCGAGCCGCGCACCGTCGCGAGAGGTGCTGTACATGCTGCAAATGGCGGCTGTGCTGATTGGCCAGGTATTGCGCATTGGCGAGTTGACTGAGAGAAGGAATCAAGCGGCGGCGGTTTCCCAAGAGCCGGACCTGCGCGGCGCGAACACGCCGGAAGCCCGCGTCTTCGGCATCTTGGGTTATAGCCCGGCGCTGCGTAAGTCTATCGACAAGGCTATGCGCGCCTCGCAGTCGGACGCCACGGTATTGATGGTGGGCGAGTCGGGCAGCGGCAAAGAACGCTTCGCCCGCATGGTTCACCTTGCTAGCGCGCGGTGCGACGGACCCTTCGTCTGTGTGAACTGCGCGGCGATCCCTCCGGATTTATTGGAGTCTGAGTTGTTCGGCCATGAGCGAGGTTCGTTCACCGGCGCCACTGGAACGCGGCAAGGCAAGTTCGAGTTAGCCGACAAAGGAACCCTCTTTCTCGATGAAATCGGCGACATGAATTTGGACCTGCAGGCGAAGCTGTTGCGCGCGTTGCAGGACAAGGTCGTGCAGCGCGTCGGCGGTACCCAAGAAATCCCGACCGATGTGCGCATCATCGCAGCCACCAATCGGAATCTCGAAGAACTCATCAAGCAGGAGACCTTCCGGCTCGATCTTTATTTTCGCCTGAATGTCTTGAAGATTCAGTTGCCGTCTTTGCGCGAGCGGCGGGGCGACATCCGAATGCTCGCCTTATATTTCTTGACCCGCGAGAATCAACGCTACCGGCGCAACTTGGTGTTGACCGGTCCAGCCTTGGAGCGGCTGGAGAATTACGATTGGCCGGGCAATGTCCGTCAGTTGGAAAATGTCATCGAACGGGCGGTCATCATGGCTGAGCGCGAACTCATTTTCGCCGACGATATCGAGCAGCTCTTAAAGGACGAACTCGTTGTCGACGGTCCCGCAGTCGTGCCGATCAGCGTGGGCGGCATGCACCGAGTGTCGCCATCGCCCCGCGAGCATGAGGATGAACGCGTGCGTCCCTATCAACGGGTCGATTCGATGGATGGCGGCGACATCGTGCGAGCGATAAGCGTCGCGAAGGGCAACAAGACACTGGCCGCGCGCACCCTGGGCTTGACGCCCCGGCAGCTGCACTACCGTCTGTCAAAGCTGGGTTTGCGCGAGCACCACTAGCCCAGCGGGACGCGCCGGGCTATTTCGCCGACACGACGCATTTTGTGCGCGTCGGGAAGTGGTACAGTCCTTGCGCTTCTCTGAGTTCGCGCAGTTTCTGTTTGGCGGCTCGAAAGCCGGCCCGGTAGCTGGCTTTGAAGTTGGTCAGCGTGTTGCTGCGCATCCCGTGCTCATATCCGCTTTGATAAAGCTGTTTATTTACAGTGGTCGGAAGTTGGATCGCCAATTCCGTGGCGCGCGCCAAGTTGGGTTTGAGTTTAACGACCGTGGCCATGGGACACCTCCAGGTGAAGGGTTCTATGGTTTTTATCGGCCGCAAGGGGGCAGTGACTGAAGAATTGATCAAAAGCCGCTTTGGAAGTGCCAGTTAAGCTTTGGCGTGCAGTTTTGCCGTGAGCTCGTCGATTTGTTTCTTCATGACGCTCATCATCCGAGCAAGCTCCTGGCGCACATAGATATTTTCGACATGCATCTGCAGAACGAAGACCAGCTTCTCAAGCAGGGCGAGATCGGTCTTGGTGAATTTGCCGTCCCCTTTCTTATTTAACACCTGAATTGCGCCGACGACCTGTTTACGGGTGACGCCCGGCACCGGGATGCAGATCATGCTGCGGGTGACAAAGCCCGTCTGGGTCGCCACCAAATCATGGGCACCCACTTGGCCTTCCATGTCGTATTCAACCAGCATCTTTCCTTCCAGGATAACGCGGCCGACGATCGAGCCTGCCGTGGGCACCGTTACCTGCCGCTCCGCGAGCCCCGTGCCGGCTTGAACCCAGGCGTTTTTGCTGAAGGGATCCAGAATAAAAATGCTGCAGCGCTCGGCTTCCAGCGCGCGCGGCATGACTTCGACCAAGAACTCGAGTAAGTCCTTGTTGCCGTGGCGGGTTTTCCACGCTTTTTCAACGGTATCGTGCTTTTGCTTGAGTTCGATCAGTTGTTGCTGCAGTTGGCCGATGTCCATAGCGGTGGTCCCAATGTATTTCCAATGTTTGGCTTATCGGACGGCCGCGCCGGGGCTTGATCGCTTTTTATTCAATATATGCGCCGCTCGGCCGATTCTACTTCCGTTCACTCACATTTCAGGGACGACACCTGGTGTTCTGGTTTCGAATTTTCCGGCCGGCGGCCGCCTTTCTTGCGCTCCTCCTTGCTGTCACGGGGGCCCCTCGAGCCGACGAATCAACCGAAACCTTGCGCCGCCTGACCTCCCAGCAGGATTTCCGCGCGGCGTACGACCTGGCAGCCGGGTTGGTGCCCGAACTCGCCGGTGAGCCCGATTTCGACTTCCACTTTGCTTTGGCGGCGCTGGGTATCGGCCGTGCGGGAGAGGCGGCATTGGCCCTGGAGCGGGTCCTGATGAGTCAACCCAGCAATGAACGCGCACGGCTGGAGTTGGGGCGCGCCTATCTGGCCCTCGGAGAGTACGGCAACGCCAAGCGTAGCTTCGAGCGCGTTTTGGCGGCCAATCCGCCGCCAAATGTTCGGACGCGAGTCGAGAACTTGCTTGTGTTCATCGAGAAACAGCTAACCCGCGGCCGGTGGCGCCCCAGTGCCTGGGGCAGCGCCTCGGCCGGCTACGACTCAAACGTCAACGCCGCCACCGATGTGGCCAGCGTCAGCGTTCCGGCCCTGGGCGGCAACGTCGCCCTTAACCCCTCCAGCCGGGAAATTGAGGACGGGTTCACAGAACTTGCGGCCGGGGGAGAGCTTAAATACCAAGTGAACCAACAGGCATTTGGATTTGGCGCCATGAGCGTACGCGATCGAAACAATTTTGATACAGATGCATTCGACACCGTGGTTGCGAGCGCGCAATTCGGTTGGGATCAAATGCGCCAGGACGATCGTTGGCGGATTCCGGTCAGCGTCGATGGTCTGTGGTTGGATGGCGAGCGCTATCGCGAGTCCGCGGGCCTGGGCTTGGAGTGGAATCGTGAGCGCGAAGGGCGTAGTGCGCCCGGTGTATTTGTGCAGGGCGGAGTGATCTCCTATCCGACCCAAGCGCAGCGTGATGCTCGCTATTGGACCGCTGGTGCTGGACTGACCAAGCGCTTTGCGGCTCGGTTGCTTGGCCTCAACGTCTACTACGGTGACGAAACCGCGGAAGACAGCGCGGCCGCGTACAACGGCCGCCGCTACGGCGGGGCGCGCGTGATTGGACAGTGGAGCGTGACGCAGCGCATGACGGCGGTGGCCCAAATTGGTGCTCAGGAGAGCGAGTACGATGCTGCCGACCCAGTTTTTGCCAAGGTTCGCCGGGAGTCTATGACGCACGGTGCGATCGGATTGGCGTGGCGAAGTAGCGGACGTCTGACATGGCGGTTGGACGGATCTTTCATCGCGAACGACTCGAATCTCGAGCTCTACGAGTACAGCCGCTCCGTGATCAGTGGGAGCGTGAACTATGCGTTCTAACTCTTTTCGAATTTGGCTGCAGGTCGCCATTGCGGCGTTGTTGATTCAAACGGCATTTGTCGTTCGCGCTCAGGCGGCTGATGAGGCGGGCGTTGTCATTGTTGTGAGCGGCGCGTTTGTCGCCGAACGCGCAGACGGCACCACGCATACGCTGCAACGGAGATCGAAGTTTTTCGTCGGCGATGTTTTGCGCTTAAGCGAAGTTGGGCGGGCGCAAATTCGTTTCCATGACGGCACGATTCTTTCCTTGGCCAGCGGCACCGATCTGAAGGTGGATGCCTTTCGCTGGAGCGAAAGCGCCCCCGCGGACGAAGTCGCCAATATCGTGACCTTGCTGAAAGGCGGCTTTAGAACCATTACGGGCGCAGTGTCGAAACGCAACCGTGATGCGTATCGCGTGAACACGCCCGTGGCCACCATCGGCGTGCGCGGCACCCACTACAGCGTGGTGCTCAGCAGCGATCTGTTCGTGGGCGTGTGGGAGGGCGGCGTAACGCTGACGAATGACACCGGCAGCCTGGATCTTGGGTTGGATGTGGCTTACCGCTACGGTCAGGTGAGTGCCGACCAATCCTTCCAGGGCTTAGTCGACGCGCCTGCCGTACTGATAGAGACAATGGATCCTGTCGGGACCGATCCCGGTGCCACTGCTCAATCCGATGGCGCCGCAGAGAATGAAGCTGATGCGAGCGAACAAGCGTCCGCGGGTGCAGACGGATCCATGGCGGACGCGGGTGACGGCGTTGCGGAATCCTCGGGTGATTTGAGCGTCGCCACGGCGGACGGCGAAGCCGGTTCATTCTCGGACGCGACGACAACGGCCGTGACCTCGACAACTCAACCGTTGACTCCGGTTATACAGCCGACCGTGCCGGTCGCCGCCGACGCGCGGTTGACCGATGTGGAAACGGCGTCTCTGACCAAAGGCGGGTTCGTGCTGTTTGGTGGCGTGGGTGCCAACGGCTCCTACGGCGGCAAGGCGAGCGACGGCGCCGCGGGCGACCCGCTCTTCGCCGATAACGGGCTCTATCCCGGCGCAGCGGAATTCGACACGCGACTTGCGGATGCTGTTGTTCGGCGCGGCAGCGCCGGAACAAACCCGACGGTGAGCTATGCTTCATTCGGCGCGACCATGGGGGACTGGTCCGGCACGACTACGAATCCGGTGACGGTTCAGACGGACGCTACCGACGCGAGCATTCTGACCAGCTATTCGAGCACCGCCTTTTGGCTGACGTTTGACTACACGTCGCTGAGCGCGCTGCAAGGCCTGTCAGGTCAAGCGCAATACCGCAATCTTGTCGATTTCAAGGCGGGAGCGAGTCACGGCAGCGTGTCGGATTTTTTCATGACGACCGATGTCGACTTTGCCACCGGCACGGTTGGCGGCGGCATGTCGATTTACACCACCGGCGGCGACATTTGGCAGGTCGACTATGATGGCTCGATTCAGGGCGCCGCGCTCAATCTCAGCATCGACGCGCTCGACAGCAAACTGTCCACGGCGGTTGACGGCGATATGGTGGTGACAGGCGAGATCAAAATGGCCTTCGCCGGCGCCAGCGGCGATGGCTTGGCCGGGTATTTCGATGTTCAATCCGCCACCACCGGTTCGGTCAGCGGAACGCTGCATGACGTGGACGGGATTTTTCTGCTCGATAACACGCCCGTCGGCGACCGGCGTCTAACGACAACAGAGAGCGCCAGCATCGATCGGCTGGGCTTCGCTGCGATAGGCGGCCCCGTCGGCGGATTGTTTGACGGTAGCGCCTCTGCCGGCGGTGCGAACGGCGATCCCATACTGGTCAGCAAGGAACTCGACATCGACGGCAACTACCCGGCCGCCGTGTTGCGCAGCGGGACTGCGACGCTGAATGCGCCGACGACGTTGGCCTTTGGTACAAAGCAGGTGGAATGGGGCGAGTGGAATGCCGATCTGACCAATCAAGCCCACAGGTACACCAGCGCCGACGATCCGCTGCAGAAAGAGTTGGTCATGGATAGGGTATATTGGCTCACCGTTGAGCCGACGGATCCGAGCGTGCTAAGCGCGCTGGCTAGCAACAACAAGACGGGCACGTGGACAGGCACGTTGTCCCCGTCGCAGTTCTCCGGCGTCAACGCCGGAGGGAGTCCGATCGCGAGCATGTCGTTCGATGCCACGATTCAGTTCGGAACCGGCGCGGTGACAGGCGCGGCAATGAGCGCGACGGTGATGCCCGATACGTGGAACGTCAACTTCAACGATTCGACGCTCGCAGGCGGCGTTCTTAATCTCACTGCGAATCCCACAACCAGCACGATCTCCGGATTGGGCCTGACCGATAATACGGTCAGCGGCGGACTGCGGGGCGCCATCACGGGCGACGCGGGCGACACGATCGCGGCGAGCTTCAGCTTGCGCTCGAACGAAGATCCCAACATCAATCTGAACGGCGCGTTCGCCAAGACGGGAACGATCTCGCCCTAGGCGTAGTTCGGCTCTATTTTTCGCGACGTTCGTAGACCCCGTCCCAAGCGGCGTCCAAGCCGCGCTGGTGTAAATCGGCGATGCGCTGTAGATAGAGCCGGTAGACCTGCGTTTGGGGATGCTGCCGAGCGAGTTGTTCGAACATATTTCGGGCTTCTTCCCACTCGCGCCGCAAATACGCGGCATAAGCCAACTCGTGGTGCGCCAGTTCGCGCGCCGTTTGTTCGGTAAGTTCACGTTGCGGGCAGATGAGTTCATACACCGCTACCGCTTCGCTCTTGCCCTTGACCCGCACTCGATCCAATTGTCGGAACACCATGTCGCGGCTGCGCGCCTTGGTTGCCTCGCCCACCACCAATTCCACCCCGTAGTATTTGGTCAGGCCTTCGAGTCGGGAGGCCAAGTTTACGGTGTCGCCGATGACCGTGTATGCCCGGCGAAACCGCGAGCCCATGTCGCCCACATTCATGATGCCGCTGTTCAAGCCAATGCCGATGTGGATCGGCGGCAGGCCCTGTTCGACCAAGCGTTGGCGCAACGGCGCCATGGCAGTGAGCATTTGCGCGGCCGCATCCAAGCCGTGCTGGGCGTGATCGCCATCGGCGACGGGGGCGCCCCAAAACGCCATGATCATGTCCCCGACGTATTTGTCGATGGTCCCGCGCTGGGAGAAGATGATTTGGGTCATCTCACCGAAAAACTGATTGAGGAGCGCTCGCAAGCGATTGGGGTGGAGCGTTTCCGATAAGGTTGTGAAGTCCCTAACATCGGCGAACAAGACGGTCATGTCGCGGCTTTCCCCTTCGATTGAGAAGTCCTCGTTTTCGTTCATCATGATGTCGACGAGCTGCGGCGGGACATAGTGGCCGAACATGCTTTTCAGAGCACGTCGTCGCCCGGCTTCTTTCACAAATCCAAAGCTGATGTTGAGCGCGGCCAGCACGCCCACTTGCAGCAATGGGAGCGCCAGATCGAGCGCCAGTTGCTGCTCGCTCCAGAACCACGCGTTGATGCCCGTCAGCGTGGCGATGACGGCGAGCGAAAGGGCGACCAGCCACAGTGGACTGAGTAGGGGCAGGACAATCGCCAGCACGGCGCCGCCCAATGTCAGTAGCATCAGGTTGACGCCGTCGGCCCATCGTGGAGCCATGGGAAAATTCTCGGCGAGAATCCCCGCAAGCATGCTGGCGTGGATCTCGACCCCGGGGTAAATGCTCTGCAAAGGCGTAGCGACCACGTCCCCGAGGCCGAGCGCCGTGGCGCCGACCAGGACGAGTTTGTTGGTGAACGTTTCGGGAGGTAGTTTGCCATTTAGCACGTCGGAGGCGGATATGTAGCGGAAAGACGGCGACGGGCCGCGGTAGGGAATGAGCGCGCGACCGCTCGCGTCGATGGGGACGCTGACTGATCCGAAATGCAAGGACTCCGGCGTGGCGACATCGCCGATCGCTCCGGTTCTGATCTCGATGTCGTTTATCAAGTAATACAAGCGAGCCATCTCCTCGGACAGGCTGCCGTAAAGCTTGCCGTCGAAGTGCATCAACAAAGGCGTGCGGCGCATAACGCCGTCGAGGTCAGGTAAGGTTGTCATGAAGCCGTTTCCGGCCGCTGCGCTTTGCAGGCGGTGTTCGTTGGTGGTGTAGGAGCGGAGGCTGGTGATCTGGGTGACCGGCCACGGTAGAGTGTTTTGCTCCAGCAGCGGTGCGGGCAGCGCGCCGGGCCGAGGATTGGGTTCGTCGTGGAACAGGTAGCCCAAGACAACATCGCGGTTTGCCAGCGAGGCCGCGAACTGCTCATCGTCGTCAAAGTCGACGATGAGCGCTTGCAGGTCATCGCGTGTTTGCGCCGCCGCGGTCTCGCCCAGCGCGTCGAGTACCGCCGTGGCGTAATTGATTTGCGGTTCCGAGAAGATGACGTCGTAGCCAACGACGACAGCACCGTCCTCGAATAGCGCATTGTTGAGCTGGGCGATCGTGCGCCGCGGCCACGGGAAGCGGCCGATTTCGGAGAGGCTTTGTTCATCGATGGCGACAATGACGATGCTGTCATCGGAGGGGGCTCGTTCAATCGGGAGAAGGCCCATGCGTACATCGTAAATAACGCCTTCGAGCCGCAAGAGGAATTGCTTGATGAACGGCGATTCGCTTTGAGACGCGCCGAAGCTCAGCCCGACAATCAACAGTCCCAACGCAATGGGGATTAGTTTGTCCTTGGTTTCTCGTCTAAGCATATCGACGTTATCGGCTGGATAGAGCCGGGCCGCCAATCATCCTGAGTCCTCGCGCAGGATCGCCTCGAGAGAGATATCGGTTTGGTGGGCTACTTCGAGAAGCGGGCTAGGCCGCGTGACAGGTAACCACGCGATTGCGCCCGGTGTTTTTGGCGCGGTACAGCGCTTTGTCGGCGGCTTTTAAGGCCGTCGTCGGCGTCATGATGGTTCGGACGGGCGTGACGCCAATGCTCACAGTAAGGAATAAGTCCGCGGGAGCATCCGGTATAACGCTGTCGCGAAGCTGCTTGCGAAAGCGCTCGGCGATAATTTCACCGTGTTCGACGTTGGTTTCGGGCAGCAGCACGCCGAATTCTTCGCCGCCCAAACGAGCGAACACATCGCTGTCGCGAAAAATACTTGCGCCTACCGCCGCAAGGGCCGCCAATGCGGCATCACCTACCGCATGGCCGTATGTATCGTTGACCCGCTTGAAGTGATCAATGTCGATCAATAGCAACGTCACGGGTTTTCCGTAACGTCGTTGCCGCTCGATCTCCGCTTCAAGGGCCGAGATGAAGTAACGACGGTTGTAGCACCGCGTGAGTTCATCCCGCGTTGCCAATTCGCGCAGTGCGCGTTCATTGCGCTTTTCGCGGCTGACGTCGCGCAAAATTGCCACTCGCTGTCCGGTTGAAGGCAGCGGTTTTAGCGTCAACGTGAATTCAACGGGCTCATGCTTGGGAGAACGAGCAACTGTCACCTCCGTATGCGTGGGGCCGCGACGCGCTTTGTCGAGCAGCCTCGCAATGAGTCGTCGCTGTTCGCCGTCGCTCCCGAACAGATCGAGCATCAAGGCGCCTTCGCTGGCGTTGACAAGTTCTGCGGCGGCGGCGTTGTGCCGGGTTATTTTGTTGTCTGTGTCTAGCAACAGGACGGCGTCGTCCAATGCGTCCAATACAGCCGTCGAAATTGCGTCGGAGCGGACGGCCGTGGCGGCTTGGGAATTTGTGCGGCCGTTACGGTTGGATGCCCATCCACCTGCGCGCGCGCGATTTTTTGCCGCGACGATGCAGTGCGTCACTGAGCTTTCGGCACCGCTTTTATCCTGCCACGCCATGATACGAACCACTTGCTCCTAACCGTGCGTCATCGTAAGGTAACCAAACTACCTTATGGTTTTCTCGCATTGCGTTAGATTGGGCGTGTCGGCGTAAAGTTCAACTGCTTAACTTCGTGAACTTTTTTGTTGGATGATCCTCTTACACGAAACGATGTTAACTACAATTCTAAAGGTGGATTTATGGACAGTGACAAGCTCTTCATCCCTGATAAGTGGATCCATCAATTCGTCTTACGCACGCGTGAGTACTTGTTCAGTGGCGACGCAGACCCGGCGGTGGATCGGGTCGCCAACGGATATGGCGAGACCATGAGTAGCGGGCAGAATGAATCCTCCACGCCGATTGCACGCGAAGATCTTTAACGAGGCGGATCGACTTGAGCGCGTCGTCTATCCAACACTTCGGTTGCCGAGTTTTCTCTCGGGCGATTGCTACCACGTCAGCGGGAAGTAGCCGTCTTTCTGAAAATCGACCATAGCCGTTAAGCCGGCCGTGACGTATTTGAACCCAGGCAAGACATGTTTGTGCTGAACTTTTAGGCGGCGCCCGGTATTCTGGCAGAAGTAAAATTCGACACCCATGTCCATGAGTTCCTTGACCATGGGCTGGAATGGGTTTTCCAATGAATGCCGCTCGGCGGCGTCGTTGTTCAGTGCCAGCGGCGCCCCATCTCCGAAAACGATAGCCGCGATCTCGTAGTCAACTCCGCGGCGCATGCCGTGGGTCACTTCATAATCCAGAATCGCTTGTTTGATTTGTTTTAGAAAGTAGGGCTGACCGTTAGGCCCGTTCTGGTAAAGATTGTTGATCTGAATGACGACTTTGACCTTTGTTCGGTGCTTGAGGCAGCGCGTGTTCGCTTGTGTGCCGGCGCCGAATTCATCGTCGAGGGATTTTCCCGACACCAATCCCGCGGGACAGGCCGTTTGGTCGGCCGCCGCTGCGGCGGCCGACCAAACAAGACAAGCCAGGATCGGAAGCGCAAGTAGTCTCATCGTTACATCCTGTGTTGCCGCTGCGGTGGGCTAAGGATTAACCGCCGGCTCCAGCGAAGGCATGTCGTCACGCGGTTTACGGGCCTTCTTGCCGCCGCTGCTCTGGGGCGGACGCGGCGGCCTGCCGGCCATGATGTCTTCGACTTGCTGCTTGTCCAGCGTTTCATACTCCACCAAAGCTTCCGCCATGCTATGCAGGATCTCGGCTTTTTCCTCGAGTACCTCTTGCGCGCGCTTGTAATTCGTTTCGATCAAGGTGGCGATTTCCTTGTCGATCGCTTCCGCCGTGCTCGCCGAAACTTGGTGCTCGTTGTATGAACCGCCAAGATAGCCGGGGCCGTCTTCCTCCATGAACGCGCGGGGACCGACAATGCGCGACAATCCCCAGCGTTTGACCATATTGGTTGCAAGTTCGGTCGCCCTCTGGATGTCATTCGATGCGCCCGTCGTTACCGCATCGGGCCCGAACACAATTTCCTCGGCGATGCGGCCGCCGAACAAGCTGGCCAATTGGCTTTCCAGGCGGCGCTTGCTGTAACTCACCCGGTCTTCTTCCGGCAGGTACATGGTCACGCCCAAGGCGCGGCCGCGGGGAATGATGCTTACTTTGTGCACAGGATCGTGCTCCGGAACGCTCAGACCGACGATGGTATGTCCGGCTTCGTGGTAAGCGGTGAGCTTCTTCTCGTAGTCGCTCATCACCATGGAGCGTCGCTCGGCACCCATGAGAATCTTGTCCTTTGCGCGTTCGAAGTCTTCATTGGTGACGTGATCGCGGCGGGCCCTGGCGGCGAACAAGGCGGCTTCGTTGACCAGGTTCGCCAAGTCGGCACCGGAAAAGCCGGGTGTGCCGCGCGCGATCGTGGTGGGATCGACGCCGGGGGTGAGGGGAATTTTGCGCATGTGGGTGCGCAGAATGTGTTCGCGGCCGCGAATGTCGGGCAGTGGAACCGTCACTTGGCGGTCGAATCGACCGGGGCGCAGCAGCGCTTTGTCGAGCACGTCAGGACGATTGGTCGCGGCAATGACGATGATGCCTTCGTTGCCTTCGAAGCCGTCCATCTCGACCAGCAATTGGTTGAGCGTTTGTTCGCGTTCATCATTGCCGCCGCCAACGCCGGAACCGCGCTTGCGGCCGACAGCGTCGATTTCATCGATGAATACAATGCACGGGGCGGCTTTTTTGGCTTCGACGAATAAGTCGCGTACGCGTGAAGCGCCGACACCAACGAACATTTCGACGAAGTCCGAGCCGGAGATAAAGAAGAACGGAACTTTGGCTTCGCCGGCGATAGCTTTGGCCAGCAGCGTCTTGCCGGTACCGGGCGGGCCGACCATAAGGACCCCGCGTGGGATGCGGCCACCGACTTTCATGAAGCGTTCGCCATCGCGCAGATAGTCGACGATCTCAGCGACTTCTTCCTTGGCTTCGTCGACGCCCGCAACATCGTTGAACGTGACATTTACTTGGCCGGCAGTGAAGGTCTTGGCGGTGGTCTTGCCGAAGCGAAAAGCGCCGCCTGCGCCGCCGCCTTGCGAGCGGCGAAGAAAGTAGATCCACAGTGCGATGATAATAATAAAGGGGAGCCACGATACCAGCAGGCTGCCAAGGAAGGAGGGCTCTTTCTTGCGGGCTGCGGTTATCACGACGTTGTGTTTGATCAAGTCGCCCATAAGGCCCGGATCATTGGGCGCGTAAGCGCGTATCGGCGTGCTGTCGGTTGTGTAGCCGTAAACGATGCCTTCGTCGAGATGAACCCGGCTGAGATCGCCGCGGTCCAGTTTGGACAGAAACTCGGAATAGGGCACGGTGTAGCGCGCCTCTTCCATTTGAGAAGTGGAGTTGGATAACGCAAGCGCCAAAACTAGCGCCACGACGGTCGTCAAAATGATGACAGGAACCCCGAAATTATTCATGACAGCTAGCCCCGCTTTGGCGCGTAAGTTGCGCGTGGATAAGAAGAAACGACCTAGGATTCAAACTCATTATCGACCGACGGGTGAGAATCCAAAGCCAGCACCTGGGTGTACCGATGCAAATCGCGGGCCGTCGAAGAGAGGGAGAGGCAAAATGGAAAGCACGGCGCGTGACGTTAAGTCACGCGCCGTGTGCAGATTTCAAAATCCGGTTTGTTCGCTGCTTGTTAACGGCGTGGACGCGGTGGCCGTGATGGTTTTTCTTGGGCGAGGTTAACCCGCAGGGGGCGTCCTCCGATGTCCTTGCCGTTAAGCGCGTCGATCGCTGACTGCGCTGCGTCCTGTTCCATTTCCACAAACCCGAAGCCGCGCGGACGACCCGTCTCGCGATCCGTGATTAGCTTGACTGAATGAACGGTGCCGTGGGCGCCGAACATGCCGCGCAGTTCATCCTCGGACGTGGTGTATGGCAGGTTGCCAACGTAGATAGACTTAAGCATTTTTAGAGACTCACTTTGCACTTCAAGACACAATAAAAACGGCCGAATCAACAACCTCTCGAACCGTCAACCGGCCCCCCTGGTTGGAGGGTATGGTAAGTATAGACACAGTTGGCGATGCTTCGTCTAGATCGTAGTCTTTCGTAATCGGCGGGGGAGAGGACTCACGGACGGGTTCGGTGGACATCACAGGCATTGCCTATGATGTCCAACCTTTTGAATTGTCTGCTATTATTTCTTGTGCGCCGTTAGCGCGCGGCGGCCTGTTTGGCCATGGCTTCCGCCTCGGGCAGCATGATGTTCAGCTCCAGAATGTCGCACTCGCCATCGCGGTCTAAATTGACCTGGACTTGATCCAAATCAATGTTCACGTACTTGGCCACCACTTCCAGCAAGTCGCGTTTCATTTGGGGCAGAAAATCGGGGCCATCCCTGTCGCTGTGTTCCCGCGCCAGAATAATCTGCAGCCGGTCCTTGGCCACCGTGGCGGTGCGTTTTGGTCGTCGCAATAAGTAGTCCAATATGCTCATAGCTTAGGTCCCAAAAAGTCGGCTGAGAAAACCCTTCTTCTCTTCTTCCAAGAAGCGCATGGGGCGGCTTTCCCCAAGCAAACGGGCCACGACATCTTGATAGGCTTGACCGCTAGGGCTGGTCTGATCGTGTATCACGGGGACACCGGCGTTCGATGCCTGCAAAACGGATTCTGATTCCGGGATCACGCCAACCAGCGGGATACCCAGCAGCTCTTGCACGTCGGTGATGCTCAACATCTCGCCCAGGCTGGCGCGCTTTGGAGAGTAGCGCGTCACCAGCAAGTGCTCTTTGATAGGGGTCTCTTGACCTTCCTCGGCGCGTTTCGATTTCGCCGACAGAATGCCCAATATCCGATCGGAGTCACGCACCGAAGAGACTTCTGGGTTTGTAACGACCAAGGCTTCATCGGCGTAATACAGCGCCATGACCGCGCCACGTTCGATTCCTGCGGGGGAGTCGCAAACGATGTAGTCGAAAGTCTGCTTGAGCTCTTCCAGCACTTCGCCGACGCCTTCACGGGTAAGGGCTTCCTTATCGCGTGTTTGCGAGGCGGGCAGAATGGATAGCGTGTCGCAATGCTTGTCTCGAATCAGCGCCTGCTTGAGCGAGGCTTCCTTCTGAATGACATTGACGAAGTCATACACGACGCGTCTTTCGCAGCCTAATATCAGATCAAGGTTGCGCAAACCGATGTCGAAATCGATGACCACGGTCTTTTTGCCGCGTTGGGCAAGCCCGCTGGCCACACTTGCGCTTGTCGTGGTTTTTCCAACCCCGCCTTTGCCCGAGGTGACTACAATTACCTTTGCCAACGTTGTCTCCTTATCGGTCTAAAATTGTCGATGTCGGCCGCGCGATGCGCGCCGCCCCAGCCTTACCCGCCCATCGGCTCGATTTTGAGTTGTTCGCTTTCGTCCAAGTAAATCTGTACCGCTTTGTGCCGCACCGCGTCCGGAACATTGTCCTCGAACACGCGGTAATGGCCCGCGATCGACACCAGTTCCGCACCCATGTTTTGACAGAAGATGCGGGCCGTGCGGTCTCCTGTAACCCCGGCCAAAGCGCGCCCGCGCAACGGGGCGTACACGTGAATGTTGCCGTCGGCGACGATTTCCGCCCCCGCGTTTACCGCCGCGAGCACGATGAGGTCGCCGCCGCGCGCGTAAATCTGCTGTCCCGAGCGAATGGGCTGGTAGATTACCTTGGTGATCGTGGGCACCGGGGCTGTTTCGCTCTCGGCTTGCTTTTCGATTTTGTGCTGGCGGGTGGTCGTTGTTGCTTCGGCCGATTTTGCGTCCGATTCGGGAGTCGAGGCTTTCTGCGACGGCAGGTCCCGGATTGCGCCGCCTTTCATCAGCGCCAGGCCAGCTCGCTTCGCGGCCTCCTGCTGCGGTGGTGTGGCATGTCGCACGCCAACCGGAATCAATCGCAACTCGCGCAGAAGTGTAATGAAGGGCGAAAAATCCAACTCCAGCCCCGCCTCTTTTAGCGGCTCGACGTCGATGACCACGGGCGCATCCTCGAAAAACCGCGGACCTTGGGCGATCTTACCCTTCAGTTCGGATTCGATGTCGGTGAGGTCGTTGGTGTGCAGCCGCAAGACGGTGAGAGTAAACACCGACCCTTTGAGATCAAGGGCCGCTTTGTGTTCTTTCGGCACGAATAGGTCAGTTATTTCAGCCTGGCCCGCCGTCAATACTGTCTTCATCCTTGCTGGTGCCGTCCTTGCCGTTGTGCCCGTAACGGGAGCGCCTCATGGCTGCTGCTATTGTACGAAGCAAGCGCTGCCATAAGCAACACGATCGATCACTTCATTCGCCGACTCACCCTGCAAACGTGGTCGAGCGTGTGTCTATTGCTGTGAGTTGTTGCCGTAAGAAAATTCGGTGGTGTGTAGCACCTTGCCGTCCTCCGCCACGACGCTGACGCGCCATTGACCCGTCTGTTTCGCGCCGAGGTATTTGCTCGAGGAGGCGCGCCATCGGTCACTGCCAACTCGGAACGTGACGTTGGCGACGGTTTCATCCGCGAACTCCCAGCGGTGGGTGATCCGCTGGCCGGCGAGCTTGCGCAATTCCGTAAAGAAAAACACTTGTTTCACGCCTTCGGACTCCGCCGCGATGGCGTCGCCCAATCGATCGGTCGGCTCCCGGTTGGTTAATGCGGACGTTAGCTGGGCGCGCGCGACGTTGTCGGACGATACCGCCGGCGCTCGGCCGCTGTCTGCGCGGAGTTCAGCGACGGTGGCCGGCTTGGTCTGCTGCGCGGCGGTTGCGTTGTCTCTCGACTGTTGCTCCGCTTGTTGCGCTGTTGCGTCTGCCGGTGTGCGCAATGGCGCGGCGGGGTTCGTCGGCGTTTCGGCTTGCACCTTGCCGGTAGTTTCGTCGCTGGCTTGCGCCGCAACGGGGGCAACGGCCGCTGGTTGAGTTTCGAGTTCGTCGGTGCCGCCGCGCATCACGATCACGAGCACGCCAAGCAGGAGCACTGCAGCGCCGACCGCGGATAGGGCGCGACCGGTTAAAGCCGATCTTGACGAGCTGGGTACAGAGTTTCGGTTTGGGTGGGCTACATCCTGTGCGCCTGGCACCGTTCGCAGCGTAGGTTCGGTAGTGCGGCGCCCTCTTGGGCGGGAATCGATATCCGCTTCGGCACCGGCGTCGCCGTTGCCAAGCTTAATCTTTATCTTGAGCGTCCTTGCGGTCATCACGTGTCCTCGTGCCAAACTTCCCTTGGACATCGGGCGGGTAAGCGCTGTCTCCGGTTTGAGATCGGATCGATGGATCTCTCAACCCGCCGCGCCATCTTGCGGTCGACGCGTTCGACAACCACTACATCTAGTCCTTGCCGGCCAATCCTAGAGGACCGGATACGCTTGGTCAAGTGGCGCAACGATTTAGGTTCGCCGGAATTTCCGGTGCGACGGGCTGCTCACTTCTGCGTATATGCTGCCAAGATCCGTGCGACCCAAAAAAAGTGCTGCTCACAATAGGGTGAATCGCCTGCGCTGCGGACGGCGCCGATGTCGCCCCGCCACAATGCATTTCATATATATATTACTTGGTCAGGCTGGCGAACAAGGTGGGTAGCTTCTCCGGCAGTCGCTGCACGTGGTCGATGATGGTGTAGTTGTTGGTGCCGAAAATGCGCTTAACGTAGTTGTCGGCGTTGGGGTCCAACGTCAGGCAATAGGTCATCACGCCTTTAGAGTAGAGTTCTTCAACGGCCTTTTTCGTATCGTGGCGCAGATGCTGCGGATCGCGCTCGTCGATGTCCGCCGGCTCGCCGTCCGTAACGATGAGCAGCAACTTGCGCCGCTCCGGCTGCTTGAGTAAATGTTGTGCCGCATGGCGCATCGCCGCGCCCATGCGTGTCGAAAGGCTACCCTGCATCCCGGCCAGGCGCGATTTCACCTCATCGTCGAACTTTTGCTTGAAGTCCTTGAAGCGAAAATACTGCACGTCGTGGCGGCCGTCGGACGCGAAGCCGTGCACCGCGAAAGGATCGCCGATGCCGTTGATTGCCGTCGCCACCAGCGTGGCTGCTTCCTTGGTCAGCTGCAGCACGGACTTGTCGCTGCCTTCGACCAGCTCGTTGGTTGACTCGGACAAATCCAGCAAGACCAGCACGGCGAGATCGCGATTCTTGATCACGTTGCGCATGGTGATGCGCGGGTTCGGCTGGTGGCCCATGCGAATGGAGATCATCGCGTCTACCGCGGCGTTGATGTCGATTTCATCGCCGTCCTCCATGTTGCGCACGCGCTGCACGCCTTCGGGTTGCAGCAGATCGATGATCTGCTTGATGCGAAACGCGATCGGCTTGTACTCGTCGAGAATGCGATCGATGTCTTCCGGATCGCCTTTGGGTTGGCGCTTCTCGTAGAGCGTCACCCAATCCGGCCGATGCAGTTGAACCTGATAGTCCCACTCCTGATAGTGGAACGGATCCGACGCCGGTTCTTTGCCCCACATTTGGTTGTAGCTGACGCCTTGGTCTTCGTACGGAAACAACTCGGTTTCGCAGATCCAGATTTCCTGCGCGTCGTCGCCGGCCAGTTCGCAATCGGTTTCATTGGCCATTTCAACGGCGCTGACGTACTTGCGTACCTGGCGTTGACTCGCCGGTAGGTATTCGGCGCCGGCTTCCCAGTTGATTTCGTTGAATTCCCAGACGAAGCGATTATCGTCCCGATAGGGGATGCGAATCGATTCCAGGATGCGTAGACTCGGCACGTCGCGTCGCGCGCTGAATATATTGAACAGCTCGATTCCCATGTGCCAGGAGAAGTCGCCGTCATGCTTGTTGTGTTCGATGTTGTCGTGGAACTTGCGCACCAGCGCGCTGACTTGTTGGTCCGGCGACGTGACGGTTGGGTCGAGCAGCATATGGGCGATGTGCTCGAGGTCGACGACCGTTGAGTGTTCAATGGCGCACTCGTGCTGGATGTCGAGCAGCTTTTTCCACAGCTTGTACAAGCCGGGGAAGGCTTGGCAGGCGTTGTACTCGACCCGCGCATCTTCCAGCAGGCCGATAAAAAACATTTGCGCCGGGCTGAGCGCCTCGGCGGAAATCGCTTTGCGCGTGTAACAGACGTGAGCCGCCATATGGGCCACCATGGCGCGATACAGTTCCAGTCCGGGCACGTCGACGATGGCATCGACCGCGTCGGGTAGATGAACGACGTTGTACTCGATATAGGGCTTGAATCCTTCGTGATCGGCGGCGGCGGGCCGTAAAAAGAAATCCCGTCCCCACAGCGCGCGCAAATAAAAATTCAGCTTGCGCTGCGTGTCGACGAACAACGTGCCGCGGCGTTCCTTCTGCAGCACAGACAAGGAGTCTTGGGTTTCAAGTGCGAAGTATTTCACCAGGTTGTTGAGGTCGCGGCGATACGCTTCGGCGCCAAAGTTCGCCCAGCGCTTCAGGCCGCTGAGCGTGAGTTTCGACAGCAACTCGTCAATGCGGACCAGCATCGGCCGCAGCCCGCGCGGGGCCTTGGCGGACAACTGGTGAATCAATTGCAGATAGCCGCGCAGCAGTTCGGGATCGCCCAAGCGCCGGGCGGCGGTCGGCAAACTGGAAAACAATAAAGCGATGACTTCGCCGGAGGTCATGGAGGACAGCTTCAACGCCGCGTTGAGGCAGTCGCGGATGATGTCTTCGCCGCATTCCTTAACGACGGCCGGCATCTCCTGCAGGAAGCTTGCGACGAGGTTGCCGCCGCGGCCGAGATTGCACAGTCCTTTGGCGCCTTCGAGGTACTCGTGCAGCCCCGCCGGTGACATGACCCGCGCGGCTTCCTGGAATGTGGCGTCGAAGGTTTTTTTCAGCTCCGGCGCCGTCGCCTCGAAGATTTCTCTGTAGCTGTCTCGATCGATCGTCATAGTCGCCCGTTTTTAAGATTGATTGCGCGTTTCGTCGTGAACCCTTGCGCGGGCCATTTCGCGAGCATGCTCGCGAATCTTGCGAATCGCTTTCTCCTTAACTGAAAAACGTCTGCACCGCTGCGTTTAGCGTATCGCGCATGTCGGGATCGTCGGTGAGCGGGGTGACCATGGTCATGGTGCAGGCGGCGACCGGGTCGATGCCTTTGACGATCAACTGACCGGCATAGACCAGCAAACGGGTCGAAATGCCTTCATCGAGGCCATGCCCCTTGAGGTTGCGGGCGCGATGGGCGATCTGCACGAGCTTGCCGGCAATGCTAGCGTCCACGCCGGTTTCTTTAGCGACGATCTCAGTTTCGAGTTCGGCTTCCGGGTAGGTGAAGTCCATGGCGCCAAAGCGCTGCTTGGTCGATTGTTTAAGGTCCTTCATCAGGCTTTGGTAGCCGGGATTGTAGGAGATGACCAACTGAAAATCGGGGTGGGCGGCGATCAGCTCGCCTTTCTTGTCCAACGGCAAGGTGCGGCGGTGATCCGTCAGCGGGTGAATGACGACCGTCGTGTCTTGGCGGGCTTCCACGACCTCATCGAGGTAGCAAATTGCGCCGATTCGCGCCGCCGTGGTGAGCGGACCGTCTTGCCATTTCGTGCCGTCCTTGTCGAGCAAGAAGCGGCCAACGAGATCGGACGCGGTCATGTCTTCGTTACAGGCGACGGTGATGAGCGGTTTGCCGAGGCGGTAGGCCATGTATTCGACAAAACGAGATTTGCCGCAACCGGTCGGACCTTTGAGCATCATCGGCATGCGTGCCGCGTAGGCCGCTTCGTACAGCTCGACTTCGGTGCCGACTGCTTTATAAAAGGGTTCCTTCTTAATCTTGTATTGTTCGATGTTCGCGCTCATGGTGTACACCTTCCTCGATCAATAGCTAGTCGTCGCATTCATCCAAACAAAAACCCCTGGCCAGCTTGCACCGGCCAGGGGTTCATTTTTGACATCCCTTGGCCAGGATTAGACGGTCTTGCCGCGGTAGATAACCATGGCAGCGCCTTGAGACTGCTTGAAGTTGTCGTAGCCAACCAAGCGCACGTGGTTGTTGGGATGCGCTTTGTGGCAGGCGGCAGCTTCAGCCAGGATTTTCTCGACGTCGGTTTCGCCGAACATCGGCAGCTTCCACATGTACCAGTAGTGGTCGAAGGCGTTTTCCGGCTCGGTGTGTTCGATAGCCGGGTTCCAGCCCTTGCTCACGATGTAGCTCACCTGCTTCTTGATCTGATCGGCGCTCATTGCCGGCAGGTAAGAGAAGGTCTCAAACTTGCGGCTGGCCGCATCGGTCAAGCTCGATTTGTAGTCTTGCATTTCACTCATTGTAAAAAGTCCTCTGCAATATGATCTTGTCAGTTAGAAGTCCGAATCAAGCGGCGAGGCGGAGACGTTCCGCCTCGCCCAAGACATTACTTGTGAGCAACGTCCAGCTTGTCGACGGTGTCGAATTCGAACTTGATTTCCTTCCACGTTTCCATGGCGATCTTGAGCTCGGGGCTGCTCTTAGCCGCGTTGGTGAGGATGGCTTTGCCTTCTTTTTCGATCTGCACGCCTTGGTTGCGGGCTTCGACGCAGGCTTCGAGAGCGACGCGGTTAGCCGCGGCGCCTGCTGCGTTGCCCCACGGGTGACCCAAGGTGCCGCCGCCGAACTGCAAGCAAGCGTCGTCGCCGAAGATCGCGACCAGTGCGGGCATGTGCCATACGTGGATACCGCCGGATGCGACCGGGAATACGCCGGGCATGGAGCCCCAGTCCTGATCGAAGAAGATACCGCGTGAACGGTCTTCTTTAATGAACTTGTCGCGCATGATGTCGATCCAGCCCAGCGTCGCCGCGCGGTCGCCTTCCAGCTTGCCGACGACGGTGCCGGAGTGGAGGTGGTCGCCGCCGGAGAGGCGCAGGATCTTGGCCAGCACGCGGAAGTGGATAC